>DATNKD010000058.1:0-2618 GCA_035603575.1 Chthoniobacterales bacterium
TCGCCGGCAACGGTTACGCCGGGTTGAGCGACCTGGCATTGTTTTTCATCGGCGGCATTCTGAAACACGCGCCCGCGCTGACCTGCTTGACGAATCCGACGACTAATAGCTACAAGCGGCTCGTGCCCGGGTTCGAAGCACCGGTCAATCTCGCTTACTCCGCGCGCAATCGTTCGGCTGCGATTCGAATTCCAACCTATTCGCCGAGCCCGAAAGCGAAACGAATCGAGTTTCGTACGCCCGATGCGGCCGCGAATCCGTATCTCGCATTCTCGGCGCTCTTGCTCGCCGGCCTCGATGGAATCCAGAACCGCCTCGATCCCGGCGATCCGCTCGACAAAAATCTTTACGATCTGCCGCCGGAAGAACTCGCCCAGATTGCAAGCGTGCCCGATTCACTTCGCGGCGCGATCGAAGCGCTCCAGGCCGATCATTCGTTCCTGCTCCGCGGCGACGTCTTCAACGCCGACTTCATCGCCAACTGGATCGACATGAAACAAAAAGAATACGACGCGTTACGTCTGAGACCGCATCCGTACGAATTCTCGATGTACTACGACGTTTGATCCTGAGCATACGGCCAGCCTTGTCCCGCATAACGCTGGCGGAGGCGTATGAGAATGCCGCGATCAGTCTGAAATCACTCCATGGCTGATCAATTAACGGGCCTGTTGTCCCCATTTCTTAGATCCCGCCGGATTGCGGCGGTCGAACCGTTCCTCGGTCAGGGACCTTTACTCGATATTGGTTGCGGAACGGGAGAGTTGGCCCGCTGCGTTGATTCAACACGATACATCGGCGTGGACCAGGACGAAGAGTCGATCGCGATCGCGAAAAATCTTTTTCCCGCGCATCATTTTCTGACGCTCGCGGAATTTACTCAATCAAAGAACGAAAATCAGTTTGAACGAATCGCTGGGCTGGCGGTGATCGAACATGTCGAGAATCCGCAAGAATGGTTGGCGTGGTTGCGAACGTTATTAAAACCTGGCGGTCAGGTTGTGTTGACCACCCCTCACCCATCGGTCCGTGGTCTGCACGAATTCGGCGGACACATCGGGCTGTTCAGTCGTGAAGCCGCAAAGGAGCACCGGGAACTGATAAATCGACGCCGAATGATCCAGCTGGCTGAGGCGACCGGCTTCCGCATTCGACACTTCCGCAGATTTCTGTCGGGATGTAATCAATTGTTTGTCCTCGAGCCGAATGCGAAATAATTCACCGCAAGAGATCGCGGAGGTCGCAGAGCAAAACCGAAAATGGGTTCTCTGTGCTCTCTGCGTCCTCTGTGGTGAATCTTAGAGCGGCGCAAATCGCCGCTAAAAAAACGCAACTGACCGGCAGCAGCCGGTTTACGGGTGTGTTAGCTTTCTATTGTGAGTGCGACTGTTTTGCGCGAGGTCGATCGACCGTGGCGCATCATTTTTGGGATCGGTATTTTCGCCGCCGCGATGGCGGTCGTGGGGATGATCGTGTGGCAGGGAGTCACCGCGCACGGCGCGCCTGATCCGACCCAACCGAACACAAGTCCAACCGTCGCGTTCCTCGACATCGGAGTTCTCGTTTTTCGGGAAGGACTCGAATGCATTCTGGTGCTGGCGGCGATCACCGCGAGTATGACCGGCGCGAAACGCGCGCATCGCAAGCCAGTCGCAGTCGGCGCGGGCGTCGCGTTCGGCGCCACATTGATCACCTGGTTTATCGCGGTGCGAATTGTCGATTCACTGAGCGATAACATGCGCGCACTTGATTTGCAGGCGGCGACCGGACTTCTCGCGGTCGTCGTGTTGCTCGTGATCATGAACTGGTTTTTTCACAAAATTTATTGGGGCGGCTGGATCCGCGCGCACAACCGCCGTCGCAAATCGCTGCTTAGCAACGGTCACGAAATCGGGAAACAATCGTTACTCTGGGGATTGATCCTGCTCGGATTCACTTCCCTTTACCGTGAAGGATTTGAAGTCGTCCTGTTCTTGCAGACTTACCATCTGCGTTTCGGCGGCGGCGTAGTGTTAAAAGGCGCGCTGCTTGGAATCGCGCTTTCGGGGATCGTTGCGGTGCTGACGTTTGTTCTCCAGCAGCGACTTCCATATCGCAAAATGCTGATCACAACCGGCGTTCTACTTGGCGTGGTGTTGCTGGTGATGGTGGGCGAACAAGCGCAGGAGATGCAGCTCGCGCATTGGATTTCGACTACGCCGATTGCGTCCCTCGTTCCAATGATTCCGCGCTGGATGGGAATGTGGTTCTCGGTTTTCCCAACTTACGAAACCCTGATCGCGCAATTCATCGCCGCGGTCCTCGTGATCGGATCGTACTACGCCGCCCGCCATTTTGGTGGGAGACCTGAGATCGTTGACACTGAACCGGTCCAGGAAGCAAAAGCTGAAGCGCGCGAGGCAGTCGCCGAAGAATTGCAAACTGTGTAGCGGCGTTTGTGTCAAACGCCGGCCTAATAAATAGGCGTTCGCCGCGGCGAACGCCTCTACAACTTGCGGTCGCTCTATCAATGATCTGGACCGCTTCGTCGTACGCAGGCGTGCGGCATTTCACTTTCTTGTATGAAGCGCCGACATCGCCGCCAGGCAGCATTGAGTTGGAAAGCGCGGTCACGTGGG
>DATNKD010000059.1:0-30005 GCA_035603575.1 Chthoniobacterales bacterium
CGCTTGCAATCGCAGCACCAGCAGATCGAAAAGCGCGAGCAACAACGCGGTAAAGGTGAGCCAGATGCAAACGATCCAAAAGAAAATCACGCGCCACGGATGTTCCCGCGGATTCAATGCCGGCTCCAAAACCGTAAAACCCAAAATCAGTAACAACAGCGCAAGCATAAGTAGAAACAGCATCGTTTTCCGGCGGGTGTTCTGGTCGCGAATCACTCCGCGCGTCGCGTGCACGACAAACGACGTTGTCTGTAAACGTTTTTCGTCAGGGGAATTTTCCATCGAACAATTTGACAGCGACGTGCGCTGGTTACTTGTCGATCTTACAATTCAAATAATTCAAGACAATCGACTTCTCAGGATCAATTCACAGTGCTTTGATAGCCCGGGATGAGAAAAGCGAAGAAGAAAACGGCATCACGCCAAAAGACACCCGCGGCAGCGAACGAAAACCAGGGTCCCGTTTTAAAAGAGCGCCTGGAAGCGGAATTCGCACAAGCGGTGAAAAGCGCAAAGTCCTACGTTGGAAATCCCCAGGGGTTGCAGTCGCTCTTCCAGGAAGCGTCTAAGCAGGCGGCATCAATGCCGCGAGAACCGTTTCAGGAAACGTGGCCATACTTTCAAGCCATGTTGCGTTTAATTCACGCCTATTCCCAAGGCAACTATCGCGACGTTCCCGAGAGTACGCTGGTGGTGATCATCGCTGCCATCATCTACGTCCTTAATCCGCTCGATGTGATTCCCGACGCGCTTCCCGCGCTCGGTTATCTTGATGATGCCACCGTTCTTGCGCTAGCCGTGCGCAGAGCGCGGCAGACGCTGGATGACTTTATGGCTTGGGAAACAGCTGCCTCCTAGACCAGGAGCAGCGCGGGATTTTCGAGAAGATGGCGAAGTTCTTTCAAATACTCCGCGCCGAGTGCGCCGTCGATAACACGATGGTCGCAGCTCATTGTGATCGACATGCGTTGGCCGACAACGATCTGATCGCCAGCGTCGATCACCGGAACTTTCGTGACTTTTCCGATCGCGAGGATGAAGCCTTGCGGCGGATTGATCACCGCGCTGAACGAATCGATTCCCATTCCACCGAGATTTGAGACGGTGAATGTGCCGCCCTGAAATTCTTCCGGTTTCATTCGCTTGTTCCGCGCTCGACCCGCGAGGTCTTTTACCTGCTCGCTGATTTCGCGAAGCGATTTGTTTTGCGCCGCGCGAATAATTGGCGTGAGCAGCCCGTCTTCAATCGCGACCGCGATTCCAAGATCGACATTTGCGTACTGAACGATCGCGTCGCGATCGAATGAAGCGTTTACCCGTGGAACTTTGACCGCCGCCTGCACCGCCGCTTTCAAAACAAAATCGTTCACCGTGATTTTCGACGTGTCGGCGCCTTCGCCGGCCGATTTCAATTCTTCGCGCGCAGCCATCAGCGGCGCAGCATTGATCTCAATCGTGAGATAAAAATGCGGAATCGGCCCCAGACTTTCGACCAGACGTTGGGCAATGATTTTGCGCATGCCCGAGAGTTGAATCCGCGCTCCTTCACCGGTCTTGATGGAGGGAGCTGAGGGTTTCGCCGTGGCTGGCGCTTTTTGCGCTGGCGCAGCTCCTTTTGATTTCGCAGCCGCGCGGACATCTGTTTCGGTCACGCGCCCGTCGGGACCAGTTCCCTTCACGCTCGAAAGATCGACACCGAGCTCGGCCGCAACTCGACGCGCGACCGGCGACGCTTTCACGCGTGCTTCTTCAGTCCGAGCCGGACTGGCGGTTGGCTGCGCCGTTTTTTTCCTGTCCTGTGATGGTGCGGCCGGCGCGGCCGCCTCTACAGTTTTCTTCTGCGGCGGCGCAGTTTCCTTTTCTTTTTTCTCAGCCTGCGCGGATTTTTCCGTTTCCGCCTGCGGCTTCTTCTCCTTTTTCTCTTCAGCTTTCTCTTCTTTTTTTTCCGCTTCCTTTTTTTCTTCTTTTTTCGGCGCTTCCTCGCCTTCTTCACCAATGAACGCGATCTTATCGCCGACGTTCACCTTTCCACCTTCTTCAACGTAAATTTCGGTTAGCGTTCCGTCCTCCGGCGATTCCCATTCCATCGTCGCCTTGTCGGTTTCGATTTCAGCGATCACTTCGCCGGCTGAAACTTTGTCGCCCTTTTTCTTTTTCCACGAGACGAGCGTGCCCTCCGTCATGGTGTCGCTCAGTTTCGGCATTTGGACTTCGGGCATGGCTCGTTACGCGTAGCAGACTTTCTTCGCAGCGGCCATTAACTTGTCCGCGTTCGGCAAAACGAATTTCTCGAGCCGCTCGTTATAAGGCATTGGCACATCCTCTTGAGAAACGCGCATGATCGGCGCGTCGAGCTCGTCAAAAATATTTTTCTGGATCCGGTAGCAAACTTCCGCTCCCACACCGCAGAACGGGCGGTCCTGTTCGACGATGACCGCACGATGGGTCTTGGACACGGAATTAAAGATCGTCGTCTCATCCAGAGGTTTGATTGAACGAAGATCGACAATTTCCGCCGAAATATCTTCCTCCTCGAGCTGAGCGGCGACCGCGAGCGCAAGCGGAACGGTTTGCGCGTAGCAAATGATCGAGACATCGCTGCCTTCGCGTTTCACTTCGGCCTGGCCGAGCGGAATCAGCAACTCTTCGTCCGGCGGCTCAACCATTCCCTTCGAGCTATAAAGAAGCTCCGCTTCGAGGACGAGAACCGGATTGTCGTCGCGCACGGCGGTTTTCAATAAACCCTTGGCGTCGCGCGGCGTGGCCGGCGTGCATACCTTCAGGCCGGGGGCGTTCGCGTAGAGCGATTCAGTCGCGTGCGAGTGCGTTGCACCGAGCTGATGCGCCGGTCCGTTCGGGCCCCGGAATGTGATCGGAATGTTGAACTGGCCGCCCGACATCATGAACATGTTGGGCGCGTTGTTCACGACCTGATCGAACGCAACGAAGGAGAAGCTGAAGGTCATGAATTCGATGATCGGTCGCAATCCGACCATCGCCGCGCCGACACCAAGTCCAGCGAAACCGTTTTCGCTGATCGGCGTATCAACGACGCGCTTCGGTCCAAACCGTTCGAGCAATCCTTGGCTCACTTTGTAAGCGCCGTGGTATTCAGCGACTTCCTCGCCCATCAGAAAAACATTCGGATCGCGTTCCAATTCTTCGGCGAGCGCTTCGTTCAGAGCCTGACGGTAAGTGATTTCCCTCACGATTTTTTCTCGTTGAAATAGACGTAATCGTAAACCTTTTCGACTGCCAGCTCCGGACTGCTCTCGGCGAATTTCACCGCCGCTAGCGCAGTCTCCTTCGCTTTCTTATCGAGCGCGTCGAATTGTTCGTTGGTGAGTTTGCCTTCGCGCGTGAGCTGGGCGCGCAAACGTATGATCGGATCGTCGAGCCGATATTTCTCCAACTCTTCTTTGGTTCGATAACTGGCCGGGTCCGACATCGAATGTCCGCGATAACGATAGGTGCGGATTTCAACGAATGCCGAATGCGGATCTTTGCGAATCGAGGTGACGATCTCGCTCAGTTTGTCGCGCACTTCGCGAAAGTTCATGCCATCGACGATTTCGCCCGGAATGTCGTAGCCTTCGGCGCGATCGACGATTTGCTTCAACGATGTCGATCTTTTCACCGACGTGCCCATGGCAAAGAGGTTGTTCTCGCAAATGAGGACGACCGGCAGTTTGTAAAGCGCGATCAGATTCAACGCTTCGTGGAATGAGCCTTGATTGATTGCGCCATCGCCGAAGAAGCAAAGCGTCACGCGATCTTCCTCGCGATATTTGGAGGCGAACGCCATTCCAGCTGCCAGCGGAACATGCGCCCCAACGATGGCGTGTCCTCCGTACATGTGATTTTTCTTGTTGAAAAAATGCATCGAGCCGCCGAGCCCTTGCGAACAGCCGGTCGCTTTTCCAAAAAGTTCCGCCATGCATGCGTTCGCGCTCGTGCCGCGCGCGAGAGCGTGACCGTGATCGCGATAAGCGGTGATGATGTAATCGTCGTCGCGCACGGCCGCGACTGCGCCGGCGACCACCGCTTCCTGGCCGATGTAAAGATGGCAGAATCCGCCGATCCTCTGCGCTTGATATTGCTGGCTGGCGCGTTCCTCAAAGCGCCGGATCAGCAGCATCAGCGCGAGCATCTCGACCTCGTCGCGTGGCTCGGGCCGCTGCATCGAAATTTACGCGACGCGAGGCAATGCAGCTCCAGCGCGCGCCCGGCTGGTTTTTCGCCCGAAGTTCATGCACGCGACGAAAAGCAGCGTGAAGAACAGATCGCTCAGGATTGAGTTACGGAAAAACATCCAGGTCGGCGTTGCGCTGTATTGGGGCAAACCGATGGTGAGAGCTTGAATCAGCCCGGCGAAGTTTTTCACGTAACCCGGATCGCTCAGCCACGAGAACGAGTTAGTAATCAAATAGAAGATTGCCGATCCAAGGATCGAAGCCGGAAGAAGCGTTTTGAATGACGCGCGATCTTGGAGCGCGAGTCCGATTAATCCGACGAGCGCGAGCGCGAGATAGCGACCTGCGATGTGCGGCTCAATCAGGGTCGCGCCGTAATAGTAATTCAAGAGCAAATCGGAGATGAAAAGCGCGCCAAGTGGAATCGAAAATTTGAACCTCGCTGGGAAATAAGCTGCGCCGCAAAGCGCGATCGCGGCGAGCGGTGCGAAGTTCGACAACCAGGTCGCGCCGGAATGGATCAAGAGTGCCGCCGCAATGCGATAGGCGACGGCCGCTAAAATAAGAATGAGCGCCGGAATCATTGGAAGAAATTTAGCCGTCCTGCGGTAGTTGCAAAGCTCATTTGAGCCGGGGCCTTTCAGACTTTTACCGTGTCTCCGACCCGCTGTTGCCATTGATGGATCTCGTCAGTCAGGCGTTTGACGGTGTCGCGCTGGCCGGCATCGGAATAAAGATTGTGCCGCTCATCAGGATCTTCCCGCAATTTGTAGAGCTCGTTCTTGTCTTGGTCGCGAAGACAAAGCTTCCAGCCGTCGGGCGTGACCATGGCGCGGGTCGATTCGCCGAGCGCTTGCTTGATCTGGTCCTTGCTCGCGAGCTTGGTGTGCTTGTTTATTTTTTCCTTCCCCGGCGCCCATTCGATAAATACCGGTTCCGCTGGCATGGTCTCGCCTCGAATTAAAGCGCCTCTGCTTTTTCCGACGCACTCTGGATCGGGCGTTTTGCCAAGGAGATCGAGCATGGTCGGGGCGAAATCGATGTGGCTGATCGGCTGCGCGACGCGCAAGGAACGCGATTGGCGTGGTATTCGGACCAGATACGGCACGCCGGCTGATTGCTCGAACATGAATCGCTTACCCAAGAGACCGTGAGCACTCATCATGTCGCCATGGTCGCTCGTTAAAACGGTGATCGTCCGTTCGGCCAGCCCGAGCTGGTCTAACTTCGTCAGGATGCTGCCAATGCAATGGTCGATCTCGGTGATGAGGCCGAGGTATTTTTGTTTGATCTCGCGATAGCGCTCAGGGTTGTGATAGCGATTGCGATAGACCTCTTCGCGCAACCGATAATGAAGAGGCATGTCCTCGCCGAACCTGTCATTGTTGCTCGCGTCCAGTGAAACGGTCGTCAGTGGATGTTCGTCGTTGAACGGACCGGTGTAAGGCGGATGCGGTTCGATGAAGGCAACGACCGCGATAAATGGCCGGTCGCGATAGCGCTCTAAAAATTCACAGGTCTTGATCTCGACAAATTTCGCCTTTGAAAGTTCGAAGGGCAGGTTCCGCGAGAACGTGCGGCTGAAATACTTCCCGTGGTCGGGCTTTTGTCCTTTGGAAATCAGGAACTTCGTGTAATCGCTAACGCCGTCGATTTTGTGATCGCTCTGAGCGCTCTTGAAAAATTCTTCGATGGAAGCCCAATCCTCGAAGCCGCGCTGTGCGGAAAATTCATCGCCGAGATGCCATTTCCCAAAATAGCCGGCGCGATAGTCGGAATCGGCGAGCAGTTCGGGGAGGCATTTGAATTTGTGGGCGAGAGAGGCCTGATTATTCGTGCAGCCGTTCGCATGAGGCCAGGTTCCGCTGAATAACGACGATCGCGACGGCGCGCAGATTGGATGCGTCACGTAGGCGCGCTCAAAGATTGCTGATTGCGACGCGAGCTTGTGAATGTTCGGCGCGTGCACGCCGCTCGCGCCTTCACCGAAAACGGTGTCGGCGCGCAATTGATCCGGGAGAAACACGAGCAAGTTGGGCTTGCCCGGAAATTTCGCCGGTTGCGCTTGAAGACGAGCCGCAACCACAACGCCAGCAGAGCCGAGCGCCGCAGTGCGAATAAAATGACGGCGCGAAAACGCGGACTTCACAGGAACTGAAAGCTTAGACGCCCTGCGCAATCTGCAAAGTGCATTCACCGCGGATCCCGACGCGGCTAACGGGCGACCTAATTACTTCCTGCCCGCACCGGCGATCAAAGCATTGAGCCGAGCTTTACGACGATCGGCCGCATTGCGATGAATGATGCCGCGTTTGGCTGCTCTATCGAGCGCTGAAATCAGGCCGCGAATCTGTTCGGCATCAGGTTTGGCCGCGCCGCGAACGCGCTTTTGCAGCGTACGCAAACGCGTCCGCACGCTGCGGTTTTGGTTAGCGCGCGTGAGCGATTGCCGGGAACGTTTCGCTGCGGATTTGGTATTGCCCATGGTTTATTACCGAAAATTTACGGGGCGTGGACGGTCGCGCAGACCGTCAAAATGTCAAGATGTCGATCTTGAATCAGGCACGCGGACCGGACGCGACCTTCACTTGCGAAGAATCTCGTTTTGGTCCGGAAGCAGGAGTGTCAAAACCGTAAATTTCGGGATCGGCCATCTTCGAAGCTTTCGGCAATCGATCCTGAACAATCTCAACTGGAGTGCCGAGCGGAAGCTGGTTGTAAAGTGCGGTCACGTCGTTCGATCTCATGCGGATGCAGCCGAAGCTGGCCGGCCGGCCGATCGTCTTCTCTTCGTTAGTTCCGTGAATGTAAATGCAGCGCTTGAAAGCATGCGAATTGGAGACTTGCAATCCACGGAGCCAAATAATGCGCGTCATCACCGGATCGCGCCCGGGAGTATTCGGCCGCAGAATCTCGCCGGTCCAGCGACGATTGTGGAAGACCGCTCCAAAGGGCGCGCGGTCGCCGATTTTTTGCGCCACCTGCAGTAATCCAAGTGGAGTGGCGAGACTGCCCCAGGCATCACCCAAGCCGTATTTCGACGTCGAAACCGGATAGGTCGCTGCAATTAGTCCGTTCTCGATCAGCATCAGCTTTTGATCCCGGACGCTGATGATGACGCGAGTGGAAAGAGTCGGGGCTGGGACAGTAACGGCGCGAAGTGGCAAAGCGCACAAAATCAGCGCAAAAACGAGGGCGGAGGAACGAAACATCCGCGCTCTCATACTCCAGAAACGCCTCTTGTCACGCGGGAATTGGAGAAGGAGAGCGGGAACCGCCAAAGCTGAATCTCGGCGACCAAGGCAGGAGCGACGAAAGGGAGACATAGAAAAACCCGCCTTGAAACATGAGCAGGAACGGTACCGAAAGGAACTGCCCGTTGACGACCGCGAACCAGACGAAGTAGCTGAAATAGATGGCGAAGGCCAGCTCTGCGATCGGCAGCGCGGATTTTAGCGGCCGATATTTGCAACTCCGCCACGCCTGCGATTTGCGCTCGATCCCGTATTTCGGCGTTCGCGTGAAATCCGATTTGTGATTGAAGATCGCTTCCAGGACCGCGCGCCCGTTGTTAAGGGAAAGGCCAATGCCGAGCGCGAGCAGGCACGGAAGGAGCAGCATCTGCTTCATCCAAGTGCGCGGATGAAGCTCGCGCTGCGCGCAAACATAAAAGAGCGCGACCGACACCGACGCGGTAAGAAAAATCGGGACGTCGATTAAGAGAGCGCGCAGCCAGCCCGCCTGCGGCCCGCCGGTGGAGGGATGCAAAAGCACGCACAAACAGGCAAGGAGCAGGTAGGCAAAGTTCGAAACCAGGTGACCGGTCGCTTCAGCCTTAATCGCGAATGGCAACTCGCTCCGCCAAATCCGGGGCAACAGTTTCTTGCAAGTCTGAATGGAGCCTTTGGTCCAACGATGCTGTTGGGACTTGAAACCATTCATGTCGACTGGCAACTCGGCCGGCGTCACGACGTCGGGAAGGAAAATAAATTTCCAACCAGCGAGTTGGGCGCGATAGCTCAGATCGAGATCTTCGCAAAGAGTGTCGTGCTGCCAGCCGCCGGCCTCCTCGATGCAAGAACGGCGCCAAAGACCGGCTGTGCCATTGAAATTAAAAAAGCGTCCGCTGCGGCTGCGCGCTGTTTGCTCGAGCAAAAGATGGCCGTCCAAAAACATGGCCTGTATCCGTGTGAGCAGCGAGTAGCCTCGATTCAAATGGCCCCACCGGGATTGGATCATGCCGATCTTCGGATCGGTGAAAAAATGGATTGTCCGCTGAAGCAAGTCTCGCGGCGCGACGAAATCCGCGTCGAGAATGCAAACAAACTCACCGGCGGCCGACTCGAGTCCGACTGCAAGCGCACCGGCCTTGAATCCGGTCCGATCGACGCGATGAATCAGCTGAACATCGAAGCCGCGCTGACGCAATTCTTCCGCGCACAAAGCAGTCACATCGCGCGTATCGTCGGTGGAATCGTCCAGCACCTGGATTTGCAGCAAGTTTCTTGGGTAATCGAGTTCACTGACCGAGCGCAGAAGACGCTCCACCACGTAAACTTCATTAAAAATCGGAAGCTGAACCGTTACTTTTGGCAGCTGCCGAAACTGGCCGGCCGGAACCGCCGCGCGTTTGCGGTTTTTGAGGAAGAGATAAATGATGAAATACCGGTGAACGCCGTAGGCAGAGAGGCCGATAAGCACGGCGAGGTAACACGCCGTCCAAATCACATAGCCGAGACTTCCTTGCATAAGGTTGGCTGCCAGTTATTAAGACAGCAGGTGCGCATGATGGCGTTTCCGTCGCCAGCGTCAAATCAAAAATGGCGCGCTTGCCTCGGCAAAATGGCGCCAAAGCGCGCCAAAATTCGCTGGATGTCGATCTTCATTGCGCTGGCGTTGGCATCGACAGCAATTGGCGCGAACCAGGAGGAGGCGAACGAAGACAAGGAGCACGAACGCGAAGAGCTTGGCGTCAATCCCTACACCGCGCCTTCGATCGAAAGGATCTTCGCGCAGCTCGATCAGCTTCGACCGCTGCCGCTCGATCAATTGAAGCGCGAGCATCCACAATCGATCGCCGCTGGCCGCGAGCATAAAGGATTAATTTTCGGCGGACTGATTGCCGACGGTTTTCTAATCGTCGAAGCCGAGAAAAAGAATCTGGTCGAAAATTTCGGGCGCGTGTTGATGGAACAAGGGCGCGCACTCGGCGTGGGCGATCGGGTGATGCGGCACAGCGCGAGCCTGACTGAGCTCGGCCGGCGCGGTCAATGGGAGCAAGTCCGCCAGGAACTGATCGCGACGCAAACCGATGTCGAACAAGCGATGATTCAACTGCGCGATGAGAAGATGGCACATCTAATCAGTCTCGGCGGCTGGCTGCGCGGATTGGAAATTGCCGCCGGAGCTGTGGAAGCGGAATTCTCACCGCCGCGCGCGAAGCTCTTGGCCCAACCGGATTTGGCCGACTATTTCGCGGCCGAATTGAAAACGCTGCCGCCAACGCTCGCGCACACGCCGATCTTTGAAAAAATTCGCGCCAGCATAAAGAAATTGCAACCGATCTTGAGCAAATCACCCGAGGCCCTCACTCGGGCGGATGCAGGCGTCATTCGCGCGGAAGCGGGCGAATTGAACAACACGATTCGCCGGAGCGAATAATCAGTTCTGGGTCAACGTCGGCGGCAAGCGCCCTGCTGCTCATATGCTATCTTTGTTACCCAGCGGTATGCCATTGCGATACCTCCTGAAGAAAGCCCGGCACGACCGGTTCGAACGCTTCAACATCGTTGTCTCGATCCTTTTGGCCGGTTGGGTACCTTCCATTCTTACGGTTTGGTTTTCGTATGCCTTTCTCACCAAGATGCTGGAATCGCGCATTTTGCGAGACCGGCAAACGTTCGTGCAGCTGATCAGCCGCCTCGTCGGTGACGATCTCAGCCGAACTGAAGGAATCATCGATTATTATCAAACCCTTCCGGACGTCGCGCGGATTCTGAATTCATCGAACCCGCAGTCCGCTGCCCAGCAATGGCTCGGCGCCACTTTTTATTCGCATCCGCGCATCGACGGAATGTTGCTCACCGGTCCCGACGGGCGGTTGATCGCTTCGATTCCTTACAACCCGGCGATGATCGGGAAGGATTTCGATTCCAATTTGTGGCGGCCACAGGCGGAAAAAATTTCAGGCGCTTTCGTTTCGCCGGTTCATCCGCGTTTTTCCGATAAGCGAGTCGTCACCGACATCACTGGTGCCGTGCGCACGCCTGATAAGAACATCGTCGGTTATCTCGGCGTCTCGGTGTTGGTGGAGCGAATCGGCCGCCGTCTTTCCACGATTCAATTCGCCGACCAATCAACCTGCCAAGTCATCGATCAAAACGGACAAGCGCTGTTCACGAACGATTTTCGACCCAACCCCGGAACGTCCTCAGCGCGCGAATCGATCCTGCCCAAGGAAATTAACGAAACGAAGAAAGGAAATCTCGAACGCGGCGGCAATCTCTATTCGTTCAGCCCGGTGGAATCGACCGGATGGATCGTGGTGGTGAAACAACCAAGAGATGTGGCTTACAAACCGGTCCACGAGCTCGTCGGCCGCATGGCCGTGCTCGCCGCATGGCTGATGGCGTTGACCACCATCTTTGCATGGCTCGGTGGAATTTTTTATCGCCGCCAAACCGAATCCGCCCGCCGGATCGAGCGCGAAGTGATTTTCAACGAGAAAATCCTCGCCAACATGCCGGTCGGCATAGCCTTTATCGATCCAGTCTCGAAAAGATTTTCACAAGCCAACGAAGCATTCAGCCAAATGGCCCAACGATTTGGTGGGTTGCCCCGCCGTCGCGAGATCACCGACGTGAGCTACGATGATGTAAAGATCGCGCCAGTCGATGCGATTGAGCGTGTGCTTTCTTTCGGCACGCCGTTTCAACTGATCGAGCAACCATTTCAGGACGAAGGAGGCATGACCCACTTCGTCAACGTTACGCTTTTGCGTCTGCAAGCGGCTGATCAAACCATCCAAGGCGTCCTTTATTTCGTGGAAGACAAAACTCGCGACGTCACTCTGCGGCACGAGCTGATCAACGCCAATGCAGCCAAAGATCAGTTCCTCGCGCTTCTTTCGCATGAATTACGCAACCCGCTCTCGCCCGTGATCGCGATGATTGGTGAATTGGAGGCCACCACTCCCCGGTCGCCCAAGCTGCGCCAAGCGCTCGAAGTGATTCGACGCAATGTTGAACTGGAGGCGCGGTTGATCGACGACTTGCTCGACGTCACGCGCATCGCCAAAGGCAAATTGCAACTCAGTTTTGAAGTTGTTGATCTGCACGAAATCCTGCGGCGGGCCTACGAAATTTGTCGCGAAGACATGGCCAAGAAATCGATCGAGGTGAAATTTGAACTCGATGCTCAAAGTGTCCACGTCGAAGGCGATCCCGCGCGATTGCAGCAGGTGTTTTGGAATCTCGTCAAAAACAGCGTGAAGTTTACCCCCGCTAACGGTCAAATCACGATGACGACTTCGAACACGTTGCCGGACGAAATTGAAGTTCGTATCACCGACACCGGAATCGGCATCGAGGAGGAAAAGATCGGAAAGATCTTCAACGCATTCGAGCAGGGACAAACGTCCATTACCCAGCGGTTTGGCGGCCTCGGCCTAGGCCTTGCCATTTCTAAGGCGATGGTCGATGCCCACGGCGGAAAAATTCGGGTCGAAAGTCCAGGCAAAGACAAAGGCTCCACTTTCATTGTTCAATTGAAAACAGTTGCGGTACCGGTTGTCGCGGAAAACGGCGCGGATGGCGAACGACCGGCTGTCCCCGAAAAGAAGAGACCTATTTCACGCCGCCACCGACTTCTCGTTGTGGACGATCATGGCGATACCTGCACCGGAATGAAAATGATGCTCGAACGCCGCGGTTACGACATTACCGTGGCCCACTCGGCTGGGCAGGCGGTCGAAAAAACGCAGCATCAGGATTTCGATCTGATCATCAGCGACATTGGCCTGCCCGACCGAAACGGTTATGAGCTGATGAGTGAATTGCGAGAGAGCAAGGGCTTGCTCGGGATCGCGCTGAGCGGCTTCGGAATGGAGACCGACGTGAACAAAGCCCGCGATGCCGGATTTTCAGAACATCTCACCAAGCCGATCAATTTCGACCGGCTTGAAAAAGCCATTCGTCACCTTCTCGAATCGACATCTTGAGTCGCCGCTGACGAAGATGTCGATCTTGTCGCAATTACTGACCGTTAGGCCGCGTCGTCGCCGCCGGAGTTTTCTTGGCCGCAGCTTCCTTTAACTCGCGGGACAGTTTTTCCACGCGTTGCCGCATCACCTTACCGGCCTTGAATTTCACGGTCGCGCGCGATGGAATGACGAAACTGCTGCCGGGTTGATTTGGGTTTCGCCCCACCCGCGGTTTGGTCAATCGCGGTTGGAAAATTCCAAAATTGCGCAGTTCAACCGGAACGTTGTTGGCCAAACTGTCGGTAATTTTGTCGAGGGTGCGCTGGACAATGTCGAAGACCTGGTGTTGCACCATCCCGGTCTGGTTGCTAATCGCAACCACGATGTCGCGTTTCGTAAGTTTTGCCATACTTCCAAAGAATGAATCGTTCGCCACGACACAATCGCGGGCACAATTGGCAAAGAAAAGTAAATTCTTTGGCCTGAGTAGCCTAAGGCCCGTGCTGATGCGGCTCAGTGCGTCGTCGCCAGCCGTCGCAAAAAGCGGTTCAGATAATAATTAAACGTCGTCTGCTCGGCCAATTCCTTGCGTCGCGCTTTCAGCTGGCCTTGCATCAGACCGAATTTCGTGAACACACCATTCCAATCCGTTTCCAGGCGGCGAACTTCGTCATTGGAAAGATCGCGCACGCCGCGAACGGACACGCCGCGCTGCAAAACGCTCATTGCTTTGCCCGACACGTCCGCAAGCATGTTCAGTTTGCGAAGGACGTACTCGATTTCTTGCAACAGATTGGCGCGGATTTCGGTAAACTGGCGTTCTTGTTCGGTCGATATGATCGGCTTGGCCTTGTCCAGACCGTAAGTAATGAGATCGTGGAGTTTTTTCCAGTTCTCCAACTGCAACGTGACTAAACGCAGCTTTGTCTCGAGGTTTTTGTCGCGCATCGGAACGATTTTAAACACTGACCAGCTCTAGTGTTTCGTCGAGCTTTTGCAGGTTATCGATGAGCAGGTGTGCCCACGGCCGGTTCACCGTTTGCTCCTGGCTGATGATTCCCTCTTCAAAATAGAAACGGCCTTCGCGCCAGCGGAAAATCTCCGCCACCGCTGCCTCGCCTTCCACTGAACCGAACACCGCATGTCGCACCGAGCCTTGCTGGAGATAGATCTCGCTATTGCCGCGGCCGGACTTAAAGGTGAAGCGTCCGCTCCGCTGGCTTAAACAACTCATTTGTAAAATCTCGGCCGCAGAAAATTGGTTGAGGTTTCCAATAAGCGAATGGCACGGATCGATTCCTTCCGAAGCTGTGCCGGCGTGCGAATCGAGCGAACGAACAAAACGCGCCAAAGTCCCTCGCAAACGTCGATCGCTCCGTGCCGCGGAGAGCAATTCGATATTCTGCTCCTTTGCCGTCGGACGGAGATCTGACCGGCGCCCGCTTTGAAGCAAACAAGCGATGGTCAGAGACGGAAAATGCTGCCGCAGGTTTGTCGCCTGCTCCACGGCAAGCGCGGCATCGCCTTCGATGATCAGGCCATCGAAGTTCTCCTCGAGCAACGCTTGGACCGCTTCTGACAGATTCCGCACAATCTGAGTCTCCAAATCCTCGATCTCGTCGAGAACGGCGAGGGCCCGGTCCTGAAAGACCGGGTCGGCGTTTAAGCTCAGAACTCTAGTTTCCACAATTCCCAAACAAGTGGAAAATAGCAGGAACCTTGCCCACCCTATCCGTGCCGGCCCGACTATCCTACTTTCGCCAGCTTTCCCGCGGCGGCGGCTCCGCAAAGTGCTCGGGGGCAACCGCGTGTGCCGTCCGAAAATGGACCTTCGCCACCTGCCGAAGGATCTCTGGCCCTTTTCCTTCGATCAGTTTTTCAGCTCCTGCTTTTACTGCCGGTGAAACCCCACGCTCCAGTCGCACTCCCAGCTTTTTCCCTTCCCGGTCGAGCCAGTTAATGAAGGCCTCACGGGCCAGAATCGAGGCCGCCGCGACCGCGATGTCCGATTCCGCGCGCGGCCGTTGTTGGATGTCGATCTTCTGCCCATGACGAAGCAAAGATTGTTCGATGACCCGCGCATCGGCGAATTGGTCGGACAACGAGCGCGGGCAATCCGGTTTTTTGGCGAGCAAGTTTTCGATGACCCTGGCGTGACCCCAGCCCAGGAGCTTGTTCAGGTTCCCGAATTTCTCATACAGCTCGTTATATTTCGCCGGACCGATCAGCACGATTTCGACCAGGCCCATCGAATCTTTTCGAATCGCATCTGCCAGCGCCCGGATCCGCGTATCCGACCCGATTCGCTTGCTGTCCTGCACCCCCGCCTCAATCAGCTTGCGCGCGATCCCATGGTCCACGTAGACGCCCGCGATCACGAGCGGTCCGAAAAAATCGCCCTTGCCGCTTTCGTCCACGCCAAAATGCGGCTCGAACATTTCCGGCGCGTGGACTTCTTCATAGCCAAGCTTCGCCTCGCCCAGAATTTTCGGCTCCAGCTCGAACTGCACGAACTCTTCCACGCCTTTGCCCTGCACCAACACCTTTGGTCCTTTCTCATAAACCGCCACGCTCAGTTTATTTTTCTGACCAAAGAAAATTGTGTATTCCTTCGGCGAGAATTCGAAACCGAGCTCATCCAGAAGCACACGCAGTGCTTTCACTTGGTCGAGGTTCAACGGATGCGTGTAAGAATTCACCTTCGTTTCACATTCTTGTCATTCCGAGCGAAGTCGAGGAATCTCTTGCTGTTTCCGGAAACATTTAGAGATGTCTCGACTCCGCTCGACATGACAAAACAGAGAGCGTTTCAGCGCGCACTTCTCGGCTGGTACCGCCGGCATAGGCGCGATCTCCCCTGGCGCCAAGCCCGCGATCCATATGCGATTCTCGTCTCCGAGTTCATGCTTCAGCAAACACAAGTCGGCACGGTGTTGCCATACTATCAAGATTGGCTGCGCCGATTTCCGGGTTTCGCCGCTCTCGCGCGCGCATCAGAGCGCGAAGTGCTGCATGCCTGGCAGGGACTTGGTTACTACTCCCGCGCTCGAAATCTTCACACCGCTGCAAAAATCGTGGTAGAGCGACATGGCGGACAATTCCCAAAGTCGATCGAGCAGATGGAGCAACTTTTTGGCGTTGGTAAGTACACCGCGCACGCGGTCGCTACCTTCGCTTTTGATCAATCAGTGGCGATCGTCGAAGCGAATACTTCACGCGTTTTATCACGTCTCTTCGATTTGCGAATTCCAATCGACTCGACCGCTGGACGGAACACGCTTTGGAGTCGCGCCACCAGTCTGGTTCCGAAAAAATCTGCAGCCCAGTACAATTCGGCGCTTCTCGATCTTGGCGCGTTAGTCTGCCTCGCACGCAAACCGAAATGCGGAATTTGCCCGGTCAGAAAATTCTGTCGCGCTAAACACCCGGAGTCTTTGCCAATTAAACGACCGCGTCCTGAGACAAAGTACCTCATTGAGCGACACGCGTTCGTCGCGAGCCGGGACAAACTTTTGCTGGCGCAGTCTGCCAACCGCTGGCGCGGGATGTGGATCTTGCCGCCGCTAAACTTAAGCTCGAAAAGGAACGGCGCGATTTACAAAGCTACTTTTCCATTCACCAATCATCGCGTCACGTTGCAGATATTTCGACACCGCGAACGCAAGATCGACAATCCACGGAAATGCTGGTTCCCCTTTCGCAAACTCGATTCGATTCCAATTCCGTCTCCGCACCGGCGTGCGATTGACGCGCTTCTGGGGTTGAACGTTTCTTCTCTTCATGCCCAGCACTGAAACTATTCCAGACGCCCGCGGCCATTTCGGCCCCTACGGCGGAATGTTTGTGCCTGAAACACTCATGTCAGCATTGCACGAACTGGCGACCGAATACGAGCGCGCGAAGAGCGATTCGGTCTTTCAAAATGAATTGTCGATCTTGTTGCGCGATTTCGCCGGCCGACCGACCCCGCTCTATCTCGCTGAACGCTTAACGGACAAGCTCTCGGGCCCGAAAATTTATTTGAAGCGCGAAGACCTGCTCCACACTGGCGCGCACAAGATCAACAACGCGCTCGGACAGATCCTGCTGGCGCAGCGAATGGGCAAACGCCGCATTATCGCCGAAACCGGCGCCGGTCA
Source organism: Chthoniobacterales bacterium (assembly GCA_035603575.1). Lineage (GTDB taxonomy): Bacteria > Verrucomicrobiota > Verrucomicrobiia > Chthoniobacterales > UBA10450 > AV40. The sequence continues at coordinate 16,533 of DATNKD010000059.1, forward strand.
GCACGGCGTTGCCGCCGCCACCGTCGCCGCACGCTTCGGGTGCGAGTGTGTGATCTATATGGGCAAGGTCGACATGGAACGGCAGGCACTAAACGTCGCGCGCATGAAATTTCTGGGTGCGAAAGTTGTTCCAGTCACGGCCGGCCAGGCCACGCTCAAGGAAGCGATCAACGAAGCGATGCGCGATTGGGTGACCAATGTCCGCACCACTCATTATATATTGGGCTCAGTGCTGGGCTCGCACCCCTACCCGATGATGGTGCGTGATTTTCAGAGCGTCATCGGCGTTGAGGCGCGCCGCCAAGTTCTCGAACGCGAAGAACGATTGCCGGATTTGCTCGTCGCCTGCGTCGGCGGCGGCAGCAATGCCATCGGCTTATTCCATCCGTTTCTGCAAGATCGACATGTGCGCATGATCGGCGTCGAAGCCGGGGGCGAAGGCATTCGCAGCGGTAAGCATGCAGCCCGTTTTCAAGGCGGACGCCTCGGCGTATTGCAAGGGACGAAAACTTTTCTGCTCGCCAACGAAGAAGGGCAAATCGAATTGACCCATTCAGTGTCCGCCGGTCTCGATTACGCCGCCGTCGGCCCGGAACATTCTTACTTACGCGATCTGGGCCGCGTAGAATATACTTACGCGACTGATGATGAAGCACTCAGCGCCTTCCGCATTCTTTCCGAAACCGAAGGGATCATTCCCGCGCTCGAAACCGCGCACGCGATTGCTTACCTCGTTAAAAGCGCACCGAACATGAAGCGCGAACAAATAGTCATCGTGAATTGTTCCGGTCGCGGCGATAAAGATGTCGATGCAGCCGCGGCAGCATTCGGATTGAAAGAGAATTCCAAGAAATGAGATCGATGACCGGATACGGCCGCGGCGAGACCGACCACAACGGCACCAAGTTCAGTGTCGAGCTCAATTCCGTGAACCGGAAGCAGAACGACATCGTGATCAATCTGCCGCGCGACCTGGCTGCGCTCGAGCCGCAGATTCGCCAAACCATCAACGAGAATATTTCGCGAGGGCGAACCAACGTCGTCGTTAGTTATCACAATGGCTCGAGCGGAACGCGGAAACTCGCGCTCGATACCGAGCTGGCGCGCTCTTATCACGACGCCATGCGCGCATTGCAAAAAGATTTGGACGCGCCGGGTGAAATTACCATCGGCGCAATTTTGCAGGCGCCGGGCGTGATGCGCACTCCAGAAGAAACAATCGACTCCAACGCCGCCTGGCCGGCAATTGAGCGCGCGCTCCGAACCGCGCTCACTGAATTAATCAAAATGCGCGAGCGCGAAGGCAAACATTTGGCCAAGGATTTGATTCGGCGCCTGAAAGCGATGCGCAAACAAATTAAGGAAATCCGCGGCCTGCATCCTGATGTCGTGAAAAAATATCGCGCCGCTCTGCTCGAGCGTATTCATAAGGCGGGTCTGCCGATCCCGAGCGACGACGAGCGTTTGGTAAAGGAAATCACATTCTTCGCCGATCGCGCTGACGTTTCCGAGGAGCTCACGCGGGTGGAAAGCCATCTCGCGCAATTCGCACATCATCTTCGCCGGCACGAACCGGTCGGCCGTACCCTTGAGTTCATTACCCAGGAAATTTTCCGCGAACTGAACACGCTCGGCGCCAAGGCGAATGACGCCGCGATTTCGCAACGAGTGGTCGCCTGCAAGGCCGAGCTGGAAAAAATCCGCGAGCAAATCCAAAACCTTGAGTAGCCGCTTCAGCCGTTACGGAATTCTGTTCGTCCTTTCCGCGCCATCCGGTGCCGGCAAAACGACGCTCGTGGATGCGCTGCGAAAAACCTCCGAGTTCATTTATTCGGTTTCGTGCACGACCCGACCCGCACGCGCCGGAGAAGTTGAAGGCGAGGACTACCGATTCCTGTCCGAAGCGGAATTTAATGCCCGCGCGAAAGCCGGAGAATTTTTGGAGCATGCGACCGTTCACCGGCACCACTACGGCACGCTGCTGAAACCGATTGTCGAAAATTTAATGAATGGCCGCGATGTCTTGATCGACATCGACACGCAGGGCGCGGCCAAGATTCGGAGTTCCCAAGACAAGTTTATTCGGGACGCGCTCGCAGATGTTTTCATTATGCCGCCGGACGTTGAAGAGCTGCGCCGGCGGCTAACGAAACGCGGCACCGAAACGACCGAGCAAATCGAAGCACGCTTGACCGCCGCCATTCGGGAAATGGAATCCTGGCCGAAATATCGCTACACTGTCATCAGCCGGACCACGGAGGAAGACTTGCAGAAATTTCGACACATCATGAATGCCGAGCGATACTTGAGCCGGCGTTTGATCCAAAAGTAATTGTCGATTCTTGCATGAGAAAAAATTCCAATCGGCGACCTGAAAAAACTGGAGTGCGCAAAGTGGTACGCTTGCGCAGCGCCGGCAAAACAATCGTTCTTGGCGTCACCGGCTCGATCGCCGCTTACAAATCCGCCGAACTCGCGAGTTTGCTCGTGAAGCAAGGTCACCAAGTTTTTGCCGTCATGACGCACGACGCGACCGAATTCATCACGCCGCTCACTTTGCAGACGCTTTCCAAGAATCCAGTGATGACGAGTTTTTTCGATGAAAAAGAAAATTGGCGCCCCGGCCACATCGAATTGGCGGATCGCGCGAACCTTCTTTTGATTGCGCCGGCGACGGCGAACATCCTCGCCGAGCTCGCACACGGTCTTGCCAGTCATCCGCTCGCCGCGATCGCGCTCGCCACCCGCGCGCCGATTTTAATTGCGCCGGCGATGAACGGGAAAATGTGGTCGCATCCCGCGACGATCGAAAACGTTGAGACATTGAAATCGCGCGGCGTCGAATTCATCGGTCCGGAAGAAGGAATGCTGGCGTGCGGTTACGAAGGACTCGGCCGTCTTTGGAAAGTCGAAGACATTGCCTTTCGCGCCGAGTTTCTTCTCGCGCGCCAGGAAAACCTGATCGCGTGAGATTTCTCGTCACGGCCGGGCCGACGCGCGAGCCGATCGACCCTGTCCGTTATCTCAGCAACCGTTCGTCCGGAAAAATGGGCTACGCGATCGCGGACGCGGCGATCGAAGCGGGCCACAATGTGGTTTTAATTTCCGGCCCGGCAAATGTCGAACCGCCGCGCAGCGCTGAGCTGGTTTCAGTTTCAACCAGCGACGAAATGTTCGATGCGGTGCATGAACGCGCTCGCGATTGCGACGTCCTGGTGATGTGCGCGGCAGTCGCGGACTACAAACCGAAACAGTTTTCCAAAAACAAAATCAAGAAGCACGCCGCGAATCTTTCTCTCGAACTGGTTCCAACCCGCGACATCCTCGCGTCGCTATCGAAGGAAGATCGACATTATATTGTCGTTGGCTTCGCGGCTGAAACAGAAAACGTCGAAGCCAACGCGCAAAAAAAACTTCAGGAAAAAAATTGTGATATCGTCGTCGCCAATGACGTGAGTCGCGCCGATTCGGGAATGGAGAGCGACAAAAATGAAGTCACGATTTTGTTTCGCAACGGCGAAATAAAAAAAAATTCACGCGCTCCGAAGAAAATTGTGGCGCGCGAGCTCATAAAAATATTTGCAAATGTTTACGAAAAACGTTTGACAAAAAAAATTGTGTGATTACTTCGTCGTTAAGTGAAGTCATTCCCAACTCTTCACGAATTTCCGCGAAAGCGGATTGAAAGGGGGGGATAGAAGTCGATGGCTAAGAGAAAAAGGAAAGCAGCAAAGAGAAAAGCGAAGAAAAGAAAGAGGCATTGAGGCCCGTCGCTTAATTAACGACTTCGAAAAATCTTTCGGAGTCACAACCCCAAACTTAACCCGGGAGGAGAATTTATTTTCCTCCCGGTTTTTTATTGGTGGAAGAGTTGAGAGGTTGAGCGCTTGAGAGGAAACGCTATTCTGCCTCAGCTCAACTTCTCCACCACTCAACTTCTCATGAAGCATTATCTCGACGCGGCCGAAAAAGCTGCGCGCGCGGCGGGTGAGCTGCTTCGCAAAAATTTTCATCGCTCCCAGCACGTGAACGTCGCCGAAGCGCATGACATCAAACTCGCAATCGACGTCGAGACGCAGGAGCTCATCACCGAGACGCTGTTGAAACAATTTCCCGAGCACGCGCTTTACGGCGAAGAAGGAATCGTGGGCGATCAATCGAGCGAGCATCAATGGGTCGTCGATCCACTCGATGGCACCGTGAATTATTTTTACAAGATTCCGCACTTTTGCGTTTCAATCGCGCTGCGTTTGAAAGGCGAAATCATCGCCGGGGTGATTTACGATCCAATGCGTGACGAGATGTGGAGCGCGCAGAAAGGCGAAAAGCCGCGCCTAAACGGTCAACATTTTCGCGTGAGCGGTCGCGCCAATCTGGCCGAAGCTGTCGTTTCTGTCGGGCTCGCCAAAACGGATCACTCGATCGATTCAAATCTGCCGCTGCTTGAAGCGATGATCCATCGCGTGCGTAAATGCCGCGTGCTCGGCAGCGCTGCGCTCGACATGGCTTACGTCGCGTGCGGTCGCTTCGACGCCTACATCGAGCGCGGAATCAGTTTGTGGGACATCGCCGCCGGATGGATTCTGGTGGAAACGGCCGGCGGCGTGGTCGATTTGCGCCCGCGTAAAGATATGAAAGACAAATACAGCATTGTCGCCTCTAATGGCGTGATCGATTTGAAATTGTGAGCACGACCCGCAGTGGCATTGGCTACGACATCCATCGCCTTGGCCAGAATCGACAACTGATCCTGGGCGGCGTTCGCGTTCCTTACCTCCTCGGATTGGAAGGACATTCCGACGCCGATGTTTTATCACATGCAATCGCCGACGCGCTGCTCGGCGCGATTTGCGCCGGCGACATCGGCCAACATTTTCCGGACACCGATGAATCGATTCGCGGCATCAGCAGCATCGAAATCTTGAAGCGAGTGAGCGAGATGCTTGCAGAAAAAAAGGCGCGAGTGGTGAACATCGATGCAACCGTTATTGCCGAGGCGCCGAAGATTGCGCCACAGATTCCAGCGATGCGAAAAGCGATCGGCGCCGCGATTGGTATTTCCGATGCGCAAGTGAGCATCAAAGCGACGACAAACGAGCGTCTCGGTCCGATCGGCCGCGGCGAAGGCATCTCCGCGATGGCGATTGCGACGGTCGAGCAAAGTTAAGAATGCCGCTGCGTTTCTTTAATACTTATTCGCGCGAGGTCGAAGAATTTCAGCCGCGCAACGCAAAGGATCGCAAGATCGACATCTACACCTGCGGGCCGACAGTTTACAGCCGAGCGCACATCGGAAATTTTCGCGCTTACATCTTCGAAGATTTACTTCAGCGTCATCTCGAAGCGCGCGGATTCAAAGTGCATCGCGTGATGAACATCACCGACGTGGATGACAAAACGATCCGTGGCGCGCACGAGGCTAGAGTCCCGCTCACGAAGTTCACGCACCAATTCAAAGACGCATTCTTCGAAGACGCCGCAACGCTGCGGATCAAACACGCGGACGAATATCCCGCTGCGACCGATCAACGTTACGTCGACAAGATGATTGCAATGATTGAGGCCTTGATCTCGAAAGGCCTAGCTTATCAAGCTGACGACAAATCGGTTTATTTTAGAATCAACAAATTTCCTAATTACGGAAAACTGGCGCACATCGATCTCGCGGAGCTGAAGCCGACGGGACGGGTAAAACACGACGAGTACGATAAAGAACACATCGGCGATTTCGCATTGTGGAAAGCATGGGACGAAGAGGATGGCGACGTGAAGTGGGATTCGCCATGGGGACCTGGACGCCCGGGTTGGCACATCGAGTGCAGCGCGATGGCGACTACATTGCTCGGCGACCAAATCGACATTCACTGCGGCGGAGTGGACAATATTTTTCCGCATCACGAAGCCGAGATCGCGCAGAGCGAAGGCGTGACCGGCAAACAATTTGTCCGGATGTGGCTGCACTGCGCGCATCTGCTGGTTGACGGCCAGAAAATGTCGAAGTCGTTAGGGAATTTCTACACGATCCCTGACGTGTTAGCGAAAGGTTACACCGGCCCCGAAATCCGTTACGCGCTGATCCGCGTCAATTATCGGACCCAACTCAATTTCACCTGGGACGGAATGAAAGAGGCGCGCGAATCGCTGGGACGAATCGACGATTGGCTGCAACGTTTGCGCGAAGTCGCTGGGGATAAAAAGGACAATGGTAAGGTCGACATACAACTCGGTCACGAATTCGAAGACGCGCTCGACGACGATCTGAACATTTCCGCGGCGCTCGGTTTCCTTTTCGAAACGATTCGCGAGACGAATCGCGCGATGGATCAAAGCAAACTCGACCGGAAGACGGCGACCGGATGGTTAAATTGGTGGAGCCGAATCAACAACGTGCTCGATTTCGAAACCGATGGAACTGAGTTGCCCGAGGAAGTAGCGAAGCTGGCCGAAATGCGGGCGCAAGCGAGGCTTGCAAAAGATTTTCGAAAAAGCGATGAATTGCGCGACAAGTTGAATGCGCTCGGCTGGGAAGCGCGCGACACCAAGGACGGACAGAAGATAACGCGACGCGCCGGCGCTTAGCTAAAATGTTTGCGCCCGCACAATTCCTTAGCCTCGAACACACGGCCCACCCGAAATTGTTCGAAGACCAGAATTACGTCTGGAACGCGCTCAAACAGATCGAGAGCTATTTGCAATTTCGCTTGAAACCGGCGGTGCTGGGCGAGCTCGTCGGCCGGCCATTTATCAGCAGCAACGTTTTCGTTGGACGCGGAACGATTGTCGAACAAGGCGCTGTGTTGAAAGGACCGGCCTGGATCGGGGATAACTGCCACATCCGCAGCGGATGTTACGTGCGCGAAAACGTTGTGGTTGGTAACGGCGTAGTCATGGGCAATTCGTGCGAGTTCAAGAACAGCATTATTTTCGACGAAGCACAGGTGCCGCATTTCAATTATGTCGGCGATTCGATTCTTGGATTTAAAGCGCACCTCGGCGCTGGCGTCATTTTGTCGAACGTGAAGCTCGATCACAGCGAGATCAGTGTAGCGGCAGGCGATACTCCGATCGCCACCGGTCTCACCAAATTTGGCGCGATCGTCGGGGATCGCACCGAAATCGGCTGCAACGCGGTGATTAATCCCGGCTCGCTTCTAGGACGCGATTGCCTCGTGTATCCAAATGTGAATTTTCGCGGCGTGTTGCCGGAAGGCAGCGTCGTGAAATTGCGACAGGAGTTCCAAATTTTGGAACGACGCGATCGCGGGAAATAGCAGACGAAGATTTAGGAGGAAGACAAATTCGGATGGGGAGAGATTACGCTCCCGCTAGTGATCCGAAAGTGTGCCCCCTTATGGATGTTGCCTCCAAGCCTTGTCGGCTTTGGAGGCAAGTGGATTATCCAAACTCCGGTTTGGCAATCTCCAGTACGGGGAGGATCCGGGCCAGGCCACGCGTTTGATAAAATTCTATTTCCAAACCTGGCGGATGGGGAGGGATTCGAACCCTCGGTGCCTTTCGGCACACACGCTTTCCAGGCGTGCACAATCGACCACTCTGTCACCCATCCTTGGTCGAGAATCGTAAGATCGACAATCAGAGTTGCAAGCGGCGGAACAATTCGTCGAGCGGCAGTTGAATGCCGATGAAAAATTCGCCGAAGTCCGCGTACTCTGCGCTCACCGGATCGAAGCGCATCTCGTACACGATCGCTTTGATCTGAAATGTGTCGCGCGCAAAAAGCGTGACGCCCCATTCGGCGTCGTCGAGACCGGTCGAGCCGGTGATGAGCTGTTTCACTTTGCCCGCGTACTGACGACCGACAGTGGCGTGGCCCTTCATTAATTTGCGGCGCTCGTCGTAAGGCAGCGCATACCAATTTCTCTGCTCACCCCGCCGTTTGCTCATATTATAGAAACAGACGACCGGCCAATCCGGCAGCGTCGGATAAACCCGCTCCAGCCGGTAATGTTTCATTCGTTCGCGAAAGGTGTTTAACGCCTCCTCCAGCTTTGCCGGGTCGCGCTTCGTCTCCGAATCGAGCGTGGCAGTGTATTCTTCTTCGGTCGCGATGTATTCGCTTTCTTCAGTGAGCGACAAATAACTGTAAACCGGCGTCAATACATCGGCGCCTAACGAAAGCGAAAGTTGCTTCTCAATTTTGTTCGCTATTTGCAGATCGGGCGTGATCAACATGAAGCCGAGATCTGCTTTCGGAGTTACGACGCTGAGGGTGAGCAACTGCGTCGAATCCATCGCGCGAATTTCCTGCACCAGCTCTGTCAGATTCGTTTTCGCCGCATTCTGCTCCTCGCGGTTGAGCAATTGCCATTGCCCGTACTCAACGTGATAAAACAAATGCAGACAATGCCAGCCCTGTTCGGGAACGAGCGTCGCGTTCTTGTCGGTCATCGCTCGTAGTTTCCGCCGTGGAGAATCGCGGTCAAGACGTTGTCGCGGCATTTGTGTCAAACGCCGGACTAAATAGATAGGCGCTCACCGCGGCGAGCGCCTCTACGACCGCGTGGCGGTCTTCGCGGACGGCAAATGCGCCACGCAATATTCCTCGCCATCACTCGCGACGCGGAAGTCCAGATTAGGATCCGTTAACTCGGTCGCGCCACAAACCGCGCATTTGTGAAGCGATTCGGTTTCACTTCGGGCCTGATCTTCAAAACGTTTCCGCCGACTCGAGACTTCGTGCCGGTGCCGCGCTCGATAAATAAATTCCGGCCCGAAGAAAATCAAGTAATTGGCCAACGCCGCAATCAACGCTGCTCGATACGAATTCGAATTAGTAAAAAATCCAAATAACAAGAACGCGCCGGCAATCCATGCCAGCCATTTAATCCTGACCGGCAGAATGAACAGGATGTAGATGATTTCCTCCTGGTAAAAATGGGCGAAGGCGAGGAACAACGACATCAGCAGCATCGAGTTGGAAAAATTACTCCCGAAGAAAAAGGCGGCGACGGTGGTGCCGATCATCCCGACTAAAAAATAAAGGGTGAGGCGGAATGCGCCCCAGGCGCGCTCCAGGCCTTCCCCAACCCACCAAAGAAACCAAAGCGCGAACAGCACCCATAACGGGCTCGTCGCTTGCGGAATGAAAATGTAAGTGATGAGCCGCCAGACTTCGCCATGACGAATGCGAACGGGATCGAGCGTGAGCATGGACGTGAAACCGGGAAGGAGCCAGGTCAGGCCGAAGACGAGCGCTGCGAAGCCGACAAGAATGCGCGGTAATCCTCGAATACTGAGGAAACCGAAACGGCGCTCAAGTTTGTCGAGCAAGCTCATTGCTTCGGCGACGTTAGAGAAAGCATGGACGCTATTCAACTCCGGTGGCGTTTCTTTACGTCCATTTGATTGGCGTTTACGCTCTGTCCGTGAACGAACCCGCGCAGAAAAAGACACCGCTGTATCACGAGCACGTAAAACGCGGCGCGAAGATGGTGCCGTTCGCCGGCTGGCTGATGCCGGTTCAATACACCAGCATCGTGGAAGAACATCAGGCTGTGCGAAAGAATGTCGGGATGTTCGATATTTCGCACATGGGGCAATTGATTGTCGATGGAAGCGACGCGCGCAGTTGGCTGAACACGATGTTGACCAACAACATCGACAAGTTGGAGGTCGGCCAGGGGCAATACACATTCTTGCTGAACGAACGCGGCGGAATCATCGACGACCTGATCGCTTATCGAATCGGCGAGGGAAAATTTCTGCTCGTCGTAAACGCATCATGCACGGACGAAGATTTCGCATGGCTGGGTCGACATCGTCCGAACAATGTTCTTCTCGGCGATCGCAGCGCTCATTTTGGCGGCGTTGCAATTCAGGGTCCGCGCGTCAGCGAGCTTTTTGTAAACCTGCCGGCGCGCAATCACATTGTTGATGTCGAACTTGATGGAATGCCGATCTCGATGGCGCGGACCGGTTACACCGGTGAAGACGGCGTCGAAGTTTTCTTTCCCAAAGGCGATGCGGTGAAATTTTGGAACGTCGTTCTCGAACAAGGAAAAGATCTCGGAATCAAACCATGCGGACTCGGATCGCGCGACACCCTTCGTTTGGAAATGTGTTATCCGCTGAACGGCTCAGATCTTTCGTCGAAACGAAATCCGATCGAAGCCGGACTTGGTTTCTTTGTCGATCTAACGAAACCGAACTTCATCGGGCGCGATGTTTTGCTGAAGACAAAAGAGAACGGCCCAAGTCAAAAACTGGTGCCGTTCAAAATGACAGACAAAGGCCCGCCGCCGCGCCCGCATTATTCGGTTTTCGCAAACCGCAAGCGCATTGGTGAAGTGACCAGCGGAACCGTTTCGCCGAGCTTGAATTGGGGTGTCGGTATGGCTTACATCATTGCCCCGCACGCAAAAGTCGGTGCGAAGATCGACATCGAGGTTCGCGGACAAAAATTTCCGGCCACAATCGAGAAAAAACCGCTCTACAAAAAATCATGAACGTCCCAGACGATCTGCTCTACACCGAGAGTCACGAATGGATTAAGCGCGAAGGCGACAAAATCCGCATTGGAATCACCGATCACGCGCAGTCGGAATTGACCGATGTGGTTTACGTCGAGCTGCCGAAAATGGATCGCAAGGCGAACGCAAAAGAAGCAATTGCGGTGGTCGAATCAGTCAAAGCCGCGAGCGACATCTACGCACCGGTCAAAGGCACCGTGGTTGAAATAAACAAGGCGCTCGAAGCCGATCCTGGATTGATCAACCGTGAACCGTTTGGTCAGGGCTGGATCTTCGTCCTCAAGGTCGACAACGCCGACGATCTCAAAAATCTGAAAGACGACGCCGCTTACAAAAAGCAGATCGGGTGAACGTTATCGTCAAAGCGGCTCCGAAGTTTGCGCTGAGCACGGCGCTGGTGGTGCTGGGTATGCCCGCACTGCGGGCAGATGAAAAACCGCCTGATTCTGTGTTCCAACAGTCGCCGTTGGAACTGAAGATGAAAACTCCTCCATCCTTCAAACCGACTCGCTCTACGACTGGGTATTTGCCCACGCCTGTCGGGAATGTTCCGTATCGCGATCAGAGCTGGGATGGAAAAATGGCGGCGGTTGCAGTACGACGCATCGTCATGCCTGAAGTTTGGTGGCAGACGATCGCCGCCCAATTCTTCGCGGAGGCAAGGCTTCATCTTCCAGGAGCTCCGAACATGAAGTTGATCGCAGAGCGCGATTATTCGATCGCAGGTTGCGCCGCGCATTCGTTTGTTATCTCCACACCCGGTTCAAAACCGGAGTTCTGGCGAATCGACTACTTGCTCGCCAAACCGGACTAGCACCAGGTGATGTACAACGCGGAGAGCGAAGCTGAGCTCAGCGGGACGACGTGTAAAAAACTTTACAAGAGTATTTCGTTAACGCCGAAATCGCATTAGCGCCGCGGCGCGCCGGACGCATACTCAGTCTTTGCCGAAGAGCAGTTCGTCGACGCCGCGGAGCACTTCTTCCACGCGAATGGGCGCGGCGAAGAAGCTGTAGCCGCTTAGAATTCCGCCGGAAACCATCTGGCTTTCGGGACGAAGGTTGCTCAGCGAAAGAACCGGCGTGTCTTTGAGCGCAGCGTCGTTGTGGATTTCGCGCTCGATGGTGCGACGGTCCTGACCGGCGGTATCGACAAGGATGAGATCGGGCTGAAACCAACGCGCGGCGTTCAATGCGAGCTTATCATCGTGCTCCTCGCGAATGAGATATTTCCCGGCGCGTTCCAGAGCCCGCCGGATGAGGCGAGTGACGCCGGGTTCGTGATGGATTAACAGGATTTTTTTTGGAAACTTCATAGTGGTTAATGGTTGAGCGGCCACTCCACGAGCATTGGATGTGCCATCGCCGGGCGTTGCCGGCCGCAATCGTTCCTTTCATCTTAGCGACGCTGTGCTTAATTTTCGGTTCGTGCGATGAGCAGTAAGGCCAAGACCGCAGCCCCAGAATTGAATTTTGAGAAGGCGATGGACCGACTCGAGGCGATCGTCGAACAAATGGAGACCGGCAAGTTGCCGCTGGAGGATTTGATCGTGCGCTACGAAGAAGGGATGAATCTGGTGAAGGTTTGCCAGGAACGATTGACCAACGCCGAACAGAAGATCGAGATCATCGCCCGCAACAACGCCGGCAAGCCGGTAGTTAAAAATTTTGAACCCGCCGCCGAATCGGCGAACGATGATAAGGCGACCGAGAAAGAATTAAAAAATGACGAAGTCAGACTCTTCTGAGACAACAACAACCCCCGCGCCGCGGCGCCTGCTCGACGGGATCCATTCGCCCGCCGACATCAAGGCGTTGCGGGAACAAGACCTGCCGCAGCTCGCGCAGGAAGTGCGTGACGAGTTGATCCGTGTCTTGTCGCAAACCGGCGGCCATCTCGGGCCAAATCTCGGCGTGGTTGAACTGACGATCGCGCTCCATCGCGTCTTCGACACGCCGCGCGATCGGTTCGTGATGGACGTGAGCCATCAAGGTTACGTCCACAAATTGTTCACTGGCCGGCTCGATCGTTTTTCGACGATGCGCCAGTTCGGCGGATTGAATGGTTTTCTTTTGCGCACCGAAAGCGAGCACGATTGCTACGGCGCGGGGCACGCCGGCACAGCGCTTTCCGCCGCGCTCGGGATGGCGGTCGGACGCGATCTCCGCGGCGGCGATGAAAACATCATCGCGATCGCGGGGGACGCGGCGTTCACCTGCGGCATCAGTTACGAGGCGCTGAACAACGTCCGCGTGCAGACGAAGCGCTTTATCGTGGTGTTAAACGACAACGAATGGTCGATCGCCAAAAACGTCGGCGCGATTGCTAATTACTTTAACCGCATCGTCACCAGCGAGACCTACGCACACCTGCATGACAAAGCGCGCGATTTCGTTGAATGGATTCTCGGCAAAACGGGCGTGCAATTCGCGCACAAGGTCGAGGAAAGCGTCAAAGGTTTGATTGTCCCGAGCGTGATCTTCGAGGAACTCGGACTGCGCTACTACGGACCGATCGATGGACACGACATCCCGTTGCTCATTCGGACATTTGAATTTTTGAAAACGCAGGAGGAGCCGGTGCTGTTGCACATTTTGACCAAGAAAGGCAAAGGCTACGAACCGGCAATCAAGCAGCCCGATAAATTTCACGGACTCGGCAAATACAAGATCGACAGCGGCGAGACTGCACCAACGCCGACGCCGACCTATTCGGAGATCATTGGCAAGACATTGGCCAAATTTGCCGACAACAATCAAAAGGTCGTCGCGATCACTGCGGCGATGCCGAGCGGCACAGGTCTGTCGCATTTCGCCAAGGCGCATCCGACGCGCTATTTCGACGTTGGTATCGCGGAAGAACACGCGGCGCTTTTTGCGTGCGGCATTGCGACGCAAGGGCTGACGCCTTTTCTCACGATTTATTCCACATTTTTCCAACGCGCCTACGACATGGCCATTCACGACATGGCCATTCAAAAACT
>DATNKD010000060.1:0-31568 GCA_035603575.1 Chthoniobacterales bacterium
ATGCGGCCGGTGTCCGTGGTGATCTCGTAGATTGCCAGCTTAACTTTCGTGTCGAGATCGTGTTCTGGCATAGCGCACCGATTATCACGGCGACGCTACGATTTTTCGGTCCGCCCGACACGCGAAAATAATACGAGCGCCGCGAGAAGGATCAGCAAATCGAGAACTAAATGTGTGCTGAAGTTCCAGTTCTTACTGGCATGACCGAAACAGCCGCAGGTGATATCGAGGCCGCGGAGTTTTGCGACAACGGTCGCGCCGATGAAAACCGCGATCAGCGCAGTTAAGATGGACAACCCACCGCGGTAAAGGAAACGGAAGATAACCGCGACGCCGCAGAAGATTTCCAGCCATGGGAGGTAAAGCGCCAGCCGCACCGTAACGAACCACGGCAGCATTTTGTAGTTGTCGATGTCGTTGGCGAACTGGACCGGGTCGAGCGCCTTAATTACGCCGGCATAAACAAAAATTCCGCCGAGGATAAGATCGACGATGCGCCAGGCGTACTTCATTTTGGGGATTTGAGCCATTCCTCCCAGCCGCCTTGCAAAACGAAAACGTCTGTGAGCTGCGCTTCGTCACGTAGGCGCTTTGCGACGTCGCGGGCGGCGTTACAACTCTCCGCACTGCAATAAACGACGATTTTTTTTCCAGGCGACCAGTTCGGAAGAAATTGCGGCAGCAACTCGTTCCAACGGTCTTCGTTCAATGGAACCGCGCCCGGAACATGATCGCGCGCGAATTCTTCGTCGGGGCGCGCATCGACCCAGATTGCGCCATCGCCCCACGAGCGTGCTTGATCAACCGTAACTAATTCAGAGGCGGGAATCGGCGATTGCCACGAAATTTTGTCGCGAAAATAAACCCCCTCACCGACCGCCGGCAGACACGCGAGCGCAACGAGGAGCAGCCCTTCCCGAACTGCGCGGAATTTCACCGGTTAGTGTTTCACGCCGCCGGCCGGCGACGCCGACGGAATGGCGACCGGTGCGGCGGGAGCTACGGGCGGATTGGTGATCTGTACGGTCACAGAAAACGATTTCGGCCCTTCTTTCGGGTAGTCAGATTGAACCACCAACGCCGACCCCATTGGATGAGTTGTATCCTTCGGCATGACTTCAATCGTCCATTCACCCGACCCGCTGCCGGGTTCGACTTTGGATTCGAAGTTCAGACTGTTCGATTTCACTGTGATGTTTTTGCCCGGAAAATCTTTGGAAGCTTTGACCGAGATCTTTTTTGGCTTCGGCTCTTCGCCACTCTGCCAGTAGAGAACTGCCGGCTTGACCTCCAGAGCCTGTGGAATGGTTGCCTTCAGTGTGAGAACGATGTTGGCCTGGGACGGGTTTGGATCGTCCGTCTGCACCGAGACCGTCTTCATTTGCTGACCAGTACGATCGCCAATGTTGAACGTGGCAACGATTTCGCCCTTCTCGCCCGGATTCACGACTTCCTTTTGGCTCTGCGTTGTTGTGCAACCGCACGACGCCCTGACCGATTTAAAATGCACCGGAGTCGTGCCCGTGTTTTGATATTTGAAATGCGCGACCGCGGTCTTGTCGCCCAGGGCCGGATGCAGATCGATGACGTTCTGCTCCCATTTCAATTCCGCGCGCGCGGCAACGCAAAGAAAAATCGACAAGGTCAAAGTCAGGATGCTGGTTTTCATTTTTTAGAATAGGAGCGCTCAATATAATCCGACACGGCATCTCGCCAAGAGCGAGGTGTCACGCCGGTCAGCTTGACATATTTCGCCGTGAAAAGAACGGAATAAACCGGCCGACGCGCGACCCAATCTTTCATGTCGGCAAGCTTCAGTGCGCTAACGCCTTTTGCTTTGATAGAAATCCCGGAGGCGCGGCAGCGATCGAGCGCATGTTGAGCATATTCGTGCCAACTGCATTGACCGGCATTAGCGAAGTGTAAGACGCCGCCGCGCACAACGAGATCAAAGAATTGCGGCAACATCTCAGCAATATCGCGCGTGTAGGTCGGCGTGGAAAATTTGTCCGCGACTGCGTCGATCTGCTCTTCTCCGCGTGCGCGTTTGATCATCGCGTCGATGAAGCTCGGTCGATCAGGACCGAAAACCCACGAGACGCGCACGACCAGATGTCGATCCTGCACAGCCAAAACATTCTCTTCCCCTGCCCGTTTCGATTCGCCGTAAACGCTGATCGGCTTGGCAGCATCGGTTTCGACGTAGGGTTCGCGCTTCTCGCCGTCGAAAACGTAATCGGTGCTGAAATGAATCAGCTTTGCGTTCTTCTCGGAACAAATTTCGGCGAGATGCTTCGGCGCTTCCGCGTTGATCGCAAAAGCTTGCTCGCGCTGCGATTCGCAAAGATCGACATTCGTAAACGCGGCGCAGTTGATGAGCAGATCGAACTCAAGTGGCGAGAGTCTCTCCCCAATTTGCTTTGCATTCGCGAGATCGAGCTGCGCGCGATTGAAAGCAACGACGTCGAATTTTTCCCGATACTCGCGCGTGAGCGCAGCGCCGAGACGGCCGCCTCCGCCCAAGATTATAACTCGCATCGCTCAGTATCGCCCCGCCCGCTCGAGCAGCGGTTGCCACCAGGTCTGATTGTCGATGTACCATTGAATCGTGGTCTCGAGCCCTTTCTTGAAATCCTGGCGCGGCTTCCATTTCAATTCTTTTTGCGCAAATGACGAATCGATGGCGTAACGCCGATCGTGCCCGAGCCGATCTTTGACAAACGAAATCAAACTTTCCGGTTTGCCCAACTGTTTCAAAATCATTTTCACCAAATCGAGGTTCGCCATCTCATTGCCGCCGCCGAAATTGTAAACGGCGCCCGGTTTTCCCTCGAAAAGCGCGGCGACAACGCCGGCGCAATGGTCCTGAACGTGGATCCAGTCGCGCACATTCAGTCCGTCGCCGTAAACCGGTAGCGGGTCACCGCGCAACGCTTTGATAATCATGAGCGGAATCAATTTTTCCGGAAACTGGTAGGGCCCGTAATTGTTCGAGCAGCGAGTGACGATCACTTCCTGCCCGTAGGTTTTGTGATGCGCGAGCGCGAGAAGATCGGCACCGGCTTTGCTTGAAGAATAAGGCGAGCTTGGATCGAGTGAAGATTTCTCGGTGAACTTTCCGGTTTTCCCTAACGAACCGTAAACTTCGTCTGTCGAAATTTGCACGAAACGCTGGACGCCGTGTTTTCTGGCCGAATTCAGGAGAACGCTCGTGCCGATGACATTGGTGTGAATGAAATTCTCGGGCGAATTGATGCTGCGATCGACATGCGATTCGGCCGCAAAGTTGACCACCGCAAAAAACTGGTGCTCGAGCATGAGCGCATCCATCGCGTCGGTATTGGCAATGTCGGCTTTGAAAAATTCGTAGCGCTCGCCATGTTCCTCGACCACGCCATCGAGATTGGCCAGGTTGCCGGCATAAGTGAGCGCGTCCACATTTGTGACCGAGGCCGGCTTGTAATGTTGCAAAATGTAGCGAATAAAATTGCTCCCGATGAAGCCGCAGCTGCCGGTCACGAGAATTCGCACAGCAAGAGCTAGCAGCGCCGAGGCAGGCGCGCTAGCGGATTTTCCTTTGCTCGGCGATTCCATCGAGATCTGGAAAAACGCGCTCGCCGAAGCCAGTTGGACGCCGTGGCTCATCATCGGTCTCGCCGCGTTCCTGCGATTCTTTTTGCTCGGCATGAAGCCGCCACATTTCGACGAAGGCATTAACGGCTGGTTTGTCGATCAAATGGTGAAGAACGCCTTCTACAAATACGACCCGACGAATTACCACGGTCCACTCCATTTTTATGTGCTCCTGCTTTCGCAGACATTGCTCGGACGCAATCTTTGGGCGCTGCGGTTGCCGGTCGTGCTCGTCAGCATCAGTTGCGTTTGGTTGACGTTAAAATTCGAACCATTCGTTGGGCGAACCGTCTGCCGGCTCGCGGCGCTCGCGATGGCGGTCTCGCCCGGTTTTGTTTTTTACGGGCGCTATTCCATTCACGAAGTCTGGCTGCTGCTCTTTACCATTTTGTTTTTCTACGGGCTGTTTGGACTCTGGAAATTTGGCACCACGAATTATCTCTGGTGCGCCGGAATGGGTTTGACCGGCATGATTTTGTCGAAGGAGACCTACCTACTTCACGTCGCTTGCGCCGTGATCGCGGCGGGAGTCTGCTACATTTCAAATTATTTCAACAAGCTCGACGACAGCCGACCGGCAACGCAAACCTGGAATTATGTCGATCTTGCCGTTGTCGTCGGGACCGGTGTCGGTCTGATCGTCTTCTTTTATTCCGGCACGTTCTTTCACTGGAGCGGAGTGAAAGGGCTTTATCAGGCCTATTTGCCGTGGTTCAAAACCGGTAGCGAAGGCCACGGGCACGAAAAGCCGTATTATTACTGGTTGCGATTGATCGCGCGCTACGAGTGGCCGGTCCTGGCTGGACTCATTCTTTGTTTATTCAGCATTCGCTTCAAACAAATGCCGTTGCGTTATCTCGCCATCTACGGCGTGGGAACGGTCATGGCCTACAGCATCGTGAAATATAAGACGCCGTGGTGCATCATTAGTTTCATCTGGCCATTCATATTCATTTTTGGCGCTGCCGTTTTAATTACGCCTCTAAGATATAAAAGAGCCGTCTATCTTATATCCGCGATCTTGCTGGCCGGCTCGCTCGGATATTGCATTTGGCTGAATTATTTTCGGTGCACGACCGAGACTGAGCCTTACGTTTACGTCCAGACTTATAACGACGTTTACAAATTCACCGATCCGATCCTGCAATTAGCGCATTCCGACCCGCGCGCTTATCAACTGGTTGGGCACATTATTCGCGCAAGCCCTTATCCGTTGCCATGGATGCTCGATGATTTCGGGCGCGTTGGATATTACGAGAAAGACAATTTGCCCGACAAAGTGGACGGGGATTTTCTCCTCGTCCAGCACGACAAAATCGCCACGATCGAAGCCAAGCTTCACGATCCTTACTACACCATGCCGATAACGATTCGGCCTTACCAGGATCCATCAAAAGCTTATTTCAATGCCAGGATCTTCAAGAGCTTCTTCCCCGGAAAATGGCCCGATTTCACTGGAGCGGCGCCGGCCCCGAGTCCGAACGCAACACCTGCCCCGAGCCCGAACAAATGAAATGGCTGTCCGGCGGGTTAACGCTTGTAAACTTCGCCACCATTTGCGGATTGTTCATTGGAATGCTCACCGGTGGGTTGAGCACAGCTGTCGCGTTCGCCGCTCTTATATTAGCCGCGGGGTTCGCTCTCTTAGCATATCTTAGAACCACAGATCGGGCGTCGCAGGACGATGCTTTAGATCGCGATAAATCTAAAATATCGCAATATCGCAGGCTGCCGATATGGATTTTGGCCGGCTTCTTTGCCATTTTCGCGGTGCGCTCATTTTGCTGGCTGCTGTTCGTCGATGGAACTGAACTGAAAATTCAATCGCCGGTGAATCTGGGTGATCTCGGCCTTCACGTCACGCACATCAACTTTTTCGCCAATGGCGTCCGGCTTTGGCCATCCAACCCGATCTACGTTTTCAGCGAACATCTCCGTTATCCAGCCGGAATCGATTTATTCAACGCCCTGCTGTTAAAGGCCGGTGTCGATCTGATTCCGGGCCTGGTCTGGGTCGGATTGTTCGCATCCGTGGCCACATTCTTCGCGTTTTATCGCTGGGGCGGCGGCTTTGCGATCGCGGGTTTTCTCTTCAACGGCGGTCTCGCCGGCTTTCAATTTCTGCGCAATTTCAAATTCGTCGATTACCAGGACGTCAATAACATCGCCTGGAAAAGCATTCCGCTGACGATGTTCGTGACTCAGCGCGGCTTGCTCTACGCGATTCCAGCCGGCTTGATTTTGCTCTGGCACTGGCGCGAAAAATATTTTCGAGCGGGTCAAGATCGACAGTCGGGGCCGTTACCGTATTGGGTCGAGCTTTCGCTTTATGCATCGATGCCGCTCTTTCATCTCCACACCTTCATGGCCCTTAGCATTGTGCTCGCGTGTTTTTTTGTGGCGGGTGATCCGCAGATTCGCGGCCACGTTCTCACTCTGATCCTCAGCGCGGTAATTCCGGCCACGTTTTTTGTCTGGCTCATCAGCGATCATTTCAAGGCCAGGTCCGTCCTCGAATTTTACTGGGGCTGGGTGCAACGCGATCCCACCTCCGAGTTCAGAATGCCGTTTTGCCGTTTCTGGTTTTTTAACTTTGGAATCGTAGTGCCGCTCGTGCTGACTCTCCTTGGATTCGTCGGTTGGTCGGTTTGGAAATCTAGTGCCAGTCGCAAGTTCGAAGTGGCTGCTGCGATCGCGCTTGGCACAATCCTATTGTCTGCCTGGTGCATCTGGAAAAATGGATTTGCCGGGATTCCTCCGGTTGTCCTTTTTCTCGGCATAATCGGTCTTTTCGCCGCCCTATCTCAAATCGTGTTGCGTGGCTACAAATGGAACGAGAGACTCTCCGAAGAGGTCACGTTCATTTTCGCCGCGACCGCCATCTTTGTTTTCCTTTTCTCGGTCAAAACCGCGCCGTGGGGCTGGGACAATCTGAAAATAGGAATTTGGGCTTACTTCGTCGTGCTCCCGTTCTTGTGGCGGCAGTTGATCATGCAATGGGAGCTGCCGATTCGGGCCGCGGTTTACTTCGCTCTTTTTACCTCTGGGTTCGTAAGTTTGTTTGGCGGTCTGGCCGCGGGCAAAGGCGGTTTCGGTTTCGCGAATCGCGGTGAATTGGACGCGGTCGGCGCTGCTGTCCGCAAGATGCCGTTGGAAGCGCGTTTCGCGGCCTATCCGACTTACAATCATCCACTGCTGCTTCAGGGTCGAAAAGTTGTGATGGGATATCCCGGCCATCTTTGGACACAAGGATTCGATGATTACGGTAAAACGAACGAGCAGCTCACGAGATTGATGCAAGGCGCTTCGAATTGGCGCGACCTCGCCCGGACTCTGCACGTGCGCTACATTTTTTGGGGCCGCGAGGAAAAAACAAATTATGAATCAAGCGCGCGGCCGTGGGAAAAAACGGCAACGCTCGCCGCTTCCGGAACCTGGGGCGCAATTTACGATTTGGAACCGGCGCGATCGCAAGCGCCGGCGACTGCTCAGTGACGCTGTTCAACCGGCCGCCGGGAGCGCGTTTAATACCAACTGACCCCGCGCAACGTGTCTGCCGTCGATCAGCGCTTCGACTTCAAATTGCAACAACTCGTCCACTGCAGCGATTTTTCGAGCTCGTAAAACTATTCGTTCGTCCGGGCGCACTGCGCGAAAAAATTTCATTTGTTGAATGGCGGAGAGGAGGAATCGCGGTTGCGCATTTTTTGAATGGGCTGAGGCCGCAGCTATGCCGGCGGTTTGCGCCAGCGCTTCGGTCAAGATCACGCCGGGAACGAGTGGATCGCCCGGAAAATGCCCGGCAAACATTGGGTCGTCACTTGAAAACTGGGTCTCGCACTCAGCCGACGCCCCCGGATCGCACGCGACCAACTTTCGCACAAAGACAAATGGCGGCCGCTGGGGCAAACCAAGAAAGTGACCAGTGACGGGTGACGAGTGACGAGATTCAACTGCCGCCGTTTTCTTTTTTCTTGTCACTTGTCACAACCGCCAGTCCGGCTCGGACTCATTCATCACTGCTTTTCACCCGTTGACGAAGTAGGCGAACTTCCAGCTTCCTCTGACCCGCGTGATCCCAATCCGGTAGCCGTCGTAATTGAGCGACGGATCGGCAAATTGCGGCGGCGCCACCATGAAAGCGCCTTTCTTGACGAATCGCTCCGATACAATGCCATCCAGCTCCGGCCAAAGGTTTTCCTGCTCCCAGTATTGAAAAACGCCGGGACCCGCCATCGGCGGATCGAGTTTATAACCAAAATCATCCGTCATCATCGATTTGAGCGTCTCCATATCGCGTTTCGCTACAGCTTTGCGAAGTCGGCCGAGAAACGCCTGGAAATCAACATCAGTGCTTTCCTCGCGGAGGTTCGCCTTGGCCTTCTTCTTGAGTTCGGCCTGCTTCAGTTTTTCTTTTTTTTGCTGAGGCGTTTGGCAACCCATAAAGACGAATGCGAGCGCGAGTAAACTGGTAAGCAAAATTCTCATCAGCCTAAGGTTTGTCACGTTTATGATTTGGATTCAAGGCTGGAGGCGCATGAATGCGTCGCCTTCGCCGGATAGCGACGTTGCGTTTTTCGGACCTTGAACGGATGCGCGAGGAAGATCCAATAAATTGCGCTGGCAAGATCGACAATCGACGCCGGCGGACTCGTTAGGCGGAGCGGTCCCTGGCGCAGAGCGGAAAATACGTTTTCGATCGTTAATGCACCCGGACGTGGAATACTCGTGTAATGACGGCCGAAAGCGTGCAACTTGTGCGCGTCGGAAGTCGCGATCAACGGTTTGCCGAATCGGGCCGCCACTTTCGCCGCGCGCCGATTTGGGTTGAGCATTCCTTTGTGAAAATGGCAGAGCTCGATCGCGTCAAAGCAATCGATCTCGTCGAGAAGACGCGCGCCGATCGAACCGCCCAGCACGTAGAACGGATGGGGCGCGATGGTGAAAATCGACAATCCGCGGCGGGCACGAAGTTGACGAAGGTCCTCAAAGCTTTTTAACCCTGCCACTTCAGCCGCTGTCACGTTCAGCAAAATCGCATCCGCACCTTGCAACCGCACTTCGGACGCGGGGATCAGCAGAATTCCCATCGCCGCCGCATCGGCGAAGACTTCGGCGCGGTCGAACACCGCGTCATGCAACGTGATGGCAAGCACACCGAAACCGAGTTGTTTTGCGCGCTCGAGCAATTGATGCGCCGAATAATCGACCACGTCCTTCGGATCGTCGAGGGTGTGGATGTGAAGATCGACCTTGATCCAGTCAGGTTCGAGTTTCGGCTCTGAGATCGACATCGTAGCGGAAGTTACCTGCGAATGATAAGCATTTCACTCGCCAAGGAGACTTGCGACTGGGAATGTTCTGCGGAACATTTACGCGCTTTGCGCACCTGCTCGGGTGGTGGAATGGCAGACACGTACGTTTGAGGGGCGTATGCCGAAAGGCATGCGGGTTCAAGTCCCGCCCCGAGCACCAAATCCTTCAGCGCGTTAACAATTTTTTGGCTCAACCAGCTGTTGATTTAAGCCGCTCAAGAAAAACCACTTAGTAAAATCGCCATCAATTTCTAAAAAATCTACGAATCCACTCCTCCGGCGACATTCGATTCCGTTTCGATGCCACGCCAGCAAAAGGGGAGAAAGCGGCCGGCAAACGGAGGCGCCGCGAAAACGGGAAATGGCAGCACCGTCTGTGCGTTGTGTGGGCGGACCATCAACCCGGGGAGTTCTGCTAGCCAAGAGCCCGTCATCTACAGCATTTGTCCGGCGTGCAAACGGATGCCGTACCGTAATCCAGGATCGGCCGCTTCACTTTGCTAGCTCAACCAGGATCGCCTTTTGCACATGCAATCGATTTTCCGCCTGATCAAAAATCGTTTGCGCATGCTGCTCGAAAGTCTTCGCATCGATCTCCTGTCCGCGATGCGCGGGCAAACAATGCATAACCATCGCGTCGGGTTTCGCCAACTTCACCACTGATTCATTGATCCAGTATGGTCCGAGCTCGGCTTCGCGTCGCGCTTCCTCCGCTTCCTTTCCCATCGAAACCCAAATATCGGTGTAAAGCACATCGGCATCGCCCGCCGCCGCGGCCACATCCTCCGTGCAAATCACGCGCCCGCCCGCGCGCTCGAGCAATTTCTTTTTCGGCTGATATTTTTTGTGCGACGCAATTCGCAAGTCAAAATCCAATTTTCCTGCCGCGAATAGCCACGACCGCGCCGTGTTTGAAATACCGTCGCCGATGTACGCCACCACTGCCTTGTCGATCTTGCCGTGTTTTTCAATGATCGTAAAAATATCGCCGAGGATCTGACACGGGTGCTCATCATCGGTCAGCGCGTTGATCGTCGGGACGCCGGAAAACTCGGCGAACTCCTCAATGTCGCTCTGGGCATAAGTTCGAATCACGGCACCGTGAATCATCCGCGCCAGCACGCGCGCGGTGTCCTTGATCAATTCGCCGCGACCAAGCTGCGCGTCCGCCGCGTTTAGATAAATTGTTTCGCCGCCGAGTTCGCGGATTCCGACGTCAAATGATACTCGCGTGCGGGTGGACGGTTTGGAAAAAATCAAAGCCCAGGTTTGTCCGGCGAGCGGTTGCGCCGAAATTTTGCCGCGGTTTGTTTTGAGCTCGGCCGTCCGGCGCAGGATCCGCTCGATCTCACTCCGCGAAAGCTGCTCGATGCTGAGAAGATGTTTCATTTAGTTCTGTTTCTCCTCTCACTCTTTGTTGGCAAGATCGACAACTAGTTTGTCGATCGCGCGCAATCCTTCCTCCGCTTCGCCACGCGACAGATTTAACGGCGGCAATAAACGAACCACCGAATTACCCGCCGGCACGGTAAGGAGATTCCGCTTGTGCAACTCCTTCACGAGTTCGACTGCCTTAAACTGTGGTTGGAATTCAATTCCGATCATCAAACCAAGCCCGCGCACAACTTTCACCACTTTCGGAAATCGTTGTTGAACTGCTTGTAATTCGCGGAAAAGAAAGTCGCCGGTGTTGCGGGCGTCCGCAGCCAGATTTTCGCGCTCAATCACGTCGAAAATCTTCAAGGCAACCGCACAAGCGAGGGGCGTACCTCCAAACGTGCTCGCGTGCGTGCCCGCCGAGAGAACGTTGGCGAATTTCTCCCGTACCCAGAACGCGCCCATCGGAAATCCCCCGCCTAGCGACTTCGCCATCGAGACTGCATCCGGGACAAGATCGACATCTTCGTTTTCGAGGATGCGCTGCCAGCTTTGGAATTTTCCGGTGCGGAAATGGCCGGCCTGTACTTCGTCGAACAGCAAAAGTAAATTCTGCTCATCACAAAGCCGGCGGAGACCGATCAAGTATTCCGGTTTGGCAATGGTGATACCGCTTTCGCCCTGCACCGGCTCAATCAAGATCGCGATTGTCGGTCTTGTAATCGCGCCGCGCATCGCGTCGAGGTCGTTGAACGGCACTTGCTTGAATCCTTCGACCGGCGGCTCGAATCCTGTCTTCACTTTTTCCTGACCGGTTGCCGCGATCCCGGCCAGCGTTCGGCCATGAAACGAATTGACGGTCGTGATGATTTCGTAGCGGCTATCGTCGTGCCCGAATTTTCTCGCCAGTTTGAACAAACCTTCGTTCGCTTCCGCGCCGCTGTTGCAGAAAAATACGCGTCCCGGCGCGATAAGATCGACAATCCGTTTCGCTAGGTGCCCCTGGAGCTCATTATAATATAGATTGGAGACGTGGGTCAGCTTTTGCGACTGATCGGTCAGCGCTTTAGTCATCTCGGGATGGGCGTGGCCTAACGAGCAAACCGCGATTCCACCAGCAAGATCGAGATAGCGCTTTCCATCGACATCCCAAACGTAACTGCCGTCGCCACGTTCCAAGACCAAATCGAACCGCGCGTATGAAGGGATAACAAACTTCTCAAATGCCTCATGCACCTGCTCTGCGTTTCGGCGTTGGACGTTTTCTGCCGTTTTCATAGCACGACCTCGGTCCCAACTCCCGCGTCAGTGAAAATTTCGAGCAAAACCGAATGCGGAATTCTCCCGTCGACGAATTGGACTTTTTCAACCCCGCTCTCAATTGCCGCCATCGCGCTATCCACTTTCGGGATCATCCCCTCGCCGATCACGCCTGTCTTTCGCAATTGCGGAACTTCGCTCACCGGCAAGTGTCTGAGCAGGCTTGTGTCATTTTTCGGATCGCGCAGCAAACCAGGCACGTCGCTCATGAAAACCAAGCGGCGCGCTTTTAACGCAATCGCCGTTTTCGCCGCTGCGATGTCGGCGTTGCAGTTGTAAATTTTTCCGTCATCGCCCAGCGCCGTCGGACTGATTACCGGCGTGACGCTGCGTCGAATGCATTCGCGCAATGGTTCCACGTTCACGTCGCAAACTTCGCCAACGAATCCAAGATCGACATCTCCCTCATTTTTATTTTCCGGCGTAAACTTCCGGCACCGAAAAATGTCCGGGCCGGCGAAACCGCGCGCTTTCCCGCCGAAGTCCTGGATCGCTTTCACAATTTCAGGATTAATTTCGCGCGAGAGAATCCGATCGACAATTTCCGCGCTGGCGGCGTCGGTCACGCGATGGCCGTGCACGAATTCGGATTTCACACCGGCTTCTTCGAGCGCACGCGTGATCGCTTTGCCGCCGCCATGCACAACCACCGGATTAATTCCGACCGCCTCGAGAAAAACCACGTCGCGTGCGACCCGGTGCCGTTCTTCCGGATCGGGCGAGTCCATGAAACTGCCGCCGTACTTCACTACGAAGATCTGGCTGCGGAAACGCTGGATGTAAGGCAATGCTTCCACCAACGTCGCCGCTTTCGAAATAAATTCTTCCATTGCGAGCTGAAATTACTCGACCCTCACCACAATCCTCTCCCTGACCAGGGAGAGGAAGTCGCGAACCGGCAGGTGAGGGTTGAAACACGTCACATTTGTTGCTGCCATATTAGCCGCCCAGCGTTTCTGGATCGTTCACGTTGCCTTTGTTGAACGCGACGTAATTTTCAGTGAGATCAGCCGCGTAAAGCACGAACTCGCCTCGGCCGCGGTGAAGATCGACATGGAGATCGAACTCAGGTGCTGAAGTAACTTTTGCCAGCGTTTTCAAGGCGACATTTGTCGGACGGCCGCGTCGAAATGCAAAAAGAATTTTGCGGTTGTTCGGCTGGGCATAACCAACATCGACCAGCGTTTCATCGACATCAGCTTTCGAATAGCCGAGCGCGCAAAGAATTCGCCCCCAGTTCGGATCGCCGCCGCACCAGCTCGTGCGCACGAGCGAGCTGTTGGCGATTGCTCGCGCGGCCACTTCCGCGTCGCGATCGTTACGCGCGCCGCGCAGATGCAATGCGACAAATCGCGAAGTGCCTTCACCGTCGCGCACAATCATCTTCGCCAGTTCGCGACAGACGAAATTCAGTGCCACCTGAAATGGCGAACGCCGAATTTCAGATTTTGCATTTCCTGCAAGTCCGTTCGCGACCATGATCACGGAGTCGTTCGTGCTCATGTCACCATCGACCGTGATTCGGTTAAAACTTTTTCCGACTGCAATCTTGAGCGCACGCTTGAGCACGCTCGGTTCAATCGCCGCGTCCGTGGTAATGAATCCGAGCATGGTCGCCATCCCCGGCTCAATCATGCCCGCGCCTTTGCAAATCCCGCCGATCCGGATTGTCGATCTTCCGATCTTAAATTCGACGGCGATTTCTTTCCGACGCGTGTCCGTTGTCATGATCGCTTCGGCAACTTGTCGCGCACTCGATGTCGATCTTGCGATACGCGGCGCGCACGCGCGGATGCCGCGCTCGATATTTTTCATGGGCATTGACACGCCGATCCGACCGGTCGAACAAACAAGCACGTCTTCCGTGGAGATTCGCGCTGCCAAACTTGACCGTTTAAAGCGGTCAAGTTTATCGAGCTCGGATGCCGTGAGCTGGGTCATCCGGCGCGCGTCTGTCATTCCTTGACGACCAGTGCAGGCATTCGCGTTTCCGGAATTAACCACGATCGCTCGCGCAAATTCCTTGCTCGCGCGTTGACGGCTAATTTTTACCGGCGCCGCACAGACCTGGTTCGTTGTGAACACTCCCGCCACCGCCGCCGGAACATCCGAAACGATCAAGGCTAAATCGCGCTTTTGCCCTTTCTCGGAGCCTTTGCCAGTGTCAAGCTTTTTGATATCGCAGAAAACTGCGGCGCATTTGAAACCGCGCGGCGTGCAAATCGAACCGGGAACTTGTCGAAACGGATTTTTCAAATCAGCCCAGCAGTCTCTGGAAAGCCGAGCATCAGGTTCATGCATTGCACAGCCTGGCCGCTCGCGCCTTTAACGATGTTATCGATCGCGCTCATGACAACCAGACGGTGCGTGCGCTTATCGATCTTCCAGGCGATCTCGATGAAATTTGTGCCGACGACATTCTTCGTGTCAGGCAGCCGTTCCTCGCCGAGCAAACGCACGAACGGTTCATCCCCGTAGGCGCCATTGAAAATCACAGTTGGATCCATTTTCACAACGTTCCCAGCAATGTCGGCATAAATTGTGGTCACGATTCCACGGTTCACCGGCACCAGATGCGGCGTGAATTGAATAATCACTTTTTCGCCGGCCAGGATCGACAACTCCTGCTCAATCTCGGAGAGATGTCGATGTTTTGGGACGCCGTACGGCCGAACGCTTTCGTTGCACTCGGGAAAAAGATAATCCGCCTCCACCTTGCGACCGGCGCCGGTCACACCGCTCATGCTCGCGACTACAATCGTTTTGCGATCGATTGCTTTCCGGCGAATGAGCGGGCGCAGCGGAATGAGAATGCTCGTCGGATAACAACCCGGGCAGGCGACAAATTTCGCTTCGCGAATTTGATCCCGGTAAATTTCGGGCAAACCGTAAACCGATTGGCCTAACAAATCCGGCGCGGGATGATCGTGACCATAAAATTCCTGATAAACGGCGGCGTCTTTTACCCGGAAGTCAGCGCTAAGATCGACAACCCGCGCGCCGGCGGCCAATAGCGGTTTGGCGAACTCGGCAGCGAGGCCGTGCGGCAGCGCAAGAAAAACAATACCGGCGTCGCCCGCGATTTGTTTTGGGTCAGGATCGGAAAACTTGAGCGCAGTCGCAGTTTTCTGGTGGGCAAAGCGCGGAAAAACCTGCGCGAGCGATTTGCCGGCCAATTGCCGCGACGTTGCCGTGACAATATCGACCTGCGGATGCGCGAGGAGCAGACGCACCAGTTCCTCGCCGGTGTAACCGGAAGCGCCCACCACCGCGACCTTCGTTCTTGTCACAACGCGCAATGCGTATTCCGTCTCGCGCGGATTGCAACGAAAAGCTGCTAGTTCGGCGCTTGATACAAGCACCGCTACAACGCAAGGTTCAGTAACTTATGGACGCTCTTTATCTTGTCGGAATCGCGGTGCTCGCCGTTTTCGGTTTCGTTTTTGCCATTGTTCTTTTCAACTTTTTCGGGATCTGGCTGCGGGCGCGCATCGCCAACGCCCCGGTGGGGATGGGCAAAATGATCGGAATGCGGCTTCGGCGAGTGCCAGTTGGATTAATTGTCGACAATCGCATCACTGCGGTGAAAGCGGGCATTGAAGTGCCGAGCGATCCGCTGGAAGCGCATTACCTTGCAGGCGGCGATGTGACTCAAGTCATCCTCGCGTTGATTGCCGCCGACAAAGCCGGCATCTCCCTGGATTTCAATCGCGCCTGCGCGATCGATTTGGCTACGAAGGGCACAGGCAAAACGGTGCTCGAAGCGGTGCGCACGAGTATCAATCCAAAGGTAATCGACGTGCCCAATCCAGCGATGGGCCGGACGACCATCGATGGTGTGGCCAAGGACGGAATCGGCGCGAAAGTGAAAGCACGGGTGACGGTGCGGTCGCATCTGGATCGATTTGTCGGCGGCGCGACCGAAGAAACAATCATCGCGCGCGTGGGCGAAGGCATCGTGAGCGCGATCGGTTCAGCTGATTCTTACAAGGACGTTCTGGAAAATCCGGACCGCATTTCAAAAGCAGTGCTGGCGAAGGGACTCGACAGTAACACGGCGTTTGAAATTCTTTCCATCGACATCGCCGACGTGGACGTTGGCGACAATATCGGTGCGAAATTGCAGAGCGAACAAGCGGATGCCGACAAGCGTATTGCCCAGGCGAAAGCGGAAGTGCGCCGCGCAGCTGCGGTCGCCGTGGAGCAGGAAATGAAGGCCAAAACTCAGGAGATGCGCGCCAAGGTCGTCGAAGCAGAAGCGCAAGTGCCGATGGCGATGGCGGAAGCATTTCGAGCCGGTCATCTTGGCATCATGGATTATTACCGGATGAAAAACGTGCAGGCCGACACGACGATGCGTGAATCAATCGCCGGAACGGACAAACCTCGGACGGAAGCCAGCTAAGAAAGTAGGAAGCAGAAAATTTAGAAAGTAAAAAACATGGCAGCGGTGCATCTGAATAACCTCCTTTTCCTTTTGTTCGTCGCCTTGGCGATTTTTTTTCAAATCCTGACCAGGGTCGCGACCAAAAGCCGCAGGCGCCCAGGCGAGACAAAACGAAGATCGACATCTCCATCGCAAATGTCTCGCCCGATTTCGGGCGATGCCGACGAAACAGATGAACAACGTATTCGAAAATTTTTGGAAGCGCTTGGGCAGCCGACCACATCCAAGCCTCCTGCGCCGGTTGCCCCGCGCACAGACGTCCCACCTCGGCCAGTTGCTCCCGTCCGACCACCGATTGCGCCGTTTGCGGAGTTGCAGCGCGAAATCCGGCTGCCAGGGCAGATTCCGCCGACGCGCGAAGCGAGACCTTTCCGGCCGAAGGTTGCTGAACCGCCGGTGTTTGAAGTTCGCCAAGGCCCACCTCCGCTCGAACCGTCTCCGGTGATTAAAACGGCGGCAAAAGCGTATGCGATCGCGACCCAACCGATCTCCAAATCCGTGGAAGCAAAGATCGACATCGCGACGATGCTACGATCGACATCCGGTTTGCGGGACGCGATTATTTTGCGCGAAATCTTTGGACCGCCGCGCAGTCTCCAGCCGCTCGACTTGGTGGGAAGCGTTTGAGCTTCGCCGCGAAGTCCGTATTCTTTCGCTCCGTTTTCGACACGCCGGCGTGGCGGAATGGCAGACGCGCTGGACTCAAAATCCAGTGATCGCAAGATCGTGTGGGTTCAAGTCCCTCCGCCGGCACTCCTGTTCCTTGGGCGAAGATGGGTTTTACAAAAGTCTGAGAAAGCAGTATTTTTGGGCCATGATTACCGTCGCTCGTATATTCATACTTGTTGCAGTCTCGTGGTTTGTTTCGCCACACCTTTATGCTGCTGACGCGGTGGCCACACTGCGAGGCGTCGTGAGAGATCCGAAAGGACAGCCTCTCCAAGGCGCCGAGCTCCGCATTCAGGGAAGCGATGCAAGCAAGATTGGTAAAGTGCACACCGATGCCCAGGGGCATTACAGCTACCCTGGTCTCGAGACCGGCACATACAGTGTCACTCTCATCGTCGGAGGTGTAACCAAAGCCTCGATCAGCAATGTTAAGACGCAGCTTGGCGAAGTTCAGACTCTGAACTTCGATTTGCAGAAAGATGCCGCCGCGAAGCCGTTTACCAAGGGCAAACATTACGTTTGGGTCCCTTCGCAAACTGGCAGTCATCTGGGTGTGTGGATGGAAGTGACCGATGATGCCAAGGCGATGCCGAGCGGAATGCAGGAGCGGATGAGGTGGCAAGGAAACGCCTTGGCGAGGCAGATACAGGATAAAGGCGCGGCCATGCCGAACTCGTTTTAAGTCGCTCGGCGCAAACCGAACCCGCATTGCCGGATGTCCGGCAATGCTTGCGCAATCTCATCTGCTCGTCTATTTTGATCACTTCTATGATTATCAAATCGCTCCAAATCTGTTTCGCCATTTTAATCGTTTCTGCCGTCGCCGCGTGGGCTTCCCCCGTTGGCCCCGCAAGAATCCAGGGTATTGTTAAAGATTCCAAGGCACAGCCGATAGCAGGCGTTGAAGTGCACATTCAAGCCAAAGACGGAAGCGGCCTCCAAAAGATTGTCCGGACCGATTCGAATGGACAGTACGGGGTGAGCAAGCTGCCGGTCACCGATTATGAAGTCGTCCTTTTTGTGAATGGCGCGATTAAAGCATCAATCAACAACATGAAAGTTTTCAGCGACAAACCAACCCAGCTGGACTTCAAGTTGACCGGCCAATATGCCGCCAATAAGCCCAAGAAACACACCCACATGGTTTACGTGCCTGCCGAAACTGGCAGCAATTTGAGCGGTCGCTGGGTGGAAGTGGATGACAACGCAGGCAGTGCGGCCGCGGCCGCAGGAACCGGCCACGTCGACCGCGGTGGCGATGCCATGCTGAAGCAGCTTCAGAGCGGCAGCGGCGCTTCCACCGGCGGCGGAAACTAATTTTAAAATAGTTTTTTTGAAACGCGCGGCTTCGGCCGCGCGTTTTTTTTTGCAGGAAGGCGTTTCTACCCTGAAACGATGTAGCCTTCCTCGCCGTGTTCGTTGATGTCGAGCCCTTGCCGCTCGGTTTCAGGAGCGATGCGGAGTCCAATAAATGTTTTCACAAGAGCGCCGATGACGAGAGTTGCGACAGTCGCGAGTAAAATTGTGAGCGCGATCGCCTTCAATTGCTCGAGCCAAAGCAGACGGCCGACGATTTTCCAAAGACCATTCTGAGTGGCCGTGGTTGCGGAAAGATTTGGATTGACCCGTGCCGTGGCCAGCAATCCGGTTAGAAACGCGCCAAGCGTTCCCCCGGCCGCATGGACGCCGAACGTGTCGAGCGCGTCGTCGTAGTGGAACCACGATTTTAATTTCGTACAGGCAAAAAATGGGACAATGCCCGCGGCTACACCGATCAGGACTGCGCCGGTCGGATCGACATAACCGCACGCCGGCGTGATTACAACCAATCCGGCGACGGCACCGGAACAAAATCCGAGCACGCTCGCTTTCCCGCGCAATACGTACTCCAACATCGCCCAGGTAAAAGACGCGACCGCAGTCGCGAGCGTTGTTGTCATGAACGCGTTCGCCGCGATGCCATCCGCGCCAAGCGCGCTGCCGGCGTTAAAACCGTACCAACCGACCCAAAGCATTCCAGCGCCAACCATGCAAAGCACCATGCTGTGCGGCGCCATGATTTCTTTGCGGAAACCCAACCGCGGCCCGAGCAGAGCGCAAAGGACAAGCGCCGACCAGCCGGACGACATGTGGACCACCGTGCCGCCGGCGAAATCGATTGCAGTAACTTTCGCGCGCGGATTCCAAACGCCGTTCATCCATCCGTCGATTCCCCAGACCATGTGGGCGAGCGGAAAATAAACGAGGAACATCCAAACAGTGACGAAGACAAGCACGGCGGCGAACCTGATCCGTTCCGCCACCGCACCGATGATCAAGGCCGGCGTGATGATCGCGAACATCAGCTGATACATCGCGAAAATATTTTGCGAGACCCAGAAGGAGTAATCGCCGTTGGGTTGGGCATCGACTCCGCGAAGGAATGCAAACTTCAATCCGCCGATGAACGGCGAGCCGCGCGAAAAAACGAGGGAGTAACCAACTGCCCACCAAAGGATCGCGACCAGTCCGGCGATGCCGAGACATTGGGCCAGGATCGACAAGACATTTTTTTGCCGGACGAGTCCACCGTAAAACAGCGCCAGTCCGGGGAGCGTCATAAAAAGAACGAGCGCGGACGCGGTCATCATCCAGCCGTTGTGACCGGGACCGGAACCGGAAATGTTGGAAACAGTTTTCGCGTTCGCCGAGTCGGAACCGCGAGCCGCATTATTAACGTAGGCTTCGAGATCGGCCACGCGCTGCTCGAGCGATGGAGATGCGCTCGGCATCACCGTCGCTGTTTGCGCCTGCGAAGTTTTCGCGAACATCAAAACCGCACCGACAACAAGAACGCGAATGAACATGTCGATCCTACTCGCCAGCTAATAGAGCCGGCCGCTCAAGATCAACAAGGAAAACTCCGCCGAAGTGGCGTTCGAGTTTCTGCTTTAATCTCGCTGCGGGAGTTATTACTCTAGTGCCGTGAGTAACAAGGTTCCCGGCAACGGACTGGACGCGACAGCGCGGGATCTAGTGGTTGGTCAAAAGGTGTTCAATCGCTACACGCTCAAGCGAACGTTGGGGCGCGGCGGAATGGGAATTGTCTGGCTGGCGCGCGACGAGGAATTGGAACGCGATGTGGCGCTCAAATTTCTGCCCGACTTGATCGTTCATGATCGTGCAGTGCTGAGCGATCTCAAGCGCGAGACAAGGCGTAGCCTGGAGTTAACACACAAAAATATTGTACGGATTTACGACTTCGTGCATGATGACGTATCAGGCTGCATTTCAATGGAGTATGTCGATGGTGATACCCTGTCGAATTTGCGGGCGGACAAACCGCACAAGGTTTTTGAAACCGCAGAATTAAAGGAATGGGTAAGCGAACTCTGTGATGCGCTGGACTATGCTCACACTCACGCACGCATCGTTCACCGCGACCTCAAACCCTCGAACTTGATGGTAAACCAACGGGGCGATCTCAAGGTCGCAGACTTCGGCATCGCGCGCAGTTTGAGCGACTCGATGAGTATGTTGACGATGGAGAGCGGGAAAAGCGGCACGCTTCTTTACATGAGTCCGCAGCAGCTCGACGGCGAGCGCGGTAATCACCTCGATGACATTTATTCCCTCGGCGCCAGCGTCTACGAGATGCTTACGAGCAGGCCACCATTTTATTCCGGCAACGTCGATCGGCAGATCCGCGAAAAAATACCGCCTCCGATGGCGCACCGACGCAAGGAACTCGAGATTGAAGCCGGCTCGATCGAAGAGCATTGGGAGGCGATAGTGCAGCAATGCCTGGCGAAAGATCCGGCCCGGCGACCGCAATCGGTCGTGGAAGTTGCGCAGCGACTGGAACTTCCTTCGCCCGGCACTCGCCGCGCCGCGCGAGATGCGACCAAACAAACGAGTAAGCCGGCCAGTCTTGTCGGAGCAGCCGCACTTCTGGCCCTGGTTGGAGTCGGAGTGTGGTATTTCGGATTTTTCCGAAATGCTAACAAGATCACAAACATGGTGACTCAACAATCAGCCCCAATGTTAAAGCCATCACCAGTAACCGCTCCGACGACTGCGGTTGCTCCAGCTCCTGCTCTTGGAGGGCTGGTTATGGATACTTCTCCCGCCGGCGCGATCGTATCTTTGGATGGAAAAGAGATAGGCAAGACACCGATTAGTCTCAAAGATATTCACCCCGGCAAATACCCGTTGCGCGTCGTTCTCGACGGTTACGAGACGATCGAGAAGCAGGTGGACGTCAAAGAAAACGAATTTAGCAACCTGGGATTGATCAGATTGTCACGCGCTAAAGCAGGTATAGAGCTGGCAACTGTACCGTCGGGTGCCAAAGTTTTCCTCGAAGGCAGCCTTGTTGGCACGACACCACTGCGACGCGACGATCTAAATCCAGGCGAGGCCACATATCTTCTCGCTCTCGAAGGTCATCTGCCGCGCCAAATCAAAGCGAGCCTTGATCCGAAACAAGTTTTCAAACAAGAAGTGCCGCTTACTCAGGGTGCTCCGCTTTATACTGGAATCATTCACGTGAAGTATGGGTCCAGTGTGAGCGTGCCGTTGGCTATTATGCTCGCCTCCGATCTCAAATCGGGCACGATGACCCAAAGCAGCAAGTCCGGAGACGTGGTCGTCAGATTTAACGGAGTATGGGACGGCACGAAATTACGCGCTGTCACAGACGAAGTGATTTCAAAGCCCAACAACCTTAAGTGGGATCCGGAATCCTTTACTCTCAGTTTTAGCGATGACGGAAAGACCGGCTCGTATCAGTCTGAGACAGGTGGAAAGCTCTACACCGCAGATTTGTCAGCGCAGTCTGGAGAGATAGCCAAGGCAGCTCTTCTCTATAAAGGCGTAATCGATAAATACGGCAGTTCCCCGCGTCCGCTTACGATCAATCTATCGGCAGATCGGAAATCCGGCACCATGACGCAGACCAGTAAATACGGCGACGTGGTAGTCCGCTTTAATGGAGTGTGGGATGGCACAACTTTACGCGCTGTGACCGATGAAGTCCTTTCGCAGCCGAAAAATGTTAAATGGGACCCGGAGTCTTTTACATTACACATTTCGGATGATGGCCGCAGCGGAATCTACGAATGCAAGGCAGATGGGCACAGTTATACTGCGCAGTTGTCTTCGCCGTGAAGATGTCGATCTACCGAACGGGCGCGCTCTCGTCCACGCTCGTCGCTGCCTTACTGTTGATCGCACCACATCGGCTTCCCGCACCGATTTCAGAAGAGTCGACTCCGACTCCTCCGCCAGAGCAAACGGCGAAGCAGAAATTAAAGCCATTATCCAAGCCCAAGCCAAAACCCGAGGCGAGCGAGTCGGCCACGAATTCCATTAAGCAACAGCGAACCTCAAAGCAAAGTCGGTTCGCGGGCAATTGGGTTGGCACCATGCCGACAATTCCGTGGGGAAACCTTGAAAGTGTGGTGACGATTGATTCGACCGAAACGAATATGGCAGTGTCGTGGTACGAGGCCGCCGATGCGGGCAATGCGAAAACACATGACCATTTCAAGCCGTCTCCAACGAGTGCACGCGGGCATGCCGCCGCGAAACCGGCTTTTGCAAAGGCCCGGCTCGATGGAAACACACTGACCGCGGCATTTCCTGCACCTCTCCTCGGAACGAGCACATGGTCGATAACTCCTGAACCCGATGGCGTAACTGCGCGCGTACGGATGCAAGCGTTCATGAACGATTTCCACGCCGTTTTTCATCGGACACTTGCCGAATCCAACTCAGGCAAAGCCGCGAGATGAATCGACGTTCGATATTCCTGATTTTGTGTCCTCTAGCTCTACTGCTGACCGCGCATCGACTGCCCGCGCCGATTCAAGAAGTTCCGGAAAGTCCAACGCCTGCGCCAGAACAATCGGCCACACCGAAACTAAAGCCTGTCGCTAAGTCCACAGCTACTGCAACGCCCAGCGTCATTGAGTCGATCACGCCGAAATCGCGACACGCAGAAAAGGTAAACAACGCGACTCATGATGCTAAGCTCTCCCCGATCCAACTGCCAAAACCACAAGCTCCGCCGAGCCAAAGCGTTTTCGACGGTACCTGGAAAGGTTCGATCAACCTAGTCCCCGCCCGAAACTGGCACGGCACTGGCAGGCTAATAGGGACTTTTAACATCGAGTTGGAAGTAGTTGGTGACGGGAGGTCCGTGATCGAGCATTGCCGCAACGCCTCTGTCCCCGAAAGGAGTGAGCGCGACGGCAAAACAATTCGATGGCAGAGCAACATTTTCAAAGACGTGTCTTGCTCACTCACGCCTAACCCGGACGGCAAGACAGCGCTGGTGATGTTCAGAAACGATTTTTACGGAGAACCAACGGGGATCTTTGAAAAGTCCAATTCGAATCCATGAGCCGAGCTCGCGTCGCTTTGGTGATTGTGGCGATGATCTTAGTCAGTGTCCCCCATTTGCCCGCACCGATTTCCGAGATTGCAGAAAAACCAACGCCAGCGCCGCAAGAATCGGCCAAGCCCAAAGTCAAACATTCGAAGTCGAAAAGCGAAGATGACTCTGGAAAAAAGAAGTCGGAAGAGAGGTCTACGCCGCGGCCATCAGGAAAAGCGAAGAACCTCGATGGTCCCAAACCAATTTATCCGCCCGAAGCTGCCGGTCAGCATCTCAGCGGCACTGGCAAGTATCTTCTGCAATTCGATCAAGCTACTGGCAAAGTTATCGACGTAACCGTTAGTCAGTCTGCTGGCTCACCGATCTTAGACAATGCGGCTATCGCTGCGTTTCGTCAGTGGCACGAAGATCGTCAATGTGCCAAAGAAGTCACTATGACAATGACGTTCGGACCGGCGCCAGCGCCGGAAGAATAAGTCTAGGTTATGCGTGTGCGATGTATTTTAGCCGTAACCGTAGCGATGCTACTTTGGGCTAATCACCTTCCAGCGCCGATCTCGGAAGAAGCCACTCCAACTCCGGCGCCGGAGCAAACGGCCAAAGCGAAACCAAAGCGGACGAGCGAATCGGAAAGCAATCGCAGCGCCAGACCGCAGCCGGCCCCAACGCAAGCGCCTGTGCCCGCTAAAAAATTTGCTGGAAAATGGTCGGGCATCATGCCGGAGATCCCATGGGGTAATGTGCAGACCGAACTGATTGTCGATCCGACGGAGACGACGATGGAATGGCAGGAAAGCGGCAAGTATAAGGGCTCGGCAAAGACGCAACTCAACGGAAACACCTTATCGGCGCACATTCCGATCGGGTTCACGACCGCAGTCTGGTATATCACCCCGCGCCCCGATGGATTAACGGCCGACATTCGCATGACTGCGTTCATGAACGATGACCACGCCGTTTTTCGAAGAGTGTCCCGATGACGAGAGCGCTTACTCTGCTGACCGTTTCAGTGACCTTACTATTGGTCAGCGCGCATCGGCTTCCCGCGCCGATCGCTGAAGAAACGACTCCAACACCGACTCCGAAGCCCAAGCAAGAGGCGACCTCCAAGCCAAAACCAAAACCCGAGGCCGTTCCCAAGGTCAAAGCCAGTCCCACTCATTCGTTCGCCGGAATCTGGAGCGGTTCGACGATTAATAGTTGGAGCGGCGATGGCAAGAGAGAAAGCGCCGTTTATGTAATCAAGATCTCCGATGACGAAAAAACGGTTCTGATCAATTGGAGTCTTACAGGGAGAACCATCAGCGGATCTGACTACCAAGCCTCATGCATACGATTCGGGAATACGTTGACCTGGAACCTGAAGCAAGTCGGCGAGAACCCGACGTGGGTTTCCACAGATACATTACGAATGAATGGCGACGGCACCGTCACTTTTATTCGAGAGGGAAGATGGATTGGTGGCGACTATCTAGGCAACACCTACAACAATACAGGTACGCTTTCACGGCAGGGTGTTTCGTCGCCGCCTTCAGTTGCACAACCAACACCTTCCGCTCCGCAAACAACGAAAGCCATCGTCCCTCCTCAAACCACCGGGCTTCCAACAGCCAAGCCGGTGCCGAACAAGCCAGGATTTGTTTACAATCCATTTGATCCCAGCTCACGGGTCCTTCTCGATGTCCGAGGAAAAACTTCCGGGACCAAACTGATAGAGCCGAAGTCCGGCAAATTGTTCGTTGTCCCATGACCAAATGGTCCGCATTCCTAATTGTTAGCAGTTTGCTAATTACCGCGCATCGGCTCCCCGCGCCGATTCGAGAAATCGAAGAAACACCGAAGCCTGCCGCGCCGACAAAAGCAAAAGCCGAATCGAAAAGTCCTGGAAAACCGACAACCCAAAACGGAATGCAGAGCCATTCCGTGACTGTTGTTCTGACCGAGAACACAAGAGCTGCGATCCTTTATCTCAAGAACTATGTCCAGACATACGAGAGCATGCCCTTCGCGGGAAAAAGCGACGTGCATCCAGATGAGATTTTTGAGCAACTTCGCCAAGCTTTATCGACTCGATTCAGTAACGTGTCGATCCCGAATGGTAGTTCGCCTTCTCGAAGCGGAGGCTTGACGATGGTGTTTGATCTTCAGGCGCACGTCGGGTCGGTCTCATTCACGGCCAACACGGTTTCGTTCATCGCAACTTTCAAGAACAGTGCCGGTCGACAAATTCAAACGATCGCAGCCTCCGGAAAATCAACGATCCCCTATCCCGCATTCGGTACGCAATTTCCGAAAGCAGTCTCTAGAGCCTTCGCCGATTTTTCTCAGAAGTTGAATGCGACTCGATGAATCGGCCTACAGCTCTATTCTTCGCGGTCGTCGTCTTGCTTGCCACTATGCATCGTCTGCCTGCGCCGATTTCTGAAGAAACTCCGACGCGGACTGCTGCACCGAAAACAATGCCTGCTCATCAAACCACGACCGCGCCCAAATCCGATGTTCCGTCAACGGATATGCCAAAGAAGGCGACCGAATCCAAGAATGGTAACAGCACAGCTACCGTGTTTATTTATCGCCCTGCTGGTTTTCCCTGGGGAATGCTTAGCGGCTGTGTGATCACAATTGATGGCGTGAAAGCTCGCACCATGGCAGATCCACGCTACTCAGTGAGAAAACTTACTCCCGGCAAACATGTTTTTGAGGCAACGGGAGGATTTACGCATCAGCGCGTTCCAGTTGAGATTAATCTGCAGGGCGATCAGAAGTACTACCTTCGGATGAGCATTGATGCCTTGGGATTTCCAGAGGGAAAAATACTTTTCACTCGCGTTTCCAACGCGGAAGGTGTGGAAGACATCGCAAAGTTGACAGCGGCTCCATGAAAATGTGCAAATGGGATAGCTTGGAGACAAGAAGACGTCATTGCCAAGAGCGATGAGCCGCATCATTCGCTTGCTTCTGCCGATCGCGCTGCTGCTCATCACACCGCATCGGCTTCCCGCACCGATTCAAGAAGTCCCTGAAAGTCCAACGCCGGCTCCAAAGCCGAAAGTCAAAGCGAAGTCGGAAGAAGCGACACAGGAAACAAAAAAGAAAGAGAACAAGCCGACGTTGTCCGCTTTTGTGGGCACATGGACAGGTACCATCGCGGGTTCGATGACGTCGGACGTAGGCCTAAACGTATCCTCGAACGCCTCACGCACGGTAATCATTTCCGGTGACGGGACCGTGACTTATTTTGGCCAATCTGGTACGCAAACGGGCCCGACATCCCAATCTAAAGTCATCCTATCAAAAGACGGACGCTCCGTGAGTTGGACCAATCAACAAACTGTCCAAAACGGAAGTTCGCGGTCAACATTCTCGTTACAACTGATCAGTTCCAACGCAGCAAACTATCACGAGGACGCGGTGATTACCTCAAGTTATGGAAACGGAAGAATGAAAGGATCCGGTGTGGTCTTAAAGCGGTGAACCATCTCGAAAAGATTTTTTGGATAGTTTGTGTCGTCTTTGGCAGCGTGATCTCTGCCCCGGCACCGATTTTTGAAGCGCCAGAACCCACGGCAACACCGGCAGCGGTAAAACCTAAGCCGAAGCCTGAATCGATTGAATCGAATCACATTTCTAAATCGGCCCGGAGTTTTCAGGGGGCATGGACGGCAACTGTCTCATCTACGGACCAGAATAATACCGTTTTCACCGCTAAGAAGACATTGCTTATCAGCGACCGCACTGCGGTGGTGGTCTCTGAACTGACTATGGCACGGCCAGCGGGTGGAACGTGGAGCGATCTTCCGGCGGCGATTAATGCATCACCGTTGCAGGTAAAAGTCACCTACAGGAGCGACAATCTAAAATTAGGTGGTTCGAACCTCATCATTAACTGGAGACCACCACAGGTCTCAAATTGGTTTCCAAAGGAAATTCCCTTGCATATTCGACAAACATTTGAGAGCGGTTTTACGAAGAGTGCCGCTGCGAATCCGGCGACTACTTATACTTTGAATGGCGACAAAATGACCGGTGAGAACGCAGGCTTTAAGGCAGTTTACCAGCGCGTAAAGTAATCCGTCCGCGCCGACATCCTGCTATTCGCTCAACAGCTGAAGAACTCGAATTTGTGTTCGAAGCCTTTGAGTTCGTGGGCGCCAGCGGGTTCTGCTTTGATGAGCTTGCCAAGTTTTGATTTGGCAGACGCGCTGGCGAGCAGCGATACGTCTAAAGAGCCAGCAAGCTTTTCCATTCGAAAGACGAAGTTTACTTCCTTGCCCATCAAGCTTTCCTCGCCCATTGATGGCATTCCGCCGACCGCGACGAAGCCAAAATGCAAGGCAATGCGAAAGCGGGGTTCGTTGCGGGCTTGAGCTTCTTTGAGTTCCCTCAGAGCACCACCAACCACCCTGGACGCACTTGGGCCGTCCCGCCAATACGCTAGAAATCCATCACCGAGATACTTGTCGATCGTGCCTTCATGAGTCTCGATGATTTCCTTGCACGCCGCGACCCAACTGCCAAACAAGACCGCGAGTTGGTCGCTCGTTAAGCTGCGGCTCAACTGTGTGAAATCCTCAATATCAGCCACGAGCAACCAGCATGGCAGGTTTGCAATTTCGCGGATGGTTCGTTCGGCATACGTGGTTCGATAATCATCGCTAATCGCTTCCGGCTGATGGAAAATGAATATCTTGTCGCCGATGACGACCTGGTCGTGATCGCTGAGCCGGGCCGGCTGCTGAAGGCGGCGATGGTTTAAGAACGTTCCGTTGCTGCTTCCCAAATCGATCAACCAAAATTCGCCGATGTTTTGAACGTTGATGATCGCGTGGCGGCGCGACACCTTATTTGAATCAATCACGATCGTGTTCTTGGGGGAGCGGCCCAGCGAACAATCGCCGATTATGGGGAACTTTTCTCCGACAGTTTCCAGCCACACTCCTTTGT
The DNA here is from genome assembly GCA_035603575.1 of Chthoniobacterales bacterium. Taxonomy (GTDB): domain Bacteria; phylum Verrucomicrobiota; class Verrucomicrobiia; order Chthoniobacterales; family UBA10450; genus AV40. The sequence goes on from DATNKD010000060.1 coordinate 28,085, forward strand.
TCTCTGATTGACCTCGAGTTGGCTGGTCTTTCTGCCCCGTCTCTTCATCCGCCATGCTAAAGGTTATAAAACGAATTGGCGAAGATCGACAACCGAAAACTCTGCCGCCGGGATTACTTTATCCTTTATTTCTTTACTTTAAATAGTTAGGCTGAAGCGTGAACGTAGGAGCTGCCAGCGGGCCGCTGGACGCGACGCTCCGAGATTTTGTCTCTGAGCAAAAGATATTCAACCGCTACACGCTGAAGCGCATTTTGGGACGCGGCGGAATGGGTGTGGTCTGGCTGGCGCGGGATGATGTGCTTGAGCGCGACATCGCGCTCAAATTTCTGCCCGAATTAGTAATCTTCGATCGCGCCATGCTTAATGAGTTGAAGCGCGAAACAATCCGCAGCCTGGAGCTCACCCACAAGAACATTGTGCGGATTTATGACTTCGTGAACGACGAAAAGACGGCCTGCATTTCGATGGAGTACATCGATGGCGATACGTTGTCGAACATCCGCGCCGACCGCGAAAGTAAAGTTTTTGAGACCCGAGAATTGGGCAATTGGACAAAGCAACTCTGTGAGGCGCTTGATTACGCCCATACCCACGCGCAGGTCGTTCACCGGGATCTGAAGCCTTCAAATCTAATGGTGAATCAGCGCGGTGACCTCAAAGTCGCCGACTTTGGCATCGCCCGCAGCTTAAGCGATTCGGTCAGCATGCTAACGATGGGCCGCCACACCAGCGGGACACTGGTTTACATGAGCCCACAACAGCTCGATGGCGGGCGGGGCACACCGCTGGACGACATCTATTCGTTCGGCGCGACCATTTACGAATTACTCACGAGTAAGCCGCCGTTTTATTCCGGAAACATCGATCGCCAAATTCGCGAAAGAATTCCGCCGCCGATGAGTTCCCGGCGCGAAGAACTCGACGTTGTGGGTGGAGAGCCAATCGAGCCACTCTGGGAAGAAATCACGGCGGATTGTTTGCAAAAAGATCCCGCGCTTCGTCCGCAATCGGCGGCTGAAATCATTGAGCGGCTCGCGACGACGGCACCGCGTAAAACCGGTTGGCTCACATTCCCGACGTCGCCCAAGACCCGTCAAGCCACATCCAAGACCCGCACTAAGACCGTGCGGCCGCGAACAAGGCGCGTCCGCGAGAAAAAATTTCGCCTTGCCCTGGCCCGAACAATCACAGCGGCCAAAAACAAACTTCACAGCGCGGGCGAGACATTGATCGCAGGGACGACCGGAGTTTTCCGAGCTGCTCGTGCCGGCGCCGCATTGAGCGTAAATCTCTTTCTCGCGCTCGGCCGCGGATTTTTCATCCTAATTAAGGAAACAGTTCGCGGGGCAGCAATCGTTGTGATTCCGGCTGCGGCGATCGCAGGTTGTATTTGGTATGTCGCGATCCGACCGCCGCCGCCACCGAAACCGCGCCCGGTCCAACCATCAGTCGCGATCCAGCCGAATCCACCGCCGAAAGTCCAACCGAGCGTGGCGCCGACGCAATCGCGGGTGGCCGCGATCGTGCCGGTACCTCCGCCTGTAATGCAAACGCCGGAAGCAAAACCTTCTCCACCCGCCGAAGGTGGTTTATGGGTGGATACAACTCCTGCCGGAGCGAAGGTGATCCTCGACGGCGGCTCGATTGTAAGAACGAGTCCAGCGACATTTTCAAATCTCCCGGTGGGCAAACATCATCTTCAGATTGTATCGCAAGATTACCTGACAGAAGAACGAGACGTTGAAATCAAAGGTGGCGAAATCGCGTCTCAAGGAACAATCACACTCCGCGCCAGAATGCCGGCCCAACCAGAGGCAACGCCTAATGTTGTGCAACAAGCGACGCAGAAAGAGAGCGAGCAAAAGGTCGCGGCTGCTAAAAAGCCCGCTCGCAAGCAACCTGTAACTGCGCCCACCGAAAAGCCGACGACCGTAACGCGGCAAGCTGCGACTACTTCTCCTCCGCCGCCGAAGGCCATCTCCAAACCGGCAGCCTCTCCCCAACAAAAGCCACAGCGGCCGTTTGAAGGGGGAGTTCCCGGCGGTTAAAAGGATGGACTGGGCGATGCGATGTCGTATAGTCCCATTAACGTGAAATATTTTATCGGCGGTTTTCTGATTGCGGCGGCTCTGGCGACGTCGTTGCCGTGTCAAGCGGGCGATCGTTCAACCACTAAAGAAAAGAAAACTGCGAAATCTTCCGCGTCGACGCAGAAGCAGAGCGCGCAATCAAATCAGCCACCTCACGCTGTTCAAGCGACGAATCCAGCAGGCACCGCATTTTGCCATCGCGGAGACCAGTATTGCATTCGTATCGCGGCTTCGCCCTGGTGGCCGAACGCCCCCGGGGATTAAGTTGCTAAATGTTGCGTAAGCCTTTCGGCTTGCGTAACTGACAAGTCTTCCGCAGACGACACTCGCCGCCCAATCAGCTGTAGCGCGGAAGGGGTCTGCCACTAATACAGCGGAAGAATTAGAACGTCGCTGTAAGCTTCACTCCACCCCAAAACTCATTGCGGTCGGTGCTCGGAGTAGGATCAGAGATATGATATGAGTACCAACCGAATGGCGTGATGTAGACATTCAAATCGGCCGGCGCACACGGCACATCCGAAAAACCCACCAGGTGGAGCACACGGATCGGTATGTCTAGTCCAACCTGCGCTACATTAAAGCCGGACAAACTGCGGCCTCTGACTGCATCTTTTTTCTTCGTCGGATTCGCAATCGGCTCGGTGCGATCATGGAAACTGGCGGAAATAACACCTTGCGGATTAAAGCTGAGCCACTCGGTAATGGAAAAATTTCCACGCAATCTTCCCTCGAGGTACCCACCAAGCTCATCGTTACGCTCCCCGCCGTGGTAAAAAGGAATCGTGGGCAAGCCTGTCCCAGGGAAACCAAGTTTGTCGAGTATCTGCGCAAGGGGCGCGCCGAGCGTTTGCGGCGCGGAGCCGGTGCTGACGACGGTCTGATAATAAGTAATTAGCGGTTGGATATGAGGAATCTTGGACGTAGAGAGAGTGAGATAAAATCTGTCGAACTGTTCATCCTCCACCGTTCGAAAGGGGCCGACGTGCAAGGCGTTTCCCACGGGAATTGGGGGACCTCCGAACAAACTTACAGCAAGATTGGTAAGGTCCACAAATGTTACGGCCTGCCGGTCGAGAAAGAACCCAATATTGCCAACCGTCACATCAACCCAACCAAACGACCTCTGGTACGAGAGAAACAGGTCAATCTCATTGAATCGATCCTGAGTCGAGTGTGGGCTGACGCCCCCAGAGATAGATCCGCTAATAACAGGCGGGCCAAAAGGAAATGGGTTTATGATCGAAGCAAAAGCCGTCCCGAATCCGCCAGCTCCTCCGCCACCACCTTCACCTACCGAAAAACTGTTTGAGCGTGCCGTACCGAACTGATGGAGGCCAAAAACGCCGAGCGTGAAGCCCCACCTGCTTACCTCTGCTTGAATGTAACCG
>DATNKD010000061.1:0-4474 GCA_035603575.1 Chthoniobacterales bacterium
AACGCATAAACCACTTCGCTCAAACCGTGCGGTCCGTTGTTATTTAGACTGTTGAGCGCCGCGGGATACAGCATCGTTAGCGCGCTGCCACAAAGAGTCACCACCGCGGGCGCGAGAACCGCGACGACCGCCCAGGTCACTTCACGCGATTCGATTTTCTTTCCGAGATACTCCGGTGTGCGGCCGACCATCAATCCGGCGATGAACACCGTGAGCAAAACGAACATGAGCATTCCGTAAAACCCGGCGCCGACTCCGCCGAAGATCACTTCACCGAGCATCATGTTGATGAATGGAATCAGGCCGCCGAGCGGAGTCAGGCTGTCGTGCATCGTGTTGACCGCGCCGCAAGAAGCATCGGTTGTGACGGTGGCAAAAAGTGCGGAGTTGAATTGCCCGAAGCGGACTTCCTTCCCTTCTAGTGAAGGCGCCGTCAGGCCAAGCGCAGGATTCGGCTGCAACTCCGCCCACCAAAGCGTCGCGAATCCGGCGAGAAACAACACAAACATCGCCGCCCATATCGCCCAGCCTTGCCGGCGATCGCGTGCCATCAGACCGAACATGTAAACGAGCGCGGAGCCGAGCCAGAAGATCACGAAGACTTCAACGAAGTTGCTCAGCGGTGTTGGGTTTTCAAAGGGGTGCGCGCTGTTCTGCCCAAAAAATCCGCCACCGTTTGTCCCGAGCTGCTTGATTGCGATCTGCGACGCGACCGGGCCGAGTGGAATTTGCTGCGATGCGCCTTCGAGCGTCGTGGCAGTCGGATAGGCATCGAAGGTTTGCACGACGCCTTGTTGCGCCAGTACGACCGCGATCAAGATCGACAATGGCAACAAAATATAGAGCGTGCATCGGGTGAGATCGGCCAAAAAGTTCCCGATGCCGCTCGCTTGTTTTCGCACGAGCCCGCGTGCTAATGCGACCGCAACGGCGATCCCTGTCGCCGCGCTCACAAAATTGTGCACGGCCAGCCCGGCCATCTGCGTGAAGTAACTCATCGTGTTCTCGCCGGAATACGCCTGCCAGTTCGTGTTCGTCGTGAAGCTGACGGCGGTGTTGAACGCGAGGGCGAACGGCATATTCGGCAGATGCTGCGGATTAAACGGGAGCCACTCCTGCGTCAGCTCCATCACCAGCAACAGAGCGCCGCCAGCGATGTTGAACACGAGCATCGCGATCACGTACGCCTTCCACGACATTTCATGCGTCGGATCGACACCGGACAATTTGTAGATCGACCGCTCGATCGGTCCGAAGAGTCGCGAGAGGAAATGCCGCTCGCCTCCGAACACACGCACCATAAATCGTCCGAGCGGCGGCGTAATCGCCAGCAGACCGCCAATGAACAAGGCCAACTGGCCGAAATCTCGCGCGTTCACACAATCAATCTGACCGAATGCACCCGACAAGGTTAATTAAACGGCACCCTTAACTGATTAAAAATTCGTTAAGAACGCTGCTGAAACATGCAACGAATTCAGCGATCCTTCCCGGCATGACGGAAGGCTGGCATTCAAGAAACCGCTTGTCACTGACTGAGCACCTATGAACAGTCAAACCCACGCCAAATGGCTGATTTGATCATCACTGAGAGCGGCGCGGTCCATCGCCCGCGCAACGTCGATTGGAAACGCGCCGCCGCATTGCTTTACGGCGATTGGGGCACGAGCAAGGCCTATGTGATCGGTCTGGCGTTTTTGGCGGCCGGATTTTCGTCGCTGCCGATCATTCTCGCGGTCTGCGCGCTGACCGGTTTGGTCGGGATCAATTACATCGTGATCTGCCGCCATTTTCCGGATGGCGGCGGCGTTTACTCGGCGGCGCGATCGCAGGGACGATTGCTCGCTGTCATTGGCGCACTTCTTTTGTTGGCTGATTTAACCGTAACTGCCGCACTCAGTGGCTGGTCGGCTTTGACCTACATCACGTCCGGCGCGGAGCACATCGCCTGGATCAAGCTTCTCCGCGATCACATCGCGCTCACTACCATTGCGGTGCTTTTGCTCATGGGCGTGATCAATTATTTCGGCCCGAAACATTCCGGAAGCCTTGCAGTCGCGCTCGCAGTGCCAACGTTGATTGTGGTCGTTATTTTGATCGGCATTAGCGCGCCGCATCTGACGACACATTTCCTTCAACCGCGCCAGGAAAGTCTGGGCACGCTTTGGGTCCAATTTGTTGGCGTCATTCTCGCGCTGTCCGGCGCGGAATCGATCGCCAACGTCACCGGTGTAATGAAGCTCGACCCCGGCTCGACAACGGATCGGCCAAGTGTCGCGCGCGAATCGGTCAAAGCGATTATTCCCGTGGCAATCGAAGTCGTGGTCGGCACAGCGTTGCTTGGCTGGGCGATGTTGTCGTTGCCATCGGTGCTCGGAAAGACGCTGCACCTGTCGGACCCGTCGTCGATCTCTTCCGTGCTGCAATTGCGAAGCGAAGACATGCTCCGCTTCATCGGTGAGCAATTTGCGGCTGCGACATTTTCACCAGCCATCGGCAATTTGTTTGGCTGGATTGTCGGCATCGTTTTCTTCCTCCTCCTCCTCAGCGCCGCCAACACCGCCGTCGTCGCAATGATCGGCCTGCTTTACATGATGTCACGCGATCGCGAGATGCCGCGGCAATTCCGACGATTAAATCGCCATGGCGTTCCGATTTATCCGCTGCTCATCGCGCTCGGCTTGCCGACAGTCGTGCTGCTCTTCGCTGCGAACTTTACCTCCCTTGCCGGCCTTTACGCGATCGGTGTGGTCGGCGCGATCACAGTCAACGTCGGCTCGTGCGCATTTAATCGCACCGTCGGTTTCACCTGGTACGATCGTCTTCTCTTTGGCGTCTCATTTTGCATTCTGTTCTTTGTCGAGCTGACATTGGCACACACCAAACTCGACGCGCTCCAGTTCGTAGTCGCCATTCTGGTCTCCGGATTAGCACTTCGCGCTTACACGCAGAAGCGACAAGGTCTGACCACGCTCACTGTTACCCGCGAAGTCGCGGAAATGGTCGCGCCCGATCTGGAAGCTCGCGTGCAACCTCGCTTGCAGGAAGGTCAAAAGATCATGGTCGCAGCGCGAGGCATCACGCCCGTTCTCGGGTTTGCTCTTGATGAGGCGCAATTGCGCAAAGCCACACTTTGCGTGCTCTATGTCAAAGAGGTTGCGGTCTACTATTCGGGTGGACCGGCTTCGCTTGGCCGCGCGAAATGGCACGATGATCCGGAAGCGAACGCCATCATGTCTCTGATGATGAAGCTCGGAGCCGAGCGCGATGTTTGTGTCATTCCGGTTTATGCGGTCAGTCAGGATGCCGCCGCAACGATTGTCGATCTTTCCGCAACCATGGGCGTCGATTATCTCGTCATCGGTGCGACCCAACGAACCGCCCTGGCGAATCTTCTACGCGGCAGCGTGGTGACAAATGTCGCCCAGCATCTGCCCGACACGATTCAGCTTCTTATCTTTGGTTAGCCGTGACGTCGTCCTCGGTTCGCATCGCGATGTGGTCGGGTCCGCGCAATATCTCCACCGCCATGATGCGCGCGTGGGGCAATCGTGCGGACACGGATGTGATCGATGAGCCGTTTTACGCGTACTATTTAGAGAGGACGGGCAAAAAGCACCCCGGCGCAGCCGAAGTAATAGCGCAGGGCGAAACGGATTGGCGAAAGATCGTTAATCAGCTGACCGCTTCCGCTCCTTCAGGCAAGCCCATCTTTTTCCAGAAACAAATGACGCATCATTTGCTGCCGGAGATCGATCGGGACTGGATGGTCGATCTTACGAATTGTTTTCTGATCCGCGACCCGCGCGAAGTTATCCTTTCCTACATCAAAAAGAATCCGGACCCGAATTTGGAGGATCTCGGGTTCGTTCAGCAATGCGAAATTTTTAATTTCGTGCGCGCAAAAACGAAGTCAGCTTCTCCGATCGTCGATGCGCGGGATGTTCTGCGAGATCCGGAGCGAATCCTGCGACTTCTTTGCGACGCGATTGGCATTCCCTTCGACGTGGCGATGCTCTCGTGGCCGCCAGGGTTGCGCGAAACCGACGGGATCTGGGCAAAACATTGGTACGACGCGGTGGTAAGATCGACATCGTTCCAGCCTTACGAGCGAAGAGAGGGAAATGTACCGAGCCACCTAAAAGAGATTTATGGGCGCTGCCGAGAATGTTACCAAGAGCTTTATGAGCACCGATTGTGCTGACAAATTAATGCGACGGTCGCAGACCGCCTGCTACAGTTTGAAAACATGCTGCAGAAACTTAATCCGAAGAACCGCGACCTGATCGTCAACATCAACGGTCAGCTAGTGCACCGGGACAAAGCCGGGATCAGTCCGTTCGATTCGGCGGTCCAAGGCGGCGACGCGGTTTGGGAAGGGCTTCGACTTTACAATGGCCGCATCTTCAAATTGCACGAGCATCTCGATCGAATGGAGCGCTCAGCGCGCACCCTATCGATTGTCGATCTTCCA
>DATNKD010000062.1:0-2752 GCA_035603575.1 Chthoniobacterales bacterium
TGATCGGCATATGTCCTCCTATTGTGTGCCAGTTTCTGTGGTTACCCGTCCGGCTCGGATTATTTTTTCTCGGCGACTCCAGGCGCCGGTGAAGATGCAGGTGTGGCCGGCAAATCGGAATTGAATATGTCAGTACCGCATTTCCATTTGCCGTCGGCTTGTTTTTCCCAAACCTCGCAATACTTGCCCCGATCTTTTGTGCCATCGTTCATGGTCATCTCGTACGTGCCGGTTAAACACGCCATGTCAGCCGATTTCGCCATTTCCACTCTGGTCACCGTCCAGCTCAGACTCGTAACGCTCCCAATTAGATCCTTCCAGAGAGTTCGAATCGCATCCTTCGTCGTTGCGGCTGCCTGATTTGGCGGCAAGACCATTGCGTCGTCGGAATAAAAGGACACGGTCTTGTCGAGGTCTTTCGCGCCCGCCGCTTTCGACCATTGAGCGTCAGCGTCACGAACAGCCTCTTGGTCAGCGCCTCTACTGCCGGCGGCCAAAGCAGTCCCGACGAACGCCAACGGAACCAGACCAACGCAGACGGTCAGAATGAATTGTTTTGTTTTCATTCGCCCATCGAGTCCGGATTTGGAATTGTCGTCAAGACTTCTTTGAAGCTTTCGCGACGTTGAGAGGTTGAGACGTTTAGTAGTTGAGCGGATTTTTCGGATTGAAACTCGTTCGCTTCCCAGTTTCACTCGCTCCTACCCTCGTTGCTTTACCTTCTATGTCGCGCGCCCCGCGCGCTCCATTCACCTTTTCAGCTGTCAGCTTTTCGCCAGATTGAAGGATGGCAACGATCGAAGACAAACGAAGAGAATTTCGGGGGCTCCACGAAAGCGGTTGTTTTGCGATTCCAAATCCGTGGGACATTGGAACCGCCAAATATCTGCAACATCTCCGATTCAAAGCAATCGCCACAACGTCCGCCGGTTTCGCGTTCTCGCGTGGATTATCCGACGGCGCGGTCAAGCGCGACGACATGCTCGCGCACATTCGCGAGCTGGTTGAAACCACTGACATTCCGGTGAACGCCGATTACGAAAACGGTTATGCCGATGATCCGGATGATGTTGCGGAGAGCGTGAAACTCTGCGTCGCCACTGGCGTGGCCGGTCTTTCGATCGAAGACGCGACCGATCGGAAAGAGAGCCGGCTCTACGATGTCGATCTTGCAGTCGAGCGAATCAAAGCGGCGCGGGAAGCGATCGGAAACAGCGGAGTGCTGCTGGTGGGACGCGCGGAAGGATTTCTGGTCGGCCGCGAAAAGGTCGACCAGGTGATCAAGCGGCTCGTCGCTTATTCGGAAGCCGGGGCCGATTGTTTGTACGCGCCCGGTTTCAAAGAACGCGACCACATCAAAGCGATTGTGGCAGCCGTCGCGCCGAAACCGTCGAACATTCTGATCGGCGGCGCGATCGGTTTGACCATGCGCGACGCGGCTTCGTTAGGCGCGCGTCGGGTCAGCGTCGGCGGCGCGTTCGCACGCGCGGCCTGGGGCGGATTTATTCGCTCGGCAAAGGAGCTGATCGAAAAAGGAACATTCGACGAGCTGTCGAACGCCGCCTCTTACGACGAGCTCCAAAACTTGTTTCGGAAAGCGTGAGTGAGCATGTGGTTGTAGAGGCGCTTGTGCCAAGCGCCTTTTCTCTAGCTCGGTGCTTGACACAAGCACCGCTACAACAATTCCCGTTCGCACTTGTCATCATCACTGATCGCTTGCCGCTCGAATTTTCACGTCTGCAGACGTCTCGGCATGCGAAACGCTGCCGAAGACATTATGAAAAAATCGATTGTTGTTATCCTTTGCTCCGCCGGTCTCGTGCTGTCGACGATTGGTTACGCGCAGCCGACCAGCAGCAGTCCTGATCCCAAGGCCGGCGCCGAAACGACTGGCACCGTGAAAACGTACACGCCAGGTTCAATTCTGATCCTGGATACGCTTGCGCCAAATGAACCGACCCAATTCAAGCTGAGCAAGAGCGTCGTTTATGTCGACGCCGATGGAAAGACGCTCGAAGCGCCGGGATTGACCACGAACCAGAAAGTCCGTGTCCACTACATGAAAACAGCCGGAGAAAATGTGGCGGACCGAGTGATCTTAATAAAAGAGTAACGTCACTCCACGTCCGGCAATCGGACGAACTACGTTCCACGCCGGGTTGGTGGCGAAGTCACGGCACTTTTACCGTGTCTCGCGCGCTGATTCCCGCGCGGATGCGCAGTCGAATCAGCGCCGTAAGAGAAATAACGATAAACGATCTGTTCGTCCGTTGTGGCTTCACGATCATTCAGTTTCTTGAATGCGTTTTGGTCCGCTTCCATCTGCGATTTGCCGCGGCCAACAGCCGTAACATCTTTGTTCCTCGCAATTGCCTTGCCTCGCCCAACCGCGACGTAGCCCGTCCGGTCCGATTGGCCGACTATCGCAGTTCTTGCAAGGTAATCGTTTGCCCGGACACGAAGATCGCGCACGGCAAAAGTGCAAGCTTCTGCTGCGTCATGATAATGAGGGCCGCCCTTCGGCGTGGATGAACGATTGTAGGTGACCGCCGTCCACACCCCCTCGTAGTTGTATCCGATCGCGACCGCGTCTCCGGCCAGGACCTGACGCACGAGAAAACAAAAGAGCGGTCCACAAATAAATATCTTCATCGATGAACGAAGCGGCCAGCGTAAGCGGGGGTTCGTCCCCGCGACAAGCTCCGAGTTTTGACATCTCAACATCCTCAACCGCTCAACATCTCAACTGCGG
>DATNKD010000063.1:0-10222 GCA_035603575.1 Chthoniobacterales bacterium
GCCTGTCACCGGCTCTGCGCCAGTCGCGGCTGATGCAAAACTTGTCTTCTGGGTTGGTGCCGAGGACGCTGATTTGGAAACCGTTCGCCCGCTACTGCTGTGCATGGGCAACAAAATCGTTCACACCGGCGGACACGGCACTGGGACTTCCATGAAAATGGTAATCAATCTTTTGTTAGGAACCGGAATGGCCGCGTTCGCCGAAGCGATGGCGTTGGGCGAAGGGCTTGGACTCTCGTCAAAGATATTGTTCGATTCATTGCTTGGCACGCCCGTGGTCGCGCCGTTTCTGGCGGCGAAACGGGACAAGATCAACAATCGCAATTACGAGGCCGAGTTCCCTTTGCGCTGGATGCAAAAGGACATGCATCTCGCGGCGCTAAGCGCCTACGAAGCTGGTGTTGCGATGCCGCTAACTAATGTCGCCAAGGAAATGTACCGGCTCGCGATGCGCAATGGACATGCCGCCGAAGATTTTTCGGCCATCTATGAGTTTCTAACGGACAACGACCATTCTCTTCCCGCCACCACGCCGCGACCTTCTGCACTGCAAACACGCACCTCGAAAATCGCCGAACCATCGCAGGTCTAGCGTAGAACAAACAAACAGCCCGGAACATCCATGAACCTGAAACTCGAGAATAAAACCGCTTTTGTTACAGGCTCTACCGCCGGAATTGGTTTCGCCATTGCCAGATTGCTCGCTGCCGAAGGCGCACGCGTTATCGTTAACGGTCGCGCGGAAGCGCGCTTGTCTGAAGCGATCGCCTCCATTCGCCGGTCGCATCCGCACGCGAAGCTCGAACCGTTCGTGGCGGACCTCGCGAATGCCGAAGCAGCGATTGACGCGGCTCGACAATTTCCGTCAGTCGATATTTTGGTTAACAACCTCGGTGTTTACGAACCGAAGCCATTCGAACAAATCAGCGACGAGGATTGGCGCGCGATTATCGACGTAAACTTTATGAGCGGCGTCCGCCTGTCGCGCCATTATCTACCGCGGATGAGAGCGGCAAATTGGGGGCGGATCATTTTCATTTCCAGCGAGTCCGCGGTGAACATTCCGGTGGAAATGACCCATTATGGAGTCACAAAGACGATGCAGCTGGCCCTGGCGCGAGGATTGGCAGAGACGACGGCAGGGACGGCGGTCACGGTCAATTCGGTGCTGGCCGGCCCGACTCGTTCGGAAGGCGTTGAGAAATTCCTGATCGACATGGCAAAAACAAAAAGCGTCACGCCCGGTGAGATAGAGAAGGAGTTCTTTCGGACAACACGGCCAAGTTCGCTTTTGCAACGATTCGCCACGACAGACGAAGTTGCCGCACTCGTGACGTTCGTTGCCAGTCCGCTCTCATCAGCAACCAACGGCGCAGCATTGCGCGTCGATGGCGGCGTGTTGCGTTCGATTTTTTAACGACAGCAACTTCTCCGACAACGGGCTCTCGATGGTCAACGTGAATTCCAAGCGCGTGTCAGATGCAGCCTCCATATTCGTTAGTCCGTCGCGAAGTTGAGCAAGAGATTCTACCTAAAACCGGCGCGTCCGTGCTTGAGCGCATGAGCAGAATCATCATTCTGCTCATGTGACCACTTTCCTCGGGTGCGGCTTCGCTGCGAAATATCGCGAAGGCGGCGGCAATTTTTCGGTGCCGCTGCAATGGATGCTCGGGCTGCGTCGATTAAAAGTGGATGCGATCTGGCTGGAACTTCTGCCGGGCGAAGGAAATCTTCGCGATGATCAGCGTAAGATCGACAACTTCCAACGCCAGCTTCGCGCGCACGGACTGAGCGGGCAGTATTGTCTCTTTTACCAAAAAACGCCTGATAGCGCTCACGATCTCGACTCGCTTCGCTGCATTGGAATTTCAAAACGCGAGCTGCTCGATCGACTCGCGGGCCCGAACACAATTCTCAATCTCAGTTATTCAATTCATCCGCCATTGCTTCTGAAATTCGAGCGCCGGATTTTTTGCGATCTCGATCCGAGCGAAATCATTTATTGGATGACCCAGATGGAGATGGGCCAGTCGTCTCATCATGAGTTTTGGACGATCGGACTAAACGTCAACAGCGCTGACTGCCGGCTCCCGAAAAGTTCGTTGAATTGGAAAACATTTTATCCCCTGGTCGATACCAGGCTGTATGGGCTTCAGCCGCGTCCGCGTTCGCCGAAGTTCACGACGATTGGACAATGGTATTGGGGCGGGGCAGTGGAGATAAATGGCGAGTTTCCCGACCTTTCCAAGAAATACGCGTTCGAACAATATCTCGACCTGCCAAGGCGCGTGGCGAACGCGAAATTCGAGTTGGCGATGTACATGAATCCGGACGATCCGGAGCGTGAGCGATTGCGAAGGCGCGGCTGGCATGTTGTCGATCCACATCGCGTCGCGCAAACGCCGAAAAAATATCGACGTTATCTGGCGAGCGCTCTTGGCGAGTTCACTGCGATCAAGGGCGTCGATGTGGCCTGGAAGACCGGCTGGTTGAGCGATCGCGCGGCGGCGTTTCTGGCGACGGGGCGGCCGGTCGTGACGGAGGACACGGCTGCGACAAAGTATCTGCCCGGTGCGAGCGGCTTTCATTTTGTCGGCAATTTAGATGAAGCCGTCGCTGCAATCGAAGATCTGCTGGCGAACTGGCATCGGCGATCTCGCGAGGCGCGTGACTGCGCGATCGAAGTCTTCGATTCGGCGAAAAATCTACGCAAAATCCTGGGTGTTTAAACCCGCTCGTTTTGGCGTTGCAAAACAATTTTCGGGTGTTACTCGTTGTCCCGTTATGGCCGACTTGATGAAAGCGCCCGAGTTGAAGGAGCGCCTGAAAAAGATCCCGGAATGGGAATTGGAGAAGAAGCACATCGAGCGCACTTTCGAGTTCGACGATTTTACCGATGCCATCGATTTTGTGAACGCGATCGCGGAAGTGGCCGAGGAAGAAGAGCATCATCCCGACATCGACATTCGCTACAACAAAGTTCGGCTGGTCCTTTCGACGCACAGCAAGGGCGGCCTGACCGAGCTCGATTTCGCGCTGGCCGAGCGAATAGATACGCTCTCTGAGTAAGTGACAAGTGACGAGAAGTCGGGAAACACGAGTCTCAGATCGACATCCGCTCGGGCTTGGATCGCGACGATCGCCGTAATTCTCGTCGTTATCGCGGTCTGGAAATTTATCGATTATCGGATGCGACCGCCGCCGCCGCCGAACAAGATCGTCATCCCGGTGCCTGCGCCATCACCGTGATTGTCGATCTTATCGACGATTAATCCGGCGCTGGTTGGAGTTTTTGGTTTCCAACCAACAAGCGTCCTTCATCCGCATCGATGAAGGTGAACATCGTTTGGATCTCGGAGCGACCGGCCATGCCGGCTTCTTTTTTTCGGCGCTTGAGAATCTCGGAAAGCTCGTCGTTCCAGCCGCGCTTCCTCATAAATTCATTCCAGACATAAACCTCATCGTCCGTCGGGCGATGCCCCATGCCAAAACACCATTGCAGGATTTCTTCGTCGGTGCCGCCTTGTTTCACTCGGTCCATCAGCCGGTTGTAATCGATCCGCAGAAATTTCGTGCAAGTGGAGTCGAACCCGCGGCCAAGGTTCGCCTGATAATCGGACGGCAATTGCCCTTTTTGGTGCTGTCGAATCTTGTCGAGCAGTCGCCCCAAATAAACAATGCCACCGACTTTCACCGACGGACTGCGCAGGCCTAACTCCCTCATCCGGCGGCGAGTCTGTGCTTTTCTTACGCAAGATTCAAGCCTGCTCTGGGCCCTAAAAGCCGCGCACGCAAACCTCTCGCGCCAGCTCCGCGGGTGGCCCGTAGAGTGCGCGATTTATCTCATCGTCATTCAGGTCGAACACGAAGATCGAATAGCCGATTTGCGCGACCGGCGCATGATGGCGCAAGTAAGCGCACAATCGCGTAAACCGGAGCCGCTCGAACTCTTTGATTTTCTTCGATGCCGGAGTTGGGCCGTCGTTTGTGGTCAGTGCAACCCGGAAAAATGGGTACGGCACAGCGTTCTCGTAACGCCGCATCTCTGCCAGCACGCTGCGATAATGTTGTTCGTAACGCATGCACCACGGACCGAGCTCCAGAGTGTAAACACTTTGCAGGGTGGTGGCGCTGATGCAGTAAACACCGCGGGTTAGTGCAAGACTTCGATCGCCGGACAAATGCTTTTCCGGCGACAGTAAATTGGCGTCGATCTCGTACCAGCGCGGATCGGCCGTGCCGAAGTAGGCGAGATAGAGAGGTTTTCCATCGACCAGCGTGGGGTGCCGATCTAACCACGTCTTCAACGCCGGCAAATCCTGGCCCCAATCAAGCGAGCTGTCGACCAAATGGCTGTAGCCGCGACTCGGTCCGCCGGCGATCTCGTTGAAGTAAGCGAGATAATTTGGCCGGATCTCAAACGACTCGGCGATTTGCCAAAGCAAAAGGATCGTTGCCGCAGTGGCGAACATAGCTCGCTGATTCTTGTGCAATAGATAAACGACGGCGCCACAAGCGATGAACAGCACCGGATAAATCGGCAGGATGTGGCGATGTCCAATGTTGAGCGGACTCGTTATTGCGAACGCGCCGTAGACGAGAGCAAGCGCCCACAAGGGATTAAGTTGCGAAAGGCTCTCGGTTTTCCACGATTCGCGACGCGCGATTGCTGCGTAGAACGCGAGCGCGAGCAAGCACAGAAACGGCAGCGTCGTTTTGTAAAGGAACGCGCGCGGGAAAAATGAACGGAACCCGACGATGCTCCACTGATTGTCGAGAAAAGCCGGCCGATCGATCTCGTGTTTATGCACGTAAGCGAACCCGTAGAGATAAGCTTCCGGCAAGAGATGATGCGCACGCGCAAGTTGCACCGCGTTCTCGAACGCTCCCTGATCTTCGAGCAGATAATTCCAATGCCAGTTCGTGCCTTCATGGCTCGAGCCGTTATCGGTCCATGCCGGGTATCGACATGAAAACGACAGCCAAATCGCAAAGAAGACGGTCGCACCAAGAGCGATCCACAAAACGCCGGCGGCGCAGGCCTTCTTCCACCTTTCCGTCAGCTCGATTCGGATTTGTCCGAACTGTAGATCGATCTGACGCCGCGAGAAAACTAGCAAGATCGACATTCCTCCCAGAACTGGCGCAACGATTGGCCCCGAGAACTTTGTCAGAAAAAGTCCGGCCAGACCGAACGCAGCGATCCCAAACCTCATCGGCGAAATCTTTTGGAACAGACGCCAGCTGCTCCAGACTGCGGCCGTGAAAAAGAACGCCGCTGGAACGTCGGATGTCACGAGCGCGCTGTGCGCGAGGAAGTTTGGATCGAACGCCGCCACGGCTTCGGCGAGCAAACCGCCGAGCACGCCGAAGAATTCACGACCGCAGCGATAGATTAAAAGGCACAGCGCCGCTCCAAAGATCGACATCATCATTCGCGCTTCGCCTAGCATCCGATCGGAATCGTTTCCGACTTCGTAAAAAAACTGGTGACCGGTGCGTCCTTCATCCGCGCGTTGCCAGGCGCGATCGTTGACCGGAACAAACTTGGTTTTGCTTAACAACAGCGGCAGCGCCGCCCAGCGGGCTGGAAGATTTCCGTTCTCAGAATCGAGCCGGAAATCGTTTGTCACCCAATAGCTGTAACCTGCGGTTAAATGCTGCGGCTCATCGAACGTCGGCGATTTCGTATTCACCGCCGTCACCGCCATGGCAGCGTGCAAGACGGCGATCAAAATCGCAATCAGCCATACCCGTTGCGAGGATAACGCGGGCGTAGCTGTTTCCTTCGAGAGCTCCATCTGGGGATCAAAGAGAGCAGGCCGCGTGCGAAAAGATTTAGAGATTTGGCGATTCGATGGTTAAATCGGTAGGCGATGGACCGGATCGTCGGAATCGAAACCGAATACGGCTGCCTGATGAGCCCGGAAGAGTTGCGTTGCAACTCCGAGGTTTGGCCGGCCAAGGTGAAGAACTATCTCTTCAACAAGGCGCGCGCAGGCACGATCGATCTTCACTATCGCGATTACGAAGAACCGCCCGGCAACGGCGGCTTTCTGCTCAATGGCGGCCGGCTTTACCTCGATATGGGTCACATCGAGTACGCGTCGCCCGAATGTTTGCACCTCCACGATCTCGTCACTTACGAGATGGCCGGCGACGAACTGTTGCGTAGCTCGCTCGTCGCGCTTGAAGCGGGCGATCGCGTCTCGTTCATCAAGAACAATGTCGATCATCACACAGGCGCGACATTTGGTTGCCACGAAAATTATTTGATGAAACGCGAGGCGCAGTTCACGCCTTCGGTGCTCGGGACGTTGCTAACGTTTCTCGCGACGCGACAAATTTTTACCGGCGCCGGCAGAGTGGGGCAGGCCAACCCGCTCGCGTTCGATTTCGAGCCGCCGCAAGCGGAGACACCGGTCGCGTTCCAGCTAAGCCAGCGCGCCGACCACATCGTCAACGACATCTATCAGTGGGTGCAGTTCAACCGCGCCATCATCAACGCGCGCGACGAGCCCCTAGCCGATTATCGCAAATATCGCCGGCTTCATTTGCTCATCGGCGATTCCAACATGAGCCCGTTCGCCAACGCGTTGAAGATCGGCACCACCGCGGCGGTGCTCTCGTTGCTCGAGCAGCGACAGTTACCGAGAAACCTTGTTCTCAACGACGCCGTCCGCAGCACCCGCGACATCTCACGCGACGCGACACGGAAGTGGATTGTCGATCTTGAGAACGGCAAAACCATCGGTGCGCTCGACGTCCAATGGCAGTTCCACGATCTCGCTCAGCGACATCTGCGCGGGAAAGATCCCGAGACCGATTGGTTGCTCGAGACCTGGAGCTTTGTTCTCGAATCAATCGAACAAAATCCGCAGGCGCTGATCGGCGGCGTCGATTGGATCACCAAGGAATGGTTGCTCGAGGCTTTCATGGAATCGGAAAAGATCGGCTGGGACGATCCCTGGCTGCAAAGTCTGGATCTGGAATATCACAACATCGATCCAACGCGCGGATTGTTCTTCAGTGTTACGCCCGGCAAACGCGTCGCGGAATGGAACAACAGTTTCCAACCGGCTAGCGCGATTCGCGTTCCGCCCGCGAACACCCGTGCTTCAGGGCGCGCCCACGCCGTCGCCTATTTTCAAGATCGACATCAACCCTACGTCATCAACTGGGACTCGATCGCGCACGATAGCCGCGATTTCCTCGTCATGGGCGACCCATTCGAAACGTACAACGATGAAGTCGACAGGTTCCTGGCCAAACCGCGGCCGCAAACGACTGAACACTCTGATGATTAAGAAAACGGTTCCTTGTTAGACGAATGATTGTTCGTCTAATTCTCGTTAGGCCTATTCGCGCAATTCGAAACGCATTCTTATTCGCAGCGTTGTTGGGCTTTGGGTGTTTCGTCCCAAGCAACTCTCCCACCATAAGGGTCGAGTACAGCCCTTCTGAGGATCTGGCTTGCTCCTTACCTCCCGGGAGTCCGATCAAAGAACAATGGAAAGCAGAGTTGCTCTCTCGCCAGCCAGAGTTCGTTAGGCTTTGGCAATCTGAAGGCCCCAAACTTCTCGCAGCAACGAAGGCGATTTCTGGCCGGGACTTTCCTTTAGAGGAGATCACGGCCCGGGCTCACCCTTTGCCGAGCGAGTGCGCGATCATCTGCCCTTGCTGGCGCTGCAAAAGGCAGTCCTTCTAAAGCTCATTGAACCGGACGCGCTAAAGGAGGTGGTCGCGGTAGACGGTGCGCTTCCGGGCGGCTACTACAAACGAGCCTGGGAACTCGTCAACGCGACCGATAAAGAGTATCTGAAGTATGTTGCCGAACTGTCGAAGTAGGCCTGACCAGGCGATGGAGCTAACTCGCGAAAGCATTCGGAGTGGCTGATCTTGTTCGCGTTAGGCCCGCATAACACCATGACCCCCTTTCGCCTCAATTAATAAGGAGATCCCAATGAATACCGTCCGCCGTGTGAGTTACATCTTTCTCTGCATCGTCCCGTTTCTCACTTTCGTCGTCGCCGGCGTGCACGCCTTTCGCGTCCCGGGAGTCTATCAGACCGTCGGAATAATTTACTTTGCAGCGATCGCGATTGCGGCGTGGACTCTGGGCGCACGTGCCATCAAAGCCGATGCGCAGGACCGGCGATTGCTCGGCCTGGCCGGGACACTCTTTGTAATACCATTTGCGCTCGTTGCGCTTCTCTGGGTCGGCGTGGGCGGGCCCTGGCAGGCAACTGCGGCAGAGAACCAGATGCGGTATGTTGTTCTCATCGTCATGGCCACCGCGATAGCGGGTGGATTCGTGGTGCTCAGAGAAGCACTCAGCGAAGCCGGTGAACGCTTTTATGCGACCCTCGGCTTCGCCGCGATCATGCTCAGTGGCCCGCTGTATCTCATCTGGAATACCTTCGCGTTCGCGGCATTCTTCGGGAAGGAACATGCTGGAGAGATGCCTGCGGCGATCGTCTCGCTGCGCGACATGCTGGATCTTCTACTTTTTGTTGCGGGCTTTCTGACTTATCTCGCGACGGCGGCGTTTGCGGCCTCCCTCGGTCGAGTCCAATGGCTTGGGCGCGGGGCAGCTCGCGCATTCATGATCGTGAATGCGGTTGCGTTGCTGTTCCTCGTGATCAGAGGTGTCCAGTATCCGGACGGGAGAGCGACGCCATGGTACACCAATCCCGGTTTTATTGTCGGAATCCCGGCTGTCCCATTCATCATGCCTTTCCTTTTTGGCGTCGTCTTGCTCCGGCGCGCGGGTGAAAAGCAATCTCAAGAAGAACCTAACCAGGCGATGCAGCCAACAGAAGAAAGTAGGAATTAGAAAGTAAGAGACGTTGAGACTCGCCGCACTCGCCATCTCGGTTGCCTTGGGCGGCACGGTATTCGCCCAACCGAAATTGCCCTCACCTCAATCCTCTCCCACAGGGAGAGGCGGAACTGCAACTGAGTCGGCGCTCACGAGCGGCGATTTGTTGTGGAAAAAGCTCGAGGCGCGCGTTGCAGAAGTTGCCGGTCGGTTCGATGGCGTCATCGGCGTGGCGATTGTCGATCTTACGGATGGGCGAACGATTTTGCGCAATGCGGATCGCGTGTTTCCAACCGCGAGTTCGATCAAGATCGCGATCCTGCTGGAGTTGTATCATCAGGACCAGGAAGCGCGCGCGGGCACGCAAGGTAAAGCCAAGTTGGACGATATCTACACATTCGACCCGAAGGCGCTGGTTGAATTCAGTCAGATCATGGCCGGTCTGACTCCCGGTGTGACGCGGGTTACAAATCGCGACCTGGCGCAATTCATGGTTGCCGTGAGCGACAACACCGCAGCTAACATTCTGCTTGATCGCGTGGGCAAAGATAACGTGAACGCGATGCTGCGCGGCCTGGGCCTTACAAAAACAATGTTGCGCCGCAAGATGATGGACTTCGCGGCAGCCCGGCGCGGCGACGAAAATGTTTCCACGCCGCAGGAAATGGCGCGACTGCTGGAAGCGATCTACAAAGAAAAGTTGCTGAACAAGGATTTGAACGGGCAGTTCGTTAAACAGCTGTCGACCTTGAAGGAGAGTTACATTCCACGCGATCTGCCGCCGGGCGTTCAGGTCGCTAACAAGCCCGGCAATCTGAAAAATGTGCGGACTGATTCCGGCATCGTCTTTGTAAAGGACCGGCCGTTCGCGATCAGTGTGATGACAGCCGATGCCCGCGACGAGCGCGCAGCCGAGCGCGCGATCAGTGAGATTGCGCTCGAATCCTATCGTTACTTCGAGATGCGCAGCAAAAGCTCCCATTAGCGATTTGCGCAATCGGATCGATTCGGTCAGGTTTGTTTTGAAATAAACGATAAAAAGATGAAGGCACTAATGTTCACAGTCTTGATCTGGATAACTCTAGCGGTGACGGGCTTTAGCCGGATCGGCGAAGATGAGAAACAGATCGAGGTGCGCTACGGGAAACCGGGGAAAGACATGGGCACTCATGGTGAGGTGCACGCGTTCGGTTACATGTCGGGCGGATTCATGATCGTTGTCGATTTTGTGAATGGAATCAGCCAGCGCGAAGGCTTTGCAAATCCCGACACGTCCGCGTTGTCAGCCGACGCCATCAAGCAGATCCTCGCGATGGGCACCGCCGAAGGAACAAAGTGGGAGCAAGTACCGGCAATTGGAGACGACAGATCATGGCGCCGCTCGGATAGCAAGGCGGTCGC
>DATNKD010000064.1:0-13315 GCA_035603575.1 Chthoniobacterales bacterium
GTCCTTGTCGTACCAACCGACCTGCTTCGCGAGCCATTCGCAATACAACGCCCAGCCTTCGGCGTAAGCCGTGAAGGGAATCACTTTGCGAAATTGCGGCACGCCTTTGAGTTCTTGTGCGATTGAAATTTGCCAGTGATGTCCGGGCACGCCTTCGTGATAGGCGAGAGTTGGCATACTCCACTTCGGCACTTCGTTCATGTCGCGCAGGTTGGCGAAAAAGATTCCGGGACGCGATCCATCCATGGCTCCACCCTGATAATAGGCGCCCGGTGCCGTCGCTTCCTTGAATTTTTCAACCGGACGAATGTCGATCTGCGCCTTGGGCGCAGTCAAAAACAGATGTTGTTTGGACTCCGTGACGGCGTTGTTAATTAACCGTTTGAATTCCCCGAGCGCCTCGTCGCGGCCTTTGTCGTCGTTCGAATAAAGAAAGCGCGGATCCTTGCCAAGTTTGTCCATGGCTACGCCGATCGGCTGGCCGGCGAACCCATTGGCATCGAGCAGCGCGCGCATCTCAGCCTCGATCCGCGTTACTTCGCGCGAACCGAGCTCGTGCACTTCGTTCGGCGGCATAGTCGTAGTCGTGTTTGAGCGAAGCGCATACGCATAAAACGCGTCGCCGTCCGGCAATTTCCAGACGCCGTCATCGGTAGTTGTTTTTGGCAGCAGTTCCTGGAAATAAGCGATCAATTTTTGATAAGCCGGATAAACCTGGCTTGTGATTTCCGTTTCCACGCGTTTCTGAAAATCCGCGCGTTGCTGTTGGGTCAACTTGTCGATCTTGGCCGCGCGAGTTTTGAATGACGTTGCCAGAATATTTTCCGCAGCCGGCTTGGCGATAAAATCGGTCATTTCCTTGAGCACTTCCTCGACGACGAAGCGCGGCGGCAGAATTTGTTTTTGCTCGCGGAAATTCAAGCCTTCGAGCGTTTGATCGAATTTCTTGGGCAACGCGTCGAGGCGCATGATGTAATACTCGCAGTCCCTCGCATTGAAAAGCCGGTGCGTGTTGGCCATGAACGATGGATACTGATTCTGGACGCCGAAGAGCTGATTGACCGGATAGTTGTGCCACTGCCACCTTTCGCCATCGGCCTGGTCCTTGAGAAACCAATCGAGCACATGCGTGGAAAGCTTTTGCGAGGGCGATTGTCGATCTAATGGATACTCGTGAAGCTGACTCAGATCTTTTTTCCAGCGGTCGATCACCATTTGTTGATGCGCAGGCGACTCGTCGCTGAGCTTGCCGTTGTGACTCGTGATCCCGAACTGCTCCACTAACCCCAGTTGGGTAAGAAGCTCCGGCTCACTGAACACCGTTTCGGCAAAAACTTTCTCGTAGAACAAATTTAGGCTCCAGGGCCGGAACCAGATCAGGTTGATCAGGAAAATCGCGAGCGCGATGACAGCGAGGAGGACGATCGAAAAGGACCACTTCAAAATGCGCTTAAACATGAATCGACATGCAGCCCCTTAATCCCGGACTGGTCAACCAAAACTTTGAGGTAGGGACGCCTCATCGCCAGCGGCAGATGTGATCGATGCTTTTGATCAGGCGATGGATCTCCGCGGCGATATCAGCGGGGAGATCACGGCGTTCCTTTCGTATTTTTCTTAATGCCAGCGTTAGTTCCCCGTAGAGTTCATTCGACGTTGTCCAGGCCATTTGGTGAACCAAGGTGTGGAGCCGATCGGCCTCACTGGTGAACCCATGGCTCCTCAGTTTGTCCCGGATCGCGTCGATGACGGCAGGGAACTCGTCGCTGGTCGCTAATTTCCGGGTGTTTTTGAACGGCCACATTGCTACATTGGTTCGTGCACCAAAAAGTTCGCCAAAGGAGAAGCCGGCGCAACGGAGTTTCAGTTCGATCCGGCCAGGTCGAGTTCGTCAAAGTCAATACTGACGCCTGGCGATGGCGCGACGTCTATCGTTGGCTGCTGGGCTTGAGTTGGCCACAATTCGCTCTGTTTGTCGGCGCTGTTTATATCGGCCTGAATCTTCTCTTTGCCGCTCTTTATAGTATCGACCCAAACAGCGTTGCCGGGAGAACCAGCACCGACTGGTTTCTCGATTGCTTCTTCTTCAGTGTCCAGACGCTGGCCACCGTCGGATACGGTCACATGTATCCCCAAACGCTTTATGGACATGTCGTCAGCACGATCGAGATCATGACCGGAATATTTTTGATCGCGGTCATGACCGGCCTGATCTTCGTTCGGTTCTCGCGTCCAATCGCGCGCGTTCTCTTCAGTAGATCAATTGTGATCGCGCCGTTAAATGGAAAGCCGACGCTGATGGTGCGTATCGGTAACGAGAACCAGCACAGCATGGTTGAGGCGGAATTTCGGATTATGTTCTCGCGCGATCAGCAATTGCTCGAAGGTGGAGATTTCAGGTACTTTTACGCCTTGAAGCTGCATTTCGATCACCTGACCGTTTTTCCCGCGGCATTGACTCTGCGGCACGAGATCGATGAAGAGAGTCCGCTTTACGGCGCAACCCAGGAATCACTCGAGGCGGAGCGCGCTCTTTTCTTTGTGTCGGTTGTGGGGATCGATCCGGTGATCGCTGCTGCCGTGCAAACCCAACAGGACTACAGTTGGCGCGATATCCGATTCGGCCACCGCTTCGTCGAAATTTACACCCAGCACGGCGGTGGCAAGCTGACTGTCGATTACGGCCGTCTGCACGACACCGAGCCGGCGGACATTAAGTAGCGCTCGCGGTGGTTACCGGCCGATCAGAATAAGAATACCGGCCGCCAGCGCCAAAATACCCATCACTACCGGTGGAATCGCGATACTGGCCACCAGCGCCATGATCCCGACCAAAATGAGGTAAATTGCCAATAATAGCATACCGAGATTTTTCGTGACGTTAATCATGTGAGCCTTTCGTTAGTGAAGGTATCGATCTTTCACGGCGGGCACGCATTGTCACGCTCAAATAGAGTGATTGATTCGCGCAGTCGCGGATTTTTGCTATAGCGGCGTTGTGACGAATCAACGCGATCACATCGACAAACCCGAGCCGCGCTGGCAAGCGCTGCTCGCGTTTCTGGCGGTGGGCGCAATTTATTTGGCGCTGCCAAGCGATCTGATCATCGGTCCAACCTGGTTATTGCCGACGTTGATCGTCGTCCTGCTCATCCCAACAGTGATCAGTCATCGCACTGGAAAGCGCTCGCTGAATCGCGCCCTCGGCCTCATCATTAATGGGATCACCACGCTGGCACTGATCGGATCGGTGGGACTGTTGGTGCGAGCACTACCATCACACAAAGAAGCGGCGCTCGAACTTTTGCGCTCAGGCGCGTTACTATGGCTGACCAACGTGATCGTCTTCGCGCTTTGGTATTGGCGGCTCGATAGCGGCGGGCCAACGCTCCGGCACGAACAGAAGAAGTTCGGCAGCACCAGTTTTCTTTTCCCGCAAATGCAGGTCCCGCATGATGAGCGCGCGCAATTCGAATGTACGCCTTGGCGTCCCCGCTTCATCGACTATCTGTTTGTCTCCTTTACCCAGAGCTCGACCTTCGGCCCGACCGATGCGCCGTTACTCGCGCGCTGGGCCAAAGTGCTGGCGATGATCCAGGTTTTTATTTCGCTCAGTATCGTGATTCTTCTCATCTCGCGCGCCGTCGGCGTGCTCTGATTAGGAATTTAATTAGGAAAGCAGGAATCCAGGAATGATTAGGATTTTCCGCCTCTGAATTCGAGATTGGACGTTGGGCGTTCGGCGTTGGACGTTTTCTGCTTCTGACAAGATCGACAATGAATACGTGGATCGGCACATCTGGTTTCCAATACGCGGAATGGAAGGGGAATTTCTATCCGGAAGATCTGCCAACCGCGAAAATGCTGGCGTTTTATGCCGCACGGTTTTCGACCACCGAGATCAATTACACTTTCCACCGGATTCCGGCACCGAAGACAATCGAGAATTGGAAAACGCTGACGCCGGAAAAATTCCGCTTCGCCCTGAAAGCGCCGCAAAAGATCACGCATTGGTCGAAGCTGCGCGATTGCACCGACACGCTCGAATATTTTTGCAAAGTCGTGACCGGCCTGGGCGAACGACTCGGCCCGATCCTGTTTCAACTTCCGCCGACTTTCAAGAAAGATGCCGACGTGTTGAGCTCATTTCTTCGCGAGTTTCCCTCAATGCGTGCGGCATTCGAATTCCGTCACGATTCCTGGTTCGATGATGAGATCTTCAACCTGTTGAAATCGCGAAACATCGCGCTTTGCATCGCCGACACGGACGACCTCGCGACGCCAAAGAAGATCACCGCCGATTATGGCTATCTCCGACTGCGCCGCGAAGATTATCAGAAGGCCGACGTCGAAAAGTGGGCCGCATTTGTGCGCGAGCAAAAATCAAATTGGAAAGACGCGTTCGTCTATTTCAAACACGAAGAAAGTGGGATTGGTCCGAAACTGGCCAAGCAGATGATGGAATTGCTGTCCTCGAATTGCTGATAAGAAAAGACCGAACGCCGTTCTTGGAAAATAATCAGACGCGGAATAAAGCTGTGCGCTGTGTTTAAGCGGCGAGTGTTTCCCAAGCTCAATAGTTTTCGGATCGCGGTCTGCGAAAAGACTGGTTTGCCGCTCGGGATCCTCTTGGGGTGGATTGTGGCCGCAATTTGGGGAGCTCTCAACGCCTGGATCTATCGCGAACGGATGAATCCGGACGCGATGAGTTACCTCGACATGGCAAACGAAGCGCTGCAACACGGGCCGGGTGCGCTTGTGAATCCATATTGGGGCCCATTCTATCCCGCGCTGATCGCGATTTCGAATCTACTTCTGCAGCCAGGGCCGACCGAGGAATTCACCTACGTACACGCGTTGAACGCAGTAATCTATTTTGCCGCGGCTGTCACTTTCGGGTTGCTCCTGCGCGAGTTGATCCTGTTTCGCGCTGCGGAGCGGGGACCTTTGTGGCGGCAAGAGGCGTTGATCGTTTTTGGGTTCGCGTTGTTCTTTTGTTACACAAACATCCACATTCTGCCGTTTGCGGTAACTCCGGACCTTCTCTTAA
The DNA here is from genome assembly GCA_035603575.1 of Chthoniobacterales bacterium. Classification (GTDB taxonomy): domain Bacteria; phylum Verrucomicrobiota; class Verrucomicrobiia; order Chthoniobacterales; family UBA10450; genus AV40. Next base: position 5,051 of record DATNKD010000064.1, read on the forward strand.
GCACCGCAGTGTTCGCTGCTGCTGCGTTGTATTTCCGCGCTTTGCGATTGAGTAACAGAGCGCCTTACATCGCGCTTGGTTGCGCGTTGGCGCTGGGGTATTTCGCGAAAGCGATCATCTTTCCCGCGGCAGTGATTCTGTTTGTTGTCTTGCTTGTTTGTCGTTATCGCTCCCGTCCGCATGTAAAAAACGTTCTCGTCGCTGCCGGTACCCTGGTTTTAATAAGCGCTCCTCAAATTATCGCAATCAGCGCGCGAGTTGGGCATGTAACCATTTCCGAGGCCGGTCGCCTAAACTATCTCTGGTACGTTCAGGGTCTCCACCAGTTCGAAGGTTGGACCGGAACTCCTGGCGGCGATATGCCGCTTCACGGACCTCGCCAGGTCATCAGCGATCCGGAGGTTCTTGAATTCGCTACGCCTGTCGCGGGTACTTACCCGCTTTGGTACGATCCTGCCTATTGGTACGCCGGCGCCAAGATTCACTTCGACTCGAAAAAGCAATTCGATGCCGTCGCCGAATGTCTAAATTTCTACAGAGATTTTTTCCCGGTCCTGTTCTTTCCGCTCGGAGGGCTCGTCGCGCTAGCGATTGTGAGTATTTCTGCGCACCGTCGCCCAAACGATGCAGAGTGCTGGTTTATGCTTTGGCCGGCGACAATGGTTCTCGTCTACACGATGATAAACATCGAATTTCGATATCTGGCCCCCTGGCTGATTTTGTTTTTCATTGGGGGATACGGCGCTGTTCTATGGCGTAACAGTTTCCTCGAACGCGTCTTGCTTCTCTCATTAGCGCTAATTCTTCTGATTCCGCCGGTTCTCCGCCTTGGTGTAACTTTGCGGACACCGTCGGCGCGCGAACTCTCCAAAGAGATAAGAGTTACGCGTGATCTCACCAAAATGGGAATCAACCCCGGCGATGGGATTGCTACGGTTGGAAAGGGCTTCAATCATTACTATGCGCACGCAGCGCGCGTTCATATCGTCGCCCAAATTACGAACGCTGACGACTTTTGGTCGCTTTCAGCTGACGATGCGTTGGAGGTTGAACAGTCTGTGGGACGGACGGGTGCAAAGGCCTTGGTTGGATCCTATCGGCCATCATCATTTCAGCCCAACAGCTGGCGTTCTGTTGCGGGAACTGGCTACAGCATTCTGCCGCTGGGCCAATCAACTAATAGAACATCACTGCCCGTGCGCTGATTTGTGTTCAGCTACATTGGTCGTGGCGACGTATTCTTGCTGTTCAATGTGAAAGTGTAAGTTTCCGGTGTGGAAACAGTCGCCGAAAATCTTGAGCGCGTGCGCGAACAGATCGCGCAGGCGGCGGCGAAAGCGGGTCGCGCGGTTGATGAGATCGAGCTCGTCGCGATTTCCAAAACGCACGATGCCGCGAAAGTTCGCGAAGCGATCGAAGCCGGTCAGAACTTGTTCGGTGAAAGTCGGGTGCAGGAAGCGCGGGTAAAGATTCCCGAGCTGCCCTCGAACTTGCGCTGGCATTTCGTCGGTCATCTCCAGAAAAACAAAATTCGTCACGCGCTGCCACTGTTCGAATTGATCCACAGTGTCGATTCGCTCGCGCTCGCGCAGGATATTAATCGCATTGCGGAAGAAGAAGGATTGCATCCGCGGGTTTTGCTTGAGGTCAATGTGGCAGGCGAGGGGAGTAAATTTGGATTCACGCCAGAGAAGCTCCGCGAAGACCTGGAAAACCTGCTCGCGTTATCTCGATTGTCGATTTTGGGTCTGATGACGATCCCGCCGCTGGGCGAAGAAGCGGAAGCGTCACGAAATTATTTTGTCGAATTGCGCGAGCTGCGCGGTCGGCTTCAAACGGAGTTTCATGTCGATCTTGCGCAGCTTTCGATGGGAATGACGCAGGATTTTCCTATCGCGGTTGAAGAAGGCGCGACGCTCGTGCGAGTTGGAACTGCGATTTTCGGAGAGCGATCCAAACGAAAGAAGGATTAAGCCACAGATGGACACAGATTTTCACAGATTTCTGAAGCCGAATTTCTGGAATCTTTCTTATCTGTGTTTCATCGGTGTTAATCCGTGGCCGAAAGATTGCTCTTAAGATCGACATCGTGGTAAGATCTAAATCCATGCGTCTGGAACCGACGAACATTCAGCAGATTGGAAATGAGCTCGCCATTCAATGGAACGACGGAACCGAGTCGTATCTCGATCTCCAATTTCTCCGGCGCGCATGTCCGTGTGCGGCCTGTGGCGGCGAGCCCGACGTGCTCGGAAATATTATGCGACCGAACGTGAGTTATTCCGGCAACAGCTTTGAGCTCGCTGGCTTCGAAATCGTCGGAGGCTACGCACTACAGCCACGCTGGCGCGACGGGCACGGCACCGGCATCTACAGCTTCCAATACTTGCGACGATTGTCGCAGCCGGTGACATCGCGATGAAAACCGCCACTCGATTCGCACTTATCGCCGCGAGCGTCCTTCTTTGCGTCGGCGGAATTCTGATCGCGAATTCATGGCGGGAAGAAATTTCGAACAGGGACGCCAGCTCCGAGTCGATCGATGCGACCACGAACGATGACGGCTACCAATTTGCCGCCAGTCACGCGCGCCCGAAACTCACGTTCCAGCAGTTGGAAACGATTATTCGTCGCGATCCGATTGCGAAATCGCAGCACGGCAGAATGGAATTCGGTTCGGTCCAGATGGAGGAGGGGACAGCGTTGGCAGAAGTCATGTTCGTCAGCAACGACGGCCGGGTTCAGCCGTTTCTCTACAAACTTCTGCCGGAACATGACTCCTGGAAAATCGTGAACGTGCAACGGATGTGGTACGTCCCGCGATCCCATTTGTTGAGAGGCGTTAGAGCTTGAAGTGTAGGGGCGGCCGTGCCGGCCGCGCCTGTTCCTCCCTTCAATGATCAAAGGTCGCCCGCCGAGACTCGACGAGATCTTCCAGAGTTATGATCAGCCTTTGTTCTTTGTAACGATCTGCACAATTCATCGACAAAAGATTGCAGATTTGGAAACGGTCCACCGAGCATTCCAAGGATATCTTATCCGAGCATTTAATGACTTTGGCATCGCCGTCGGACGATACGTAATTATGCCTGATCACATGCACTTCTTCGTTCGAGGGAGTGACGATTTCGAGCTCGCGGCATGGATAAATGGTTTGAAACGATCAATATCTCTCGCGGTGGGATCGACCAAGAAGCGGCCCTTATGGCAACCGGGATTTTTCGATCACCTTCTGCGCAATGACCAGAGCTATAGTCAAAAATGGGAATATGTGCAGGAAAATCCTGTTCGTGCAGGACTGGTTCAGCAGTGGAATCATTGGCCGTACCAAGGTGAGTTTGTGGTGATTGATCGAGCGTAAGTTGATCGCGGCCGACACGGCCGCCACTACACCGGAATCGTCACACGCAACACAGTCGTCCCGTCAGCGCGCGGGTGAACTTGTCGATCCTGTAACGGCGCCGGCACGAGAAAGAATTCGCCCGGGCGAAGGTCGACATCGGCACAGCTGACCGAGCCGGTCAGGCAACAAACAATGGTGAACTGTCCCCGTGGCGTAACTTCGCGCGGCGAATCAAGATTCCATTTCTGGAGCTCGAAAAGCTCGTGTTTAACAAGCAGTTCGCCTTTCGGTTCGATTAGTTTTGGTGCGACATCGTTAAAGTCGATGGATTCGAGCGCTTGATCGACATGCAACCGTCGCGGCTTGTCAGTCGAGCGATCGACGCGGTTCCAGTCGAACACGCGATAAGTGGTGTCGCTGTTCTGCTGAATCTCGGCCAGCACGTTCCCGGCGCCGACGGCGTGAAACCGTCCGGCCGGCAGAAACATGGCATCGCCGTCTTGCACGCGAATCGTGTGGACGTAATCGGCCGCTGAACCGGCACGCAATGATTTCTCAAATTCTTCGCGGGTGATTGATTTCTTAAATCCGACAAAAAGTTCAGCGCTGGGTTCGGCGGACGCGACATACCAACATTCGGTTTTCGGTTCGCCGCCAAGTCTCGTTGCGATTTTCTCTGGCGGATGAACCTGGAGTGAAAGCTTCTCTTGGGCATCGAGCAGTTTGATGAGCAACGGAAATCGCGGCGAATTTGGAAGATTGCCGAAAATTTCTTGTCGATGTTGGCTCCAAAGTTCGTGCAATGTTGCGCCTTTGAGCGGACCATTGGCAACAATGCTTTGAGCTTCGGGTCGATCGACAATTTCCCACGATTCGCCGATTCGTTTGTTCGGCGGCAAATGTTTGCCAAACAGCTCCGCGAATTTGCGGCCGCCCCAAATTCGTTCCATGAAAATGGGCTCGAAGGTGAGGGGAGTCCGAGCCGGACTGGCGGTTATCGCAGAGATCACAGGTCAGAGATCAGATTTCCGAAAGATGGGAGATTCTAGATTGCGGATCGGCGAATGCAAAAGAGAGTGACGGTTTCACTTGAAGATGAAAGCGCGTCGATTCGTCAGATATTGGATGCCAGCAATTCTCTGGATGACGATAATCTTCCTCGGTTCGACCGATATGCTCTCGGCCGAGCACACGTCTCGGTTTCTCGTGCCGTTTTTGCGCTGGATCGATCCACAGATTTCTCTCGTCGCGCTCAACGCAATTCAAGTTGGCGTTCGAAAAGTTGGCCACCTGACTGAATACGCGATCCTGGCAATGCTGCTTTGGCGGGCGCTCCGCAGCGGCACTCGCTGGCAAATGAAGATGTCGATCTTGTTTCTCGTTGCCGCACTCGCCTGTGCAATCTTCGCCGCCAGCGACGAATTCCATCAATCGTTCGTCCCGTCACGCACGTCGTCACCCGTCGATGTGATGATCGACATTTGCGGCGCGTTCCTCGGGCTGACGATTTGCTTGATGTTCGCGACCAGAAGACGACAGAACGTGACGGTTTGACGGCCGAATTGGTGGGCCTGACTGGGCTCGAACCAGTGACCCTGCGCTTATCAAGCGCATGCTCTAACCAACTGAGCTACAGGCCCAAAAATTTCGGATTGCCGATACCGGAAAACCGGAGAGTCAGAACTAAAACATGGCTGCGGGTTTCCGCAATCCGAAATCCCTGGAGGCAAGGGGATTCGAACCCCTGACTTCCAGCTTGCAAAGCTGGCGCTCTACCAACTGAGCTATGCCCCCCGCTTTCAGAATTGCCGAATGTCGATTGGCGATTGCCGATTTCAAGAAACTCTTTTCCTGGGTTCCTGCTTTCCTTATTGGATTTATCGCCACTCGCCCAGGCCACCTTTCGCTTCGACGACAACGACATCGTATTTCTCGATCATCGGCATAAGTTTTTGCTCGAGTTCCTCTTTCCAAAGTTTGCCTTCGTAAAACTGGGTCTTGAGCGGTTCGCGGCTTTCGAGATCGGGAAAAGCGCGCATAAAGAAAAAGGTGTCGGCGTCTTCCACCGATAAAAATGGTCCCAGGATCTTCATCCCAATTTTTTGATGCTCGGGCACGCTTCTCGATTCGAATGTCTCCAGGAATTTTGCGCGCAGATCCGGTTTGATCTTGTAAGTGCGCATTTCAATGATCATGGGCAACGTTTACGTCCGCGACTTGAATACGACAAGAAAAGTAAACGGAGGGGCGCCACGCTGTCGGCGCCTTAATATTTGGGACACGACGGCGCGTGTCCCTCCAGTCGGACTTACCAGATCCGTGCGCGTTGTTCGGGTGTGACAAACATTTTGTCGCCAGGCTGCACTTTAAACGCGTCGTACCAGGCGTCGATGTTTCGCGTTGGGCCGATGACCCGAAACTGCCGCGGTGAATGGGGATCGCTCACGACCTGTTTCCGAACATAATCATCCGAGACTTTTCCACGCCATGCCTGCGCCCAACCGAGGAGCACACGTTGATCGCCGCTGAAACCGTCGAGCACTGGCGCTGGTTGTCCTTTCAGCGACGCTCGGTAAGCATCGAGGGCTAACGTAAGACCGCCGAGATCGGCAATATTTTCGCCCATTGTTAACTCGCCGTTGACGTGAACGCCTGGGAGCGGTTCGTACTTTGAAAATTGGGCTCCGAGCATGTTGGCTCGCGCTTTGAATGTTTCCGCGTCTTTTGCTGTCCACCAATCGCGCAATGTGCCCGATGCATCGATCTTGCGACCCTGATCGTCGAACCCGTGGGTGAGCTCGTGGCCGATGATACCGCCGGCACCGCCGTAGTTAATCGCGGGATCGGCATTCGCATCAAACACTGGCGGTTGGAGAATTCCGGCAGGAAACACGATATCGCGCAGGCTTCCGTTGTAAGCATCGTTCGTTTGCGGCGTCATACCCCAATCGGATCGATCGACCGGGCCAAAAAAGCGGCCGGTGTAAAAATCCCAGTCCAGCGCCGCACAACGTTTTACATTGCCGACTAGATCGTCGCTGCGAATAACGAGCTTGGAATAATCGCGCGGGTGATCGGGATAACCGACCTTGATCGTGTAGGTGTCGAGTTTCTTGAGCGCTTCCTTTTTCGTTTCCGGCGCCATCCAATCCAACTTCTCGATCCGAGCGCGATATGCGTCTTTCAAATTGGCGACCAGCGATTGAATTTTTTCCTTCGCTTCGGGTGGAAAATATTTCGCGGTGTAAAGCTGGCCGACGCCAAAACCCATCGTGCCGAACGTGCCAAAGCGATCGCCAACTCCGAAATCGCCGCCACTGACAGTGGTGATCGCACGTTTCCAACGCGCCTGTTGCTCTTTCTGGCCGGAAAGTGTTTTGGCGTGAAGCTCGAAGTATGCGTCGGTGAACGCTTTCGAGAGATAGGGAGCGGCGTTATCGGCGAGATGAAATGTTTGCCACGCCCTGATGGTTTCGATCGGCGCTTTCGCATACGCGTCGACAATTTTTGGGAAGGCGCTTTTCTCGGCCACAATGACGCGGATCAGTTTCGGCATCTTTGCTTCGGCGAGAAATTTTTCCCACGCGAATCCGGGTGCGAGCTTCTTCAATTCCTGGATCGACATCGGATTGTAGATCGCGATGAAGTCGCGCTGCTGGGCCTTGGTCCAGCTGGCCTCGGCGATTTTGGTTTCGAACTCGACTATGTCTTTCGCGCGCGCGTCTGCTTCCGGCCAATTCAGCAATCGTAGAATGGTCGCGACGTAATTTTGATACGCCGTTTTTTGGGCGTTGAAGTCGGATTTCAGATAGTAATCGCGGTCCGGCAAACCGAGTCCGGATTGAGTGACGTAGAACGCGTAGTGGTTCGGATCCTTCAGATCCGCATCAATCACGACATTGAAGAGGGAGAACTCAAAATCCGTTGTCGTCCGCCCCATCAGCGCGGCGAAATCGTCCCGCGTCTTGGCGTTTTTGAGATCGTTTAACTCCGGTTCGATTGCTTTAGCGCCGAGCTGTTCGACGCGTGCCTCGTCCATAAACGAGTGATAAAACGCGCCGACTTTTTCTTCGATAGAGCGAGGATTGTCATTCGCCTTCGCGCCAAGCGCTTCCATCATTTCATGGAGGCGTTGCTCGACGAGATCGGTCATCGCGAGCCGGAGCGAATAAGCCGGTTTGTCGGGAGGAATCTGTGTCTTGTCGATCCAGGTACCGTTGGCGAACCGGAAGAAATCGTCACCCGGTTTGGTGGAAGTATCGGCGCCGGCGGAATCGAATCCCCATGCGCCGTATTGCGGTTTGCCCGGAGGCGCGTCGGCAGCATGGGCGAGGGGACAGAAGCACAGAGCAAGGAGCGGAAGAGCACGGAGATTTGGATGCATAGCTAGGATTTGAGTGAAGTGGGAGCGTAAACGAAACCAAAGAGGTTGAGAAGTTGAGTTGTTGAGGTCCGAGCCGGACTAGCATTTGACAGAAGAATTGCAGCCGGGACGGCTGCCGCCACAGAAGATCAGAAATATCTAGAGATGTCTCGACTTCGCTCGACATGACAACGATGGCGTTCGAGTGCCTCCATTCGTTTCATCCGCGTAATCCGCGGTTTGTTTTTACAGAAAAGAAAAATGCCGGCCCCGAATGCTTTCGGGACCGGCATTTCTAGTCGATGTGCAGCAAAGACTGAATTGTGCGTTACCGTCGAGAGTTTCTCTGGGCTCTGGTTTCTTTCGATTCCAAAGTCTTCACGGCATATCCACATCGGATGATCAATTGATTCACCCGAGGGAGTTAGCCGTCGACCTATTCAACCGCGCTTCGAAATAAATTTCGAAGGCGATGAATCTCTCCTTAGAAAGGAGGTGATCCAGCCGCAGGTTCCCCTACGGCTACCTTGTTACGACTTCATCCCAATCACCATCCATA
>DATNKD010000065.1:0-39437 GCA_035603575.1 Chthoniobacterales bacterium
CGGTTGCCGAAAAAGACGTAGATGATCTGCCGCGTCATGTAGAGCGCGGTCAGGATGACGCCGATCAACATCAAGTAGTGCGGCAAGTGCGACCGCGGCCAATTTGAAGTCGCATGGAGAATTTCCTCCTTCGTCCAACCGCCGGAAAAAAAGAACGGCACCCCGCTGAGCGCCATCATGCCAATCGCATAAGTTGAAAAAGTAATCGGCATGAGCCGGCGGAGACCGCCCATTTTTCGAATGTCCTGTTCGTGATGAAGGCCGTGAATAACCGAGCCGGCGCCGAGAAAGAGGAGCGCTTTGAAAAATCCGTGCGCCAGCAAATGCATGATGCCCGCAGCGACGCCACCAACACCGAGCGAAACCATCATCAAGCCGAGCTGCGAAACGGTGGAGTAGGCAAGAATGCGTTTGATGTCGAACTGCGCGACCGCAATCAACGCGCCCATTAAACCGGTGATCACGCCGATCCAGACGACAACGGTGAGCGAAGGCGTCACACCGTTGATTGCACCGACGCCAAAGACCGGATAGACGCGCGCGACCAGAAATACTCCGGCTGCGACCATGGTTGCGGCATGGATCAATGCGCTGACCGGGGTCGGACCTTCCATCGCGTCCGGTAGCCAGACGTGAAGCGGAAATTGACCCGACTTGCCGACCGCGCCGCAAAAAATCAGGAGCGCGATAAACGTGGCGCTGGCGCCAAGCGCCACCAGGCCGGCGTTCTCGAGACAACCGCGGCCGCCATCATAAAAGAGCAATGTTCCGCTCTGATGATAGAGCCAGAGGATCCCGAGAAAAAATCCCATGTCGCCGATGCGCGTGGTGATGAACGCCTTTTTCGCGGCGGCGGCGGCGCTCGGGCGCTCAATCCAAAATCCGATCAGTAAATAAGACGCGAGTCCGACGAGTTCCCAAAAAACAAAGAGAAGAAGCAAGCTGTTAGCGACGACCACGCCGAGCATCGCTCCTGAGAAAAATGAGAGATAGGCAAAGAATTGCGAAAAGTTTTTGTCTTCGGCCATGTAGCCAATGCTAAAAATGAAAATGCAGAGACCGACCAGCGTGATCATGATCAGCATCGCGGCCGCGAGCGGATCGAGAACGAAACCGATGCGAAGGTTTTGTTCGCCGAAAGTGAACCAGGTGAAATTCTCGACTACACGAAAGCTGTGGGAATGCAGCGTCGACACAAATGCGAAGATCGACATCGTTAATGCAACGACCTGACCGAGGATGGCGAACGCAACCGCGCTTCGGCGCGCGGATTTCCCGGAAGCCAAAATCAAAATCGATGCCGCGACCGGGACGGTCGGAACCAACCAAACGTTCGTCGTAATCCAGGAATTCATCCTTTGAGACGATCGAGCTGGTCGACGTTCGTGCTGCGGAAGTGGCGGTACACTGCGATGACCATGGCAAGACCGACCGCAGCTTCCGCGGCGGCGATGGCGATCGCGAAGATCGCGACCATCACGCCGGTCGGTTGCGCCGGTTGCGGCGCGAACCGCCAAAACGCGATGAAATTCAAATTCGCTGCCGCCAGCATCATCTCGATTCCGATCAAAATGAAAATGGCGTGACGCCGGCTGAGCGCAGCGAGCAATCCGATGCAAAACAACGCGGCCGAGACCACGAGCAAGATCGACAACGTCATCAGGTCTTTTCCTCCATCACCAGAATGAGCGCGCCGATCAGGGCCGCGGTCAGCAAAACTCCGACGCACTGAAGTGGCCAGACATAATTCGTCATCAATAGTTCGCCGATTCGCTGGACTCTGACCGGCTCGATGAGCGGCGGCGTTAGCGGGAGCGATTTTGTATTCGCAATCGCCCAGACCAAACCAGCGAACACGGCGATGGCAACGATCACACCGCTCCAGTTAAAGCTCTGGACCTTTCCGACGTCGTCGCGCGTCAGGAGAATGGTGAAAACAATCAGCACCGCGACCGCGCCGATGTAGACGAAGATTTGGACCAAACCGACGAATTCCGCGCCGAGTAAAAAGAAAAACGCGGAGATGCCGACAAACATCACCGCGAAACTGAGCGCGGCGTGCATGAGTTTTTGCAGCGTTGCCGCCGCCAGCGCCGCGGCGAGCGTGAGAATTGTGATGGCGACAAAGGCGATCGAGCTCATTCGGCGAAACGATAAGTGCGCGGCGCGAATTTTCGGCGCGTATCGAGCAAGATCGACAACGTGAAGTAAACGGCGGCGATGACCGCGAGCGACCAAAGCCACCCGCGCAGCCCTCGACCGGTGTAATGCCAGACGGCGGCGGCCACCACGCACGTAAACGCCATCGGAAGCATAAATTTCCAGGCGAAATTCATGATCTGATCGACGCGCGTGCGCGGGAGCGTGCCGCGCAGCCAGATGTAAACAAAAAGCAGGATCGACAACTTCACGAAAAACCAAACGTAGGATGGAATGAAATCGAGAAAGTGGACCGGCGCCCGCCATCCGCCGAGAAAGAGTGTTATGCCCAATCCGCTAATCGCGAACATTCCGATGTACTCGGCCATGAAGAAAGTGGCGTATTTGAACCCGGAATATTCGGTCATGTGACCGGCGACGATCTCCGATTCGCCTTCCGGCACATCAAACGGCGTCCGGTTCGATTCGACTAGGCCGGAAACAAAAAACAAAATGAACGCGGTCGCACCCCACGGCGTGAAAACGAACCAGTGCGGCATGAAGCCTAACGAGTAAGCCGCTTGGGCGCCGACGATTTTGTCAGGATTGAGCGAGCCGACGATCATCACGACTGGAAGTACGGTAATGATGAGCGGTAATTCATAACTGATCATCTGCGCGATGGCCCGCATCGCGCCGAGCATGGAGAATTTGTTGTTGCTGCCCCAGCCCGCCATGAAGACAGCCAGCTCAGTCGTAGATCCCACGGCGAAGAAAAACAAAATGCCGCCGTCGATCACAAACGGCGTCATGTTGCGACCGTAGGGAATGACTCCGAGGCTGAGAATTGCAGTCGCTGCGATCAAAACCGGCGCCAGAAAATGGACGATCTTGTCGGCGCGGTCGGGAACGATGTCTTCCTTGATCAACATTTTAATTCCATCGGCGACCGGTTGGAAAAGGCCGAACGGACCGACGCGATTCGGGCCGTAACGATTTTGCATACGTCCAAGAATTTTTCGTTCGAGAACCGAAATCAGGGCAAAGAGGGTCAGGAAAACGCCGAGGAGCGTGGCAATGTTGATGAGGCTGGAAGCAATTTGAATCAGCCAATCCGGCGCGCGACCGCTAATGAACGAGAGCAGCCACTGTTTTGCGTGGATGAAAATTTGGTCGAGAGAATCGCTCACGCTCGATGAAGAAAAGCGGTGCTGAATTGTTTAATCAAGGAAGAACGCTTCAGCGGCCCCCAGAGAAATCGCCAGAGATTTGCGGACACACCGACTGCGCCAATCGACGCGGCCATCGCCACCGAAAATCCCGCGCTCAAAACAAACGGCAGCGTGATGGAAACAAAGCCGCTGCTGATGCCGTACGGCAGAACAAGAAAAAAGAAAGTGACCGGCTTGGTCGATTCCCGAATCAGCACTCGCAACACGGAAGCGATGACTGATCAGTTAATCAAGGCCGATTATTTCTGTTTCTCGTGTAAAACAGGTATTATTGACTAGATTTCACAGGAATGACTCCGAATCCGTACTTGTTCATCGTCATTTTCGCGGGCGTAGCTCTGGCGTTTCCGTTGCTGCCGCTTGGACTGGCGTGGCTGTGGAGAAAATTCTTTCAACCACCAAAGCCAGGCGCGCAAAAGAATGCGATCTACGAATGCGGCGTCGAATCGATCGGCGAAGCACAAATTCAATTCCGATCCCAGTATTACCTCTACGCGATCATTTTTTTGATTTTCGACGTGGAAGCAATTTTTCTGGTGCCTTTCGCGGTCGCGTTCACCGGTTTGCCGATTGGCGCTTTCATCGCGATTCTCGTCTTCCTGCTTTTGTTGATTGAAGGTCTCATTTGGGCTTGGGGCAAAGGCTGTTTAAATTGGGCGAGATGACCGAAGGGCAAATCGACGAAGGGCTGCGGAGCGAGCTGCAACGGCAAGGCATTTGGGTCACCTCGATGCAGGAACTCTACAATTGGGGCCGGAAGAATTCGATCTGGCCGCTCCAATTTGGATTGGCCTGCTGCGCGATCGAAATGATCGCGACGGCGGCATCGCGTTACGACATCGCGCGGTTCGGCGGCGAAATTTTCCGGCCGTCGCCGCGCCAGGCGGATTTGATGATCGTAGCCGGCACGATTACCAAGAAAATGGCGCCGCAAATCGTGAGGCTTTACAACCAAATGCCTGACCCGAAATATGTCATCTCGATGGGCGCGTGCGCGATTTCCGGCGGCCCGTTCAAGCAAGGTTACAACGTGCTCAAGGGAATCGATCGTTACATCCCGGTCGATGTTTACATCCCCGGCTGCCCGCCACGGCCGGAAGCATTGCTGCACGCGTTCATGGAATTGCAGCGCAAGATCGACGATCAGAAACTAACAGGTGCGAACAAGGCGCAGCATCTCGAACCGGGGCAGCCGAGCGAGTTTCCAGTGCCGGCGTTTGGCGAGCACGATTTGGAACCGCCGGCGAATCCGGACGTTTTTCAGGCACCGAAACTCGAGCGCGTCTAATCGTGGAGACGCTGGAACAAATCAAGACTCGCGCGGAGCTGGCGGCGCGCGGCGCGAAGATCGACATCGTCGTTAATCCCGGACCATCGCAACAATCTTCGCTGCTGGTCGACAGTGCGCATGCGGTCGCGGTCGCACAATTTCTCCGAGATCACGCGGCTTTAAAATTCGATTACTGCTCAAACGTGACCGGAGTCGATTGGCTCGATCGCGTCGTTAAGAAAACCGCGAAAGTGAAACAGGTTGTCGATGGCGTTGAGAAAGAAGTTGACCAGACGACCGAGGAAAAAATTTCCGGCTATCTCGAAGCCGTTTATCACCTTTATTCGATGCAACACAAACACGGCCCTCTCACTATTCGAATGCGAACTGCGAATCGCGCCGACGGCGCGCGGTTGCCGTCGCTCACGCCGGTCTGGCGCAGCGCCGAATTACAGGAGCGTGAAATCTTCGATCTCTACGGAATTCATTTCGAGGGACACCCAGATCTACGGCGGATTTTGATGTGGGACGAATTTGTCGATCATCCGATGCGGAAAGATTATCGCGAGCCGGATGATTACGAATGGGAGCCGACGCCGCACGATGACGTGCTCGAAAGAGCAAAACAGCATTACACGCCGCGACCGGCGTTGGATGGTGCGGAAGCAATTACAGAAAAAACCACACCCTCACCTCAATCCTCTCCCTGAGGGAGAGGAGGCCGAGAAAAAACGAAATCGTGACCACAGAATTCCACGAACTCGAGCAAGCGCCGACGCGAATGAGCTCGCGATTCGATGGCGAGTTGCTCGAAGTCTCGATGGGACCGCAGCATCCATCGACGCACGGCGTTTTCCGAATGAACGTAGCGCTCGAAGGTGAGATCGTGCGCAAACTCAAGCCGGTCTTTGGTTACCTGCACCGCAATCACGAGAAGATCGGCGAGAACGCGAGTTATCTTGGCTCGATGCCGTACACCGATCGGCTCGATTATTTTTGTTCGATGACGAACAACTGGGCCTACGCGCTGAGCGTTGAAAAACTCGCCGGTATCGAAGTTCCCGAACGCGCAGAATATTTGCGCGTTATCCTCGCCGAGCTGACGCGACTCCAAAATCACGCGTCGCTCCTTGGATTTTTGCTGAGCGACATGGGCGCCTGGGGCACGCCGCTGATGTACGCGTTTCGCGAGCGTGAAAAAATTCTCGATCTGTTCGAATCGCTCTCCGGTTCGCGGATGATGTGCGATTATATGCGCTTCGGCGGTTGCCGGGTCGAAGCGGATGCCGATTGGCTCGGCCGGGCAAAGAAGATTGTCGATCTTTTCCCGAAATTTCTCGACGAGTTCGAACAACTCATCCTGCAAAACGAGATCGTGATCGCGCGGACGCAGAACGTCGGAAAACTTTCCGCCGACCTGGCAATCAATGCCGGAATCAGCGGGCCAATGCTGCGGGCGTCCGGCGTAAATTACGACATTCGCAAGGTGGACGGCTACGGATTTTATCCGCGCTTTAAATTTCGAATTCCGCTGGGCGACCATGGCGACACTTATGATCGCTTGATGATGCGCGCGCTCGAGATGCGCGAGAGCGTGGAAATTCTTAAACAAGCGCTGGCCCAAATTCAGCCGGGACCAATCGTGAATCCAAAAGTTAAGATCCGCGCGTTTCGTCCGCCGATCGGAGAGGCTTACGGGCGAATCGAAGGACCAAAAGGCGAGCTCGGATTTTATTTAATCAGCGACGGCGGTCCGAATCCGTACCGTTATCGTGTGCGTCCGCCAAGTTTCATTAACCTCACGGTGCTGGAAGATCTTTGCCTCGGTCACACCGTCGCCGACGTGATGGTGATTCTTGGCAGCGTCGATATCGTGATGGGAGAAGTCGATCGGTGATTGGAACGGGGATACTGAAAGGAATGGCGGTAACGCTCCGGAATTTTGCCGGAAGTTATTTCGAGAAGGACCGCTTGATCACGGTGCAATATCCGGAGGAGCGAAATCCTTTGCCGGAAAACTACCGGAACTTTCCGATTTTAATCTACGACACTGATGATGCGGAAGCGGGCTTGCGCTGCGTCGCCTGCAAGATCTGTGAGAAGGAGTGTCCGCCGCAGTGCATCTATATTATTAAGAGCGACGACAAGAAGCCCGATTACATGGGCAAGCCGCAGTTTTATCCGAAGGTGTTCGACATCGACATCTCGGTTTGCATGAGCTGCCAGATCTGCGTCGAGGTTTGTCCGTTCGAAGCGATCAAGATGGACAAAGATTTCGAACTGAGTAAGCGCGAGCGGTTCGACGCGCTGCTTTTCCGGAAAGAGGAACTCTCGAAGTCGAACGAGTATTATCATCGAATTCATCCGGTCGAAGCCGCGGCCGTGGACGCGAACCTGGCGGAAGCAGCGGCCGCAGCTGAAGCGAAGAAAAAAGCTGCAGCGGCGGCCGCTGCAGCTGCCGCTAAACCAACACCGGCCACATCGAATGCGACGACAACTTCCGCGCCCGGATCGACATCAGCACCTGCCAAAGCGCCACCCGAGAGTTCGTCACCGACTGCGTCAAAACAGTGATGCCTTGCGTAAGGGGCGTTAGGCTTGACTGCTTTAAGCAGTCAAGTTTCGACACGGTTTAATCAGTCAGGCTCGCTGCAGCGTGATGTGCACAATTTCCGCGGGCGCGTTCACGCGAAGCGGAAACCAATTGCCGACGCCGTTCGAGACAATGAGTTTGCTGCGGCCGCGCGTGTAGAGTCCCGACCAATAGCGAAAGAGCGCCGGGCCAAATCCTAACTGCTCGTTCAACATCAATTGCCCGCCGTGGGTGTGGCCGGAAAGCGTGAGCGGCAACCCCGCATCGGCCGCGGCATCGAAAGCATGAGGATGATGCGCCATCAAAATTGGAAATGCACCGGCCTCACGCTGCTCGAGCAATTTCTTGACGGCAACTGCGATCGCCGCATCGCGTCCTTGATCGCGAACTCGCGTCCAACTTAGTCCAAGAAGCTGGAGCGGAAATCCGCGGACATTGATAATGGTCGATTCATCGAGCAAAAATGGAATGCCCGACGCCTTCACACGTCTTTCGAACTCAGCAGGGTTCTCGATCAAATCGTGGTTGCCTTCTATGATGGCCAAACCGAAGCGCGCTTCCAACGCTCGAGTTAATTCCAATCCGGTGTCGAGGTCGGCGAGCGCGTCATTGATCAAGTCGCCCGTCAAAAGCACCACGTCGGCGCGCATTTCATTGACCATGCGCACCATTTTCTGCAGCACCTTGCCATTGGTAAATCGTCCGACGTGCATATCGCTGACCTGCGCGATGGTGGTCCCGTCCAATTCCTTCGGCAGTTCAGCGATCGGCAAAACGAAACGCCGGACGCGAATGTTGTCCAGCTGAGCCATCGCAATTCCAGTGAGACTGAAAGTGAAAAGCGGGGGCAACATCGCCCCGGCAAACCGGACGAATTCGCGGCGGCTCCAGGCGGGCGCTCCGACCGATTGCGTTATTGTGGTCGGGGTGTTGCGAGCAACGCGCGCTATTTTTTGTCCGAGCAGAATTGGTATAAGAGCAAGCGCGATCAGCGAGAGGAGCCCGAGCCCGATGAAATGCCAGATGAATATCGCTGAGACAGCGAACTTTGGAATGAGGCGATCCCAATTGCCGCGGTACATTCTCGCAGCGATGACCCAGATCAGGCCGACCATCATCGCGACCATAAAAATCGAGACCAGGACGCGACCGATGGCGTGATTCGTCAGGCGCGCCAAAACAATCCACCAGATGATATCAAGCGAAATCATCAAGCCGATGATTGTGAAAATGAAGCTCACGCTGAGAATCTACGCGCGTTCCGGCAATTTCGAATTCTGCCGCTGAGGAGAGCGGCAGCTACAACGATTTGCCCTTAAGTGCCGTCGTTGCCGATCGCTTCGACCGGACAACCTTCCATCGCCTCTTTGCAAAGACCTTCTTCTTCAGGCGACTCCGGCTGTTTGTAAACGTAGGAGTGACCACCGTCGTCGTTGCGCTTGAAATTCGCAGGTGCAGTTTCCCGGCACAAATCGCAGTCGATGCATTGTTCATCGACATAGAATTTGCCGGCTGCGTTTTCAGGATATTTGTTGGCGACGTCGGCCATAATTTTCTCCGCTGAGGGAGTGGGAAGTTAGGTGGAATCGCGCGAGTTGCAAACTCAAAGGCCAAGCGCCTCGCGAGCGTTGCGGGCGAACTTGAACCCGCTCAGAGGCACGGCAAGATCGACATCTTTCGCCAGGGCAAGCACTTGAAAGGTCCGGCCGAGCATTTCGGGGTGCAGAAGCGTTTGCAATTGGCGCTTGGTTTTTGCGTCGGCTTGGTCGAACAACCCCGAAAACTCGGCCATGATTCCGGTAATGAAATGGTGTTGATCGGAGAAACCGGCGATGCGTAGTCCAATTGCGTCAGCGCGCTCCGCCACATCCGTCCAATTCACATGCGCAGTGATGTCGGCCTGGCCGATTTCGTCGAACGGAGAATCGAGACGTCGATGTTTTGCGCGCACCTGCAGTACCTCGCGAAATTCAGCGCGCGAAAATCCGTAATCGATAGCGATGACGAAACCCCGCTCCAACTTTGTTGAAAGACAATCAATCCAATCAAGCATTGTTTGATTCAGCGGCGCGCCGGTCGGTCCTTCTACAAACACAAATTTGTCGCCATCAAGGCCGACAAGTTTGCCGCGCAAATTTATTGGCATGGCGTCGAGCAGCTCGTTGGAAAAATGAATGCCAGTGAACGCTTCTAATTCATCGAGTGATTTTCTCCACAACACGCGATCGCCGAATTGCTGCAGCGCTTGCGATTGTCGATCTTGCAAAGCGGAAATTGGTTCGACGGTCTGGTAGCGCAACGCGGAGAAAAACTCGGGAAATCGCCGCCGCGTTGATTCAAGAACATCGCAGGCGAACTGACCGTGATGCGCGCCCTGTTCGACGATAAGAAAATTGTCGACCTTGCCGAGCCGTTCCCAGATCTCGGTGAATTGCGCGGCAAGCAATTCGCCAAAGAGCGGACCGACGCTGACGTTCGTGAAATAATCGCCGCGTCGTCCGATTGCAGCGCGGTCGCTGGAATAATAGCCGTGCCCCGGATGATAAAGCGCCTGCTGCATGAACCGGGCGAAGGGTTGCGGCCCATGGCTGCGGATTTCCTCACGAATCATTTCGACCAACGCCGTGTTAGAACTCTGCGTACTCAATATCCAACGCTCAACGTCCAACGCTCAACGTTCAACTGGCCGAAGGTCTTTAATTGGGCGTTGAATGTTTGGCGTCGAGCGTTGAGTGTTTGCTCCCTCTTCGTGAGAACCCCGAGGACCAACACGCATTTGATCCCACCGCCGGGCTATCGATTCCGGCCGCCGTGGTATACACGCCCGGAATTTTACGCGCCGATCACGGTTGCGGCTTTCGTCATCGGCGGCCTCGCGATTTTGATTTCGATGAACCTGGCCGATTTGAAGAACCAGGCGGCCACGTTCGATCTGAACAAGCTCGAGCAAATGGAATCGGCCAGCGTGATTCTGGACCGCAACGACAAAATCTTCGGCCAAATCTACGTCGAGAACCGCGAGACGATCCCGTACGAACAGCTGCCGCGCGATCTGGTTAACGCTGTTGTCTCAGTCGAGGACGCCAAATTCTATCGACATCACGGCTACGCGCTTTCGGGAATCCTGCGCGCTACTTTCAAAAATCTGGTCGCCGGACATGTGCGCCAAGGCGCGAGCACGATCACGCAACAATTGGCGCGCAACAGTTTTGCGCTCAAAGGAAAAACGTTCCGCCGCAAACTGCTCGAGATTTTTGTCGCGCGCAGGATCGAGCAAAATTTCAGCAAGCAGAAGATCATCGAGCTTTACCTCAACCGGATTTACTTCGGCGGAGGTCTGTATGGCGCGGAGGCGGCCGCGCAGGGTTATTTCGGCAAACCCGCGCGCGAATTGTCGCTGAGCGAATGCGCCACCCTGGCGGGTCTAATCAAAAGCCCGAACCGGCTTTCGCCCTGGACGGACAAGGCGGCCTCGCGCGATGCGCGTAATTACGCACTGACGCGCATGCACGATCTCGGTTTCATCGACAGTTCCAAATACGCCGCCGCGCAGGCGCAGGAACTCGTGATTGGAAATCGTCAAAACGCGCAGGGCCAAAACTACGCGGTTGATTATATCCGACAGCAAGTGATCAACGCGGTTGGATGGGACCGCGCCATGAACGAAGGCTTTCGCATTCACACGACGATCGACAGCGAACTGCAAAAAGTCGCGGAAGAATCGCTTCGCAGGAATCTCGATAAAGCCGAGCAGCATCCAGGTTACGATCATCAAACTTACGCCGAATACGCGGCGAGCTTTCGCCAGGCGAAATCGAGCGGGACGGCAGCCGCGCAGCCCGCTCCGGAATATTTGCAAGGCGCGATCATAGGGCTCAACAACGAAACCGGTGGAATTCTCGTCCTCGTAGGTGGCCGCGATTTTGAGCACAATCAGTACGATCGCGCGCTGCAGGCCAAACGGCCAGCCGGGACCGCGATGCTCCCGTTCGTTTACGCGACAGCATTCGAACAGGGAATGTTTCCCGGAACTTTGGTTGAAGACTCGGCGCTCGATAATCGCGCGGTGATGATCGGCGGGATGACCGGAATTCTGGGCGAGTGGGGCCCGGAAAGCGCGGACAATCGTTATGAGGGCACGATGACCGCGCGGCAGGCGCTCGCGAAATCAAAGAACGGCGCCACTGTCCGGATCGGAATGGAGGCGGGTCTGGACGAGGTTTTGCAGCTTTGTCGAACGGCGGGAATTCGGTCGAGCCTTCGTCCATATCCGGCGACATTGCTTGGCAGCAGCGAAATCACATTGGCAGAGCTCGCTCTCACCTACACGATTTTCCCGAATGGCGGCTCGCGCCCAATTGCGCCGCACATTTTGGAACGCATCGAAGAAAAGGACGGCACGGTCTGGCACGCGCAACGGGATAGCAGCAGCCGGCAAAACGTTATCAGGCCCGAGACAGCCTACGAGGTGCATTCATGCCTGGTGGATGCGCTCGAGACCGGAACAGGAAAGGCGGCGCGCTCACAATTTGGGCTGAAGAAAATTCCAATGGTCGCGGGCAAGACCGGGACCGCTTACGATTTCACTGACGCACTTTTTGCGGGTTACGACAGCAACTTTACCTGCGCGGTTTGGGCTGGGTTCGACAAGCCGCAAAAAATTTATCGCGGAGCGTTCGGCCGGGAACTGGCATTGCCAGTGTGGGTTGATATCATGAACACGGCGGCCGCGCGTTATTCGCCGCGCGAGATCAAACGCCCGCCCGGCTTGAAAGACGTCGAGATTTGTTTGCGTTCGGGGATGCTCGCCACCGACAAATGTTACGACACGGTCAGAGGCGCGACCGGTGATGTCGTCCAGAAGCGCACGACTTACACCGAAATTGCGACACCGGCGCAAATGCCAAACGAGACCTGTAATATTCACGGCGGACCACGCGCGCCTGTGGTTGCGGAAGGACCGTCCCCTGAAGTCCCCCGTGCCCAACTCGCCGCTGACTTAACTGAAGTGAAACCGGTGATCCTCAAGACTCCGACGCTTTTGACGGAAAACGATCCTTATAACTCGGCGAAATCCGTCGCGAAAATCGACACAGCCCCCGAAGAACAGGTCGCGGAAAAGGAGACCGCCCAAAAGACCGACAATCGACCGCCGGGCGCGACTCGCGCTGAACTTCTAAATCAAAAGACCAACAAAGCGAGCAGCACCGATGACGGAAGACCGATTTTGAAAGCGCTCCCGGTCCAACCGCAACCGGAGGAGACGCCAGTCGAGATCCGCCGCGCAGTTCCGGTTGGGCCGATGGATGAAGTGGAAGAAGGAGCGTTATTGAAAGCCGCCGCTCCTTCGCCAACCGGCTCTGACGACGAATAGAATGGCGTCAACCGACGCAACTGATTTTCGGCTGAGCGTCCTCAATCCCGGCGGACGCGATCTCGAGCAATATTTTGACGAGCCGGTCGGTCCGACTGACACCGGGCATCCGCCGATCAATCTTCACGCGTTCGCGGCTTGCACGCGCGGTTCGTTTCACCGGGCGACGAAAAATGCGATTGCGGAAAAACGGCCGATCCTTCTTTTGCTTCGCGGCAATTTTCGAGCGACCGAACGCGCGCTGGTTGCATGTCAGAAAGAGCGCCGAACCATTGCGGTTGCGTTAAAAGAGACCGGGCTCCATCAAATTGCGAAACAATTACGCGACCCCGGCAGGCTTGCCCGATTCATGCGGGTTGTGGCGCAGGCGGACGGATGTATCGCCACGACTCCGGAAGCCGCTGAGATTTTTCGCCGGGTCCGGCGCGAACGGGACGCTAACAGCGTCGCTTTTATTCCGACACCTTATCCACTTGAAGATAAGCAGTGGAGTTTCATCGTTCCTCCTAACGAACAATCCGGAATTTTCATCGGGACGCGCGAATGGGATGTGCCGTCGCGCAGCCATCTCTCGGCGCTTCTCCTTGCGCGAGAAATTTGCGCGGGGAGCGGCGAACCAGTTACCGTCTTCAATCTCGATGGCCGAAAGGGCGAAAGACTTTTGACCGAGTTGAAATTTCCGCCGGGAAAATTGCGCGTCCACGACAAGCGCGAACCATACGCCGATTACTTACGCGAGGTCGCAAAACACAAAATCGTTCTGCAACTCGATCGCAGCCGCGTGCCCGGACAGGTGGCAGGCGACGCGCTCCTGTGCCGCACGATTTGCGCTGGTGGCGACGGCGCGATCGACCGGCTCGCATTTGCCAATTTTTGCGGAGAAGGACGAACTACTGCACAACTCAAGACTATCGTTCTCGAGCTGCTCAAGAACACCGCCGGGCGCGCAACCGCGATTATCGAATCGCAATGGCGAGCGGCCGAGCGCATTTCATTTCAGGCGGTGCGAAAACAACTCGAGGTGTTTTTCCAGCGAATTGGGTTGTAGCGGCGTTTGTATCAAACGCCGGATTTTGAGACAGGCGCTCGCCGCGGCGAGCGCCTTTACAACATTCCCAAATAAATTTCTTCGAGCCGGCGAATTTGGTTTTGCTGATCGAATTTCTGCGCGACCGCGTTGGCACCATTTCGAGCCAGTCGCGTCAGAAGATCTCGATCTTGCACCGCCTTCAGCAAAGCGTGGGAGAGCGCCTCATAATCGCGCTCCGGAACCAAAATTCCGCTGACGCCGTTTTCGATTGCTTCCGGGATTCCGCCGTGATCGGTTGCGAGCACCGGAAGACCGGTCGCCATCGCTTCCAACATCGAGTTCGGAATGCCTTCCTGGTTTCCGTCACTGCCGGTTTCGCTCGGGTGCAGAAAAATGTGCGACGCATAATAAATCTCCCGCAATTTTTCCGGCGCAACAAAACCTGGGAGCGAGACTCGATTGTCGATCTTTAGTTTGCGCGTCAATTCCTTGAGCTCTCGCAACATCGGGCCTTCGCCGGCGATCGTTAACGTCGCGCGCGGATAGTGCGCCAAAAAGGCGGTGAACGCGTGAAGCGTCGTCGCCAGACCTTTCTTCTCGATCAAGCGACTCGCTTGGACGAAACGCCATTCGCCGTTCGCTGGAAACTCGCGGTCGCGAAATGGAAATTGATCCAGCGGGATGCCGGTGCGGACGATGTCGATCTTATTTTCGTCGCAGCCGAGCTCGATCACGGCGCGCTGCAACGACGCCGATCGGACAAAAACTCGGGTGACGGCGTCGAGCATCTGCTTCGTCGCCCTGCGATACGCGGGCTTTTCCATATCCACCAAAACGTCGGCGCCGTGAAATGAAACGATGCTTGGCTTCGACCACGCCCGGATCAACGGCAAAAGATGGACAGCGATGTGTCCGAAGAAAATGTGCAGAAGCTGCGCGTTCTCTCGATTCAGAACTTCCGTCAACGCGCTTACTTCTCGCGCTGAAATCCGCCAGGGCTTGTTTCGGACCTGTCGAAACCAGAAACGCCGCAAAAAATGCGTGGGCGGTTTTCCGACGACGTCGATCTTATCAAACGGAAACCGGTCCGAGTTCTCGCGTTTCTGGGCGATGACAACTGGCTGGACGCGCCGAACGCCGGTGATTTGCCGGTAGATGTGCAGCATCTCCGGCTTGAGAAAAGTCGCGCAGTAAAAGGCGGCGACCGGCCGTGGATCAGTTAAGTCGGTCAATGTTTGGAATCAAACATCGAACAGCCAAATCAAAAATTAATTGTGAAGAGCTTAATCCCTTTCCATTTTCCGGTGTCGGGATCGAGGACAACGCTGTCTTCCGCTTTTCCGTATTGGGGCGGAGCCTTCGGATTCAACATTTGAAATGGGTTCCCGCCTCGGACAGCGCGTGGAAGAACGCCCTCGGTATTTTCTTTCTTAATCGGCGGTGGAGTTGGAGTCGGCCGGGCCTTCCCGTGACCCACAGCAGTGAACGTTTTCTTTTGCGGCTGCGCCAGGGCCAAGCCCGCGATTGTCATTAAAATCCCCAGCACCACGAGCTTCTTCATTACTTTTCTCCGGTTAAGGCCGCGCAAGTTCTTGCCGGTTAGACTCCTCCGGCGCAGAATTGTCAAGATAAATGGATTATTTGGAAAAAGCGAGGCGTGTTCTCGACGTCGAAATCGTCGAGCTGCAACGATTGCGCCAACGGCTGGGAGATGAATTTTCTCGCGCCGTCGGCTTGATCAAAGATGCGGTGGATGCGCGCGGCAAAGTGGTCGTGGTCGGCGTCGGTAAATCGGGGCACGTCGGCGCCAAGATCGCGTCGACGCTGACCAGCACGGGATCACCCTCGGTCGTGCTCGATTCGTTGAACGCGTTGCATGGCGATCTCGGAATGGTGGCGGACGGAGACGTCATCCTGGCATTGAGCGCGAGCGGTGAAACCGAAGAACTGGTGCGCATTTTGCCGGCGATCGCGCGATTTCAGGTGAAAATTATTGCCATGTGCGGTGATTCCGATTCCACCCTCGCCAAGAACGCCCACGTCGTTCTCGACGTAAACGTGGAACAGGAAGCGTGTCCGTTGAATCTGGCGCCGACTTCGAGCACGACCGCGATGCTCGCGCTCGGCGATGCGCTGGCGATGGTTTTGCTGGAGGCGCGCGGATTCGACAAAGAAGACTTCGCGAAATTTCATCCCGGTGGAAAAATCGGACGCAGTCTTCTCATGCGCGTGCAGCAAGTGATGCGGCCGCGCGAATCGATGGCGGTCGTGCCGCCGACTGCAACTGTTCGCGATGTTCTCAAAGCAATGACGAGCGTGCGCGCGGGTGCCGCCGTGGTGGCAGGCGAAGATCGACAACTACTCGGTATTTTCACCCACGGCGATTTCGCGCGGCATTTTCAGTCCGATCCGAAAGTGGGCGAACGCTTGGTCGCCGACTTGATGACATTGAATCCGGTGACCGTGCACAAAGACAAGCTCGCGGTCGAAGTTCTCAAATTGCTCGAGACCCACCGCATCGACGATCTCGTCGTGGTTGATGACGACAAAGTGCCGGTTGGAGTCGTCGACTCGCAAGATCTCACCCGCTTGAAGTTACTCTGAGTGCGGGTAAGGTCGCCGCTCCCTTTTCTACTTTCTACTTTCACCTTTTCTTCCAATGGCCGCCGCAAACGATCTCCGCCGGGGAATGGCGATAAAATACAATGGCAACGCCGCCATTGTCCTCGAAGTGCACCATCGCACGCCGGGAAATTTGCGCGCCTTTGTCCAGGCGATCATTCGCTACATCAACACCGGCAAAAGCGCCGACGTTCGCTTTGGTTCCACCGACAAAGTAGAGCTGGTTGATATCGAGCGAAAGCAACTCGAGTTCAGTTACAAGGATCACAACGGCTACCATTTCATGGATCCGGAAACCTACGACACCATCACTTTGCAGGAGAATTTGATCGGTGATTCGAAAGATTATCTTGTCGAAAATCTTTCCCTCCAGGTCCTCTACGCCGAAGGCAAACCGGTCCAGGTCGAAATGCCGGCGTCGGTAAATTTAAAAGTGATCGAGTCGGCCGAAGGATTGCGCGGCGACACCGCCAGCAACGTGACCAAGCCGGCGAAGCTCGAGACCGGCAAAACGATCAACGTCCCGCTCTTCATCAAAGAAGGCGAGAGGATCAAGATCGACACCCGCACCGGCGCCTACATGGGCCGAGCCTAGGCTCTTCCTCTCCCTCTGACTGTTAATCTTGTCGGGAAGGGACGCGCTTGCACTACAATCATCCACGACAGCCGCGTAATCCGTAGTTAGTCTGGATTTTAGTCTCCTAATTAATGAATCGAAGATCGCCAATGGTTCGCGGACGGAAGCTACGCCGCGGAGTAAAAGTGCCGCCGTATGTCGTGCCGACGACGCGGCGCGCGCCGCAGCCGAACCCGTTCATGGTCCCGACCCGCTGGGTGAAATTTATCTTCGCCATCTTTTTGTTGCCGGTCTGCGCGATTCTGACCCAAACATTTTTCACCGTGTTCGCGCGCGCGACGATCGCGCAACGTTTGTGGGCCGGACAAGAGTTCTGGTTCTTTTCGTTAGGCGCGGTCCTCTGGTTGATTGCTTTCATTGGGCTGCCGCGACCGATCTTGCTTTACGTTTTCGGACACGAACTGACGCATGCCGTTTGGGTCTGGTTGATGGGCGGCCGTATTAGCCGTTTTCGAGTCGGCCGTGACGGTGGCCATGTCGTCACGAACCGCACCAATTTTTGGATCGCGCTCGCGCCATATTTTTTCCCGCTCTACAGCATTCTCGCGATCGCGATCTATGGCGCGCTCAGCATTTTTTTCAACGTGCAGCCCTACGGCCGCCTGCTTTACGCCGTGATCGGGGCGACCTGGGCGTTTCATCTCACCTTCACCTGTTGGATGATCCCAAAGAACCAGACTGACCTTCGCGATCACGGGACATTTTTTTCGCTGGTCGTGATTTATCTGCTGAATCTCATGCTGCTCAGCGTGATGCTCGTCCTGGCGTCACCGCGCATCACGTTCGCAAGTTTCGGAGCCGACCTGGCGAAAAACCTTGGCAACTTTTCTCAATGGGTCGGCGACCTGAGCAACAAGTTCGTGCAAGGCGCGCATCACTAAATGGTCACCATTGCGAAAGGCAAGATCGACATCGCATCAGCAACGCGGAGTTGCCGATTCTGGATTGACAACTCGCGACCGGTAAAGATTTCTCGCCCACGTCCGAGCGCTAAATTTTCCGGCAACTCGATCGCCGTGTCCTTCCAACGATCGCCGGTTGGGGGAAAACCGATTCGTGATGAGAGACGCGGGACGATGACGATTGCCCACTCGCGATCCAATTGCCGCGCGAAACCGATGCAGCAATCGGCGAACGTTCCGCTGGCGCGTAGCGGCAAATAATTTCCGCTTCGGAAAAGATCGGCATGGTCGTTCCGAAAATGCAGCGCTCGCTGAGTCAAAAACATTTTGATCCGGCCGTTGGGCCAGTGTTGCAGAAGCTCTTCCGGCGTTTTGCTCGATAAACACGACAGCATCTCCGCGCGCACTTTGTAATCGACCGGGCGGCGATTGTCTGGATCGACCAGCGAATAATCCCAGACTTCGTTGCCTTGATAAATGTCGGGCACGCCTGGCGAAGTCAGCTTGAGCAAAGTCTGAGCGAACGAATTAATCGCGCCGAGTCGCGCAATCTCTTCCGCGACCGGAAGAAAAGTCGGCAGAAACTTGTTCTTCGGAGTCGCAGCCAAAACTTTGGCAACGAAATCGCGCGTGGCGGCGAGCCACTCTTCGTTCGGCTGAATCCAGCTCGTGTTCAGCTTTGCTTCATTCAACGCCTTCGTCATGTAAGCCTGGATCCGTTCGGTGTATTCAGTGCCGACATTTTCTACCGGCGCCCCATTCGCTGCGACCGGCCAGGTGCCGAGCAACGTCTGGTAGAGCAAATACTCCTCATTTACGTCGGGCGCTTCCGCTTCGTTCACCGTTTTTTTCCAGCGCCGATTTGCGGTCCGCCAGCGTTGCAACGAACGCCGCCACAATTCCGGAATCTCCGAAATGGCAAGCATTCGTGCGCGCACATCTTCACTCCGTTTGGTGTCGTGGGTTGAAGTCGCGAGCAACGTGGCCGGCCAGTTACGATGTCGATCTAAATTCCGCTCGTGAAATGCATCGACACTCAGTCCGAATTGTTGCGGTTCGCCGCCCACTTCGTTGAGCGCGGCAAGCCGGTTATAAATATAGAACGCCGTGTCCTCGAACCCTTTTGCCATGATCGGTCCGGTGAACTGCTGGAATTTGAGCACGAAATGCATGTGCTCTTCGCGCGCCTGCGCATCCAGGTTTTCCGGAAACCGGAACAGCAGAATGTCGCGGAGAAAATTGAAAATCGATTCCTCGATCGCCGGGTTGCGGCGCTTGGCGGCAGCAATCGCGCGCTCGATCACTTGCCGATCTTCGTCGCTCACCGGCTGGCCAGGCGCGAGATAAGTTCGATAAACCGGGAAGCAGGCAATCGTCTCCCGCACCGCGCGGGCGAGCGCTTCAAACGTGAAATCGCGATACCATCGGTTTTTTTCCGATAATCGGTCGAGCATGTTGCCAAGCACTTCGACTTCGTTCGCCAGCGCGATCCGCATCACCAGACGTTTCTTGGCGTAAACGAGATGCCCGAAGTGCATCGTGTGGCCGACGAATCGGTGAAAAGTCCTGGTCATGGCCGATTCGGCCGCGGCGTCCACGAAAACGCCGGCCACTTGATTGGCAAAATCGTAACCGGTCGTTCCGTGGAGCGGCCAATCGGAACGTAGTTTTTCCGTACCAGTCAGAATTTTTTCCACGATCATGTAAACCGCGCGCCCATCTTTCGGCAGCGGCATGCCGAGCACTTTGGCGCAACGCCGCTGGAGTGCTTCCAGATATTCTTTCGGCAAATACAAGCCGTCGGGATGATCGATTCGCAGTCCGGTCACTGCTCCGGTCCGGACAAGATCGACAACCAGTTGATGCGCGGCGTCGAACACTTCCGGCAATTCCATCCGGATCGCCGCCAGATCGTTCACGTCGAAGAAGCGGCGATAATTAATTTCCTCAGCTGCGACGCGCCAGAATGCGAGGCGATACGACTGCGCGTTGAGCAGCTCATCGAGCCTGTCGAAGCTGCGTGGATCGCCCGGACGACCGTTGATTTGCGCGAGCGCTTTTTCGATTGCGCGCTGAACCTGGGGCGCTTCCTGACAACGCCGTTCCAGACGGCGCTTCACGATTTCTTTTTCTCGCGCGCGCTCGGCAATTTTTTCCGGATCGGTCTCAGTGCGTCGCGGCAAATATTCGAGCGCAGTCAGGATGCTTTGAAACTCGCCGTAAAATTCTTCGTCTTTATATTCGGCGAGATTTTCCAACGCCATCTCGAGAACAAGACGGTAGGTGCCGGGCGCGATCGGCAGTTTTTGATTTTGATATGCAAGATAGAACGCGCCTTCTTCGAAACGCACCTGTAGTTCACCGCGCTCGAGCACGCGTCCGTACTGATCGGTCAGGATTGGGAGCAGAACTTTATCGCGGAGATCGGACTTAAGCGGCCGCCAATCGATGTCGAAATACGGCGCGTACATCGAGCTCGGACCGTTCTCGAGCACGTCCGCCCACCAGTTGTTGCCGGGCTCGCCGATCCCCATGTGATTCGGCACGAAATCGAGCACCTGGCCCATGCCGTGCGTGTGCAGTTCCGCGATCCACGCGTCGTATTCATCTTGCGAACCGATCACCGCATTGAGCTTGTTGTGATCGGTAATGTCGTAGCCGTGCAAACTGTCCGCGCCGGCCTGAAAATAAGGCGACGCGTAAACATCAGTGACACCGAGCGCGCGCAGATACGGCACGATCTCGCGCGCCTGCGCGAACGTGAACCACCGGTTGAATTGCAACCGGTAGGTGCAAGTCGGAATTCGCGGATGTTGTTTCTCTGTCATGTCATCCCGAGCGAATGCGAGGGACCTCTCACCGAGAGTTTACATCACGCTTTTACGATTGGGTAATCCAAGCTTCGACTGTGAGATCCTTCGCTCCGCTCAGGACGACCCGCCGCGGCGGGTCACATTTTCTCCGGCACTTTGATGCCTAACAAATCGAGACCGCGCTGCAAAACGCGCCCGAGCAGATCGCATAACGCGAGGCGCGAGCTGCGCACCGGTTCGTCCGATCTCAGGACCGGGCACGCTTCGTAGAACGCATGAAAGCTGTTCGCGAGCTCGAACAAATAATTCGCCAGAATGTTCGGCCGAAAATCGTTCAACACTTGCGGCACGATCTCGGCGAACTGACAAACGCGCTTTGCCAAAATGGTTTCGGCAGATTCGTTGAGCACGAACTTGTCGATCTTCGGCGCGCCCTCGCCCGCTTTGCGGAAGATCGAACGGATCCGGACGTAAGCATTTTGCAAATAGGGAGCGGTGTTCCCTTGCAACGCCAACATCTTGTCCCAAGAAAAAACGTAATCAGTCATCCGATATTGCGAGAGGTCGGCGTATTTGACCGCACCGATGCCGATCGTCCGCGCGATGCCGATCTTCTCCGCATCGCTCAACCCCGGATTTTTTTCGTCGATGATCTTTTGCGCCCGCGCGCAGGCTTCTTCCAGTACTTGTCGCAGCGGCACATTTTCGCCCGAGCGCGTCTTCATCAGCTTCCGGTCTTCGCCAAGAACGTTGCCAAATGGAATGTGGCGGAAATCGGCTTTGCGCCCTTCCCGGCGAGCGATCTCGAATATTTGTTCAAAATGCAAGGTTTGTGGCGCGCCGACCACGTACCAAGCCGTGTCGCGCTTCAGTTCATCGATTCGATAATCAACCGTCGCGATGTCGCTGGTGGCGTAGTTGAATCCGCCGTCGCTCTTGCGAATAATGCACGGCTTGTCCGCCAGTTCCGGAATGTCGCGAAAGAAAACTACGACCGCACCCTCGCTCACTTCAGCGATTTTGGAATTAAGCAACCGCTCAACGACACCGGCTAAGCGATCGTTGTAAAAACTTTCGCCGCACTGGATGTCGTAATGAATGTCGAGCAATTGGTAAACGTGCTGGAAATCCTGCATCGAGAGCGCGACGCACTCGTTCCAGATATCGGTGTTCTCTTTGTCGCCAGATTGAAGCTTGACCAATTCCTGCCGGCACGCTTCGCGCACCGTCGGGTCGGATGTCGATCTTGCGTTTGTCTCTTTATAAATGCGAACGATCTCAGCCAGCGGACCGCGCTGGAGCGCCTCTCGATCGAGCAGATTTTTCCAGCCCCAGATCACCATTCCGAACTGCGTCCCCCAATCGCCGATGTGATTATCGCGAATCACATCGTGACCGAGAAACTTTGCGACCCGGGCGAGCGCGTCGCCAAGAGCGGTGCTGCGAATGTGGCCGACGTGCATCGGCTTGGCCACATTGGGTGAGCCGAAATCGATCACGATTCTTTTTGGAGATGTCGATCTTGCAACGCCCAGACGCTCGTCGGCAAAGAGCTCCGCTGTTTTTTTGGCGACAACGCCGGGCACTAAAGTGAAATTGATAAACCCTGCGCCGGCGACGGTTGGCGACTCACACAAATCGGCAACATCAAGATGTTGCAGTATTTTTTCTGCAACAGCTCTCGGGTTTTCGCCGCGCTGTTTCCCGAGCACTAACGCCGCGTTCGTTTGGTAATCGCCAAAGCGCGGATCAGTCGCCTGCGTCAATTCGCCGACGTTTTCAAACCCGGCCTTCGCCAAAGCATCGGCTAGTTTTCTCGCGAGAATGGTTTGGAATGTCTCCATTGGTAGGGACGCCGCGCAGCGCGCTGTCCCTACCCTTCACATAGACGCGAACGGCGCAAATTAGAGTCGCGTTATTTTTGCGGGCTTTCGCGAAAAATCGACAGGATCTCGCCGGTCGATTTTGCGCCGGCCAGCTTTTCCCGCGTGCCGCGGTCGTTTAGAAATTTCGCGATCGACGCCAGCGTGCGCAGATGGGTTTGAAACTGGTTCTTCGGGACAATGAAAAGAACGACGAATTTCACCGGCGCGTTGTCGAGCGCGTCGAAGTCGATCCCGGTTATCGATCTTCCAAAAGCCGCTACGACGTCATCGATGCGATCGGATGAGCAGTGCGGAATCGCGATCCCGAAACCGATCCCGGTGCTCATCGTTTCTTCGCGCTGTTTGAGCGAGGCGAGGATGCTATCGCGATCGTCCGGTTTGATTTTGCTGAGACGCACGAGCAAATCGATCAGCTCGACGATGGCCGGCCAACGCTCAGTTGCGGTCATCTCGGGGATGATTTGCTCGGCGGAAAGTAAATTGCCCAACGACATGCAGAATGCGCGATTCGGGAGCGCAAGCTTAGCGGTGACGCTTATCTTGACAAGCGCATTTCGGTTCAGGAATGCCGGATTTTGTAATTCAAACGGCGCGAAAGCAGCCAGCGGACACCGAACATGTCGATGGTGGCGCGCAGCGCACGACTGCCAAAACCGTATTTGGTCTGACCGAACCGCCGGGGGCGATGGTTCACCGGAATTTCGACGAGCCGATAGCCTGCGCCTCGAATCAACGCGGGGATGAATCGGTGCATGCCTTTAAACGGGACCAGCGCGTCCGCGCATTCGCGACGCATCGCCTTGAGCGTGCAACCGGTGTCGCGCACGTAATCTTTGGTGAACCGGCTGCGAACAAAATTCGCGATGCGACTGGTCAGACGTTTCGTGATCGTGTCTTTCCGCTTTGCCCGATAACCGCAAACAAGATCGGCGCCGCGCGAAATTTCCTTGAGCAGTCGCGGAATGTCGGCCGGATCGTTTTGCAGGTCGCTATCGATCATCACAATCGTCTTTCCCCGCGCCGCGCGCACGCCGGCATACAAAGCCGCGCTCTGGCCGGTATTTTTCTCAAAACGCACAAGTCGAACATTCGGCGACGTTTCGATTTTTTCGGCGCTGCGATCGGTCGAACCGTCATCGACAAAAACAATTTCATAATCCAAACCGGAGAGCGCGGCCCGTAACTCCGATTGCAAGATCGACATGTTCTCTTCTTCGTTGAAGACCGGCACTACGACAGAAACGGCCGGCGATGCAGCGACGTCGTTCATAACGGCAGGGTGCGATAATGTCGGCAGAGAAACACCTGCCAATAGCGCACATGTTGGCCGAAGCGCTTTAGTTCGATGGTGCCGACGAGCTCGGTCGACTCAAACGCGGCGCGAATGTTGTGTGGCGGCTTCTTGGCGTAATTACGAATGAGCAGTGCGCTGCGTCCCACAAAAAGGTTCACTCCCTTTTGTTCGGTAAACGCTTCATCCCGCGATTGAACCGGCTTGCCGGGCTCTTCGACAAATTGATCGTAGCGCGGCCAGAAGGAAAACTCATTAATCAGATCCTGAGATTCGACCAGGTAGACCGGCGGATGCCCTGGACCTTCGACGCGCTTGTCGTGCAAATAGAACGAGATCTCGGAAGCGCGATGGCGTTCGTCCGCGATCAAAAATAATTTCTCGCCGAGCTTTGTTTCGAGGTCGTTGCGAATTCGCTCCACTTCGGCGGTCATCGATTTCCAACCGCGGAGCCGATCGCTGGGATCGCTTCGCCAAAAACGAAGTCCCGCGCTCCGAAGCAAATCGGAATCGAGCGCAAAAAGGCTAATCACAGACCCGAGAAGAATAGCGGCAGCGGCAAAGGTTTTGACGCCGCGTGTTTCGATTCGTTCACACCAATAATGGACCGCGAGTAATCCAAAGCTGAGAAAGGACACCGCGTCCCAGTTTGGCGTTGCGACGTGGTTGATTGAGAGCAGGAAATAAAAGGCGAACACCGGCAATCCAAACCAGAAGAGAAACAGAACCTTGAATTGCTGATTTACACGGCGCCAGCTGCCAGTCACGCCCCAGACCAGAGCGGCAAAAAGCAGCGGCGAGTAAAAAAGAAAATGCTCACCAAAAAATTTGAGCGGCTCGAGCGGTCGAAAGCCAACGTCTTCAGTCAAACTGCCGCGGGTGCGCAGGTGAATGAGCGTGATCCAGGCATGCTGCGCGTTCCAGACGATCGGTGGGATCGTGCAAATGACAAAAAGTCCGAGCAGCCAATACAAACTCGGTCGTTTAAATTCCTGCCGAAGCCGCGGGGCAAAAGCGAGAACGAGGAGAACACAAACTATTTCAAACGCGTTCGTGTAGCGGCTAAGAAATCCAAGCCCGATAAGCAATCCAGTCAGCGGCCAGTAAAACGAAAAGCGCGGGCTCTTTTCAACGGCGAGCCAGAACATGAACATCGCCGCCATCCAGAAAAAGATCGACAGCGCGTCGGTCGTCATGACAAACGCGCCGACATTAAAAATGGGTGTGACGTTGAATGCGATCACGGCCCAAAGACCAACGCTCTCGCTAAACAAGCGGCGGCCGAGATAAAAAAGAAACATGCTCGTGCCGGCGGCGAGAATCGGGCTCCAAAAACGCACGCCGAACTCGGTCGCGCCGAAAATCGCGGTGCTTGCGCGAATCGCGAACGCGATCCCCGGGCCTTTGCTGAAATAACCCGGCGCCAATCGCTCCGACCACATCCAGTAATGCGCCTCGTCGAATTCGAGATCGGTCGATCCCAACATCGACAATCGAATCAGCGTCAGCGCTGCGATGAAGAACCAAACCGCTCGTGTTTTGCTCATTCAGCCGGATTAACTACCAAGCTCGGATGCCGCGCAAAAATTTGCGGGGTCCATCTCTTGGCGACCCAACGCCAGATCAATTCCAGCGCCGCCAAAATAAAAAATGTTTCGGCCGCGGCCAAAAAAATTGTGCCGATGACGTCACTCGGCCAGTGCGCACCTAAATAAATTCGCGAATAGCCAACGAGCGCGGTGAAAATCCAGTAGAGCCAGCCGCGCCGGTAAAACAGAGTCAAACAGATTGCCGCGATGGTGTTGTTGGTCATGTGGCCCGACGGAAAAGAAGCATCGCCGCGCCGTCGATCCGACTCGTCGGAACGGCGCACCACCGGTTTTTTGAAGATCGACATAAACTCCGGCCGCCCTTTCTCCAGTCGCACCATCCGGACCGATTCAACGTGCTTTGGCCGCTTGCGATTGATGGCGGACTTCAGCGTCTTCGTCACCGGCTCGGCAATCACGATCGCGATCAATAGACAAAAAATGCAGGCGCGCGCCCGGAATCCGCCAAAGATAAGCGCGGCAAAAATAACGATGAGAAGGAGCGGCTTCCAAACGTCGGCATCACTGGCCGCGGCCATGAACAAATCGAGCACCGCGCTCGTCCATCGCTCGTTGATAAGATGAAAAATCTCCTGATCCATTTGGCAGAGCCGATGATAGGTGATTCGTTGAGACCTTGAAAAGGTCAAGCGCGATGCGTGTTACCATTGTTATTCTTGCCGTCGTGGTAGCTCATTTGTCGGCGGCGCCGCCTCCTTCCGCCAAAGAGATTCTGGATTCGGTTCGTATGCTCGAGTCGCGCCAGCAGATCGATCTCGATGGCCAGCTGCGCGAGAGCGAAACGGTAATTCCGTTTCATCTCAGCCAAACCGGGCCGCTCATCCGCTACTCATTCGTCGATCCAGACGAAGTCTTGCAATTGCACCTCGGCGAAAACGGATCGCGCCTCGATCTTGTGACCGATACCGGCTCGAAAAAATTTTCGCCTGAGAAATTGAACCAAAAGATTCGCGGTACGGTCGTGACCTACGAAGACCTCGCTCTGAAATTTCTCTACTGGCCGAATGCTCGCGTGCTGGGTGATGAAACCGTGCGCACACGCAGCTGCTGGAAACTGCAAGTAGTCGCGCCTGCTCGAGATTCGCAGTACTGGAACGTCGTTCTTTGGGTCGATAAAGCGAGCGGCGCGCTCATGCGAATGGAAGGCTACGACTGGAGCGGAAAGCTGGCGAAACGGTTCGAAGTCATCTCCGGACAAAAGATCGAAAATCGCTGGTTCTTGAAACAGATGCGCGTGGAAGAATTGCAACCGGGCACGAACAAAGTGCAGGCCCGGACCTATCTCGAGATTAAACGGTAACTATTCTGCGCGCGCGGCTTTGACGATTTGCGCGAAACTGCGCGGCTCGAGACTCGCCCCGCCGACTAGCGCGCCATCAATGTCCGGCTGAATCATCAAATCACGCGCGTTCTCCGGGTTCACGCTGCCGCCGTACTGAATCCGAATGCGCTCCGCCGTCGCTTCATCGGACATTTCCCGCAGGGTGTTACGAATGAAAGCGTGCACTTCCTGCGCCTGTTCCGGTGTGGCGTTGCGCCCGGTGCCGATCGCCCAAACCGGCTCGTAGGCGATGACCGTTTCCTGAAGCTCCTTTTCGTTGAGGTCCTTCAAACTTCCGCGGAGTTGGATCGACAATATTTTTTCGACATTGCCCTTGTCCCGCTGCTCGAGGGTTTCGCCGACGCAAACGATTGGTCGCAAGGTCGCGTCATGCGCGGCGCGGACTTTGCGATTCACAATCTCATCGGTCTCGCCAAACAACGCGCGCCGTTCGCTGTGGCCGAGAACGACGTAACGCACGAGCAAATCGCGCAGCAGCGCCGAGCTGATCTCGCCGGTAAACGGACCGTTCGGTTCCCAATGCATGTTTTGCGCGCCTACTTTGATGCTCTGCGAAGCGCCAAGCGCTTCCATCACCTTCGCGATCGCGGTGAATGGCGGCACGATCACAACCTCGACATCGGTGATGTCTCCGAGGTCTAGCAACAACGACTGAACAAAACGCGCCGACTCGGCCTGCGTCATGTTCATTTTCCAATTCGCGGCAACGATTTTCTTTCTCATAAACTATTTGTCGGTCAACGCGGCGACTCCTGGCAACTCCTTGCCTTCCAGCAACTCGAGCGACGCGCCGCCGCCGGTCGAAATAAAAGTCATTTTATCGGCAAGGCCGGCTTGTTTCACCGCCGTGACCGAGTCGCCGCCGCCAATGACTGTCGTGGCGCCGGACTTGGCCAGTGCTTCGGCGATCGCGATTGTTCCCTCGGCAAAATCGGGAATTTCAAAAACACCAACCGGTCCATTCCACAGAATCGTCTTCGCCTTGGCGATCTCCTCCTCAAACAAAGCGATCGTCGCGTTGCCGATATCGACTGCCTGCCAACCGGCGCTGATTCCGTGTTCGCGCGAGAGACGGGTTGTGTTCCGAGCCGGTGCGGCCGCGCGAACTTCCTGGGCTTCGACAACATCGACCGGTAGAAGAAATTTGACGCCGCGCTCCTTCGCAAGATCGAGAAGTTCCGTTGCGAGGTCCGATTTGTCCGCTTCGACGCGACTGGCGCCGATTGGAATTCCCTGGGCTTTGAAAAACGTATTCGCCATCGCGCCGCCGATCAGGATCGTGTCGGCCTTCTTCATCAGCGCTTTGAGGACGCCGATTTTATCGGACACCTTCGCGCCGCCCATGATTACGAGGAAGGGCTTGGCCGGATTATCCAGCTCTTCGTGCAAATACTTCAGCTCCTTCTCCATCAAAAAGCCCATCGCGCATTTTTCGACGAACTTCGTCACGCCGACAGTCGACGCATGCGCGCGATGCGCCGCCCCGAACGCGTCATTGACGTAAACTTCGCCGAATTTCGCCAGCGCTTGAGCGAATTTTGGATCGTTCGCTTCTTCCTCAGGCTGAAAGCGCAGATTTTGCAGCAGCGCGACGTCGCCCTCCTGCATTGCGGCGATGATCTTTTCCGGCACTTCGCCGATCGTGTCGTGACTAAAGATGACGGGCTGATCGATCAAAGTGTGCAAATAATCACCGATCGGTCGCAGCGTGTATTTCTGGACGCGCTTACCTTTCGGGCGGCCGAAGTGCGACATCAAAATCGTCTTCGCCTTTTGCTCGCGAAGATAATTGATCGTCGGCAACGCTTCGCGGATTCGCGTGTCGTCTGTGATTTCAATCTCGTCGCCGTTCTCTTTGATCGGCACATTGAAATCGACGCGAGTCAAAACGCGCTTCCCGCGAACATCGACATCTCGGACCGAAAGTTTCGCCATTATTTTCCAAGCATCTCGAGCATTTCGACGCAGCGATTACTGTAGCCCCATTCGTTGTCGTACCAACCGACCACTTTCACGAAACGGTTGCCGAGCATGATCGTCAATTTGCTGTCGAAGATGCACGAGTGCGGATTGCCGATGATGTCGTGCGACACGAGCGGTTCGTCGCTGTATTCGAGCACGCCTTTGTAACTTTTGTCGGATGCGGCTTCTTTGAATACCGCATTGACCGCGTCGACGGTCGCGTCTTTTTCGAGCACGGCGCTGAAATCGGTGACCGAACCGTCCGGCGTCGGAACTCGAAACGCGCCACCGTTTAATTTTCCTTTCAAATCGGGAATCACTTCGCCGATCGCTTTGGCTGCGCCGGTGCTCGACGGAATTATGCTGATCGCAGCCGCCCGCGCGCGCCGCAAGTCTTCGTGGGGAAAATCGAGAATGCGTTGGTCGTTGGTGTAACTGTGGATCGTGCTCATGAACCCGTGGGCGATGCCGAATTTGTCGTGCAACACTTTTGCCATCGGCGCGAGACAGTTGGTGGTGCAACTCGCGTTGGAAACGATGGTGTGCTTCGCCGGATCGTAAACGTTGTCATTGATCCCGATGCACAGAGTTGCGTCCGGGTTTTTGGCCGGCGCGCTGATGAGCACCCGTTTCGCGCCAGCTTTGCTGATGTGCAATTCGGCTTTGTCGCGCGCGGTGAAAAAACCGGTCGATTCCAGGACAACATCGACATCCAACTTTTTCCACGGAAGAGTTCCGGGGTCGCGTTCCTTGAAGATCTTAATTTTGTGACCGCGAACAACGATGTTCTCCTCGTCGAATCCGATTTCGCCCTCGAACCGGCCATGGACCGAGTCCCACTTGAGGAGATGAGCGAGAGTTTTAGTGTCGGTGAGATCATTGATTGCGCGGACGCGCTCGACTTGTCTCTGCGTCATCGCGCGCAAGACGTTGCGACCGATGCGTCCGAAGCCGTTGATTCCATAATTAGCCATAAGTAAAATTTGCGACTTACGATTTCAGATTTTCGATTGCTGAGCAAATCTTCAGCAACGAGTGAGGGTGGGAAATTAAGATGGGTAAACGAGTGAAGCAATGGAGAACTGGGACGTTCCTCATCGGCATCGCGTCGATCTTGTCTTCGCAATCCGTGACCTCCGTGCCGCACGATTCTTCATCGGTGAAACGGATCCTCGTCCTCGGCGATAGCTTGTCGCAAGGGTTCGGTCTGAAGTCGAGCCAGGCTTATCCGGCGCTCCTGACCGAAAAATTGCGCGCCGCCAATCTGAACTTTGAGATCACTAACGCGAGCCAAAGCGGCGGGACGACGGAGGGCGGACTGCGCCGTTTGCCCGCGCACCTCAAACGCAAGATCGACATCTTCATTCTCGAGCTCGGGATTAACGACGCCTTTCGCGGCGTGCCGATCGTGCAAATTCGAAACAATCTGCAAGCAATCATCGACCAAGTGAAAGCGCGCAATCCAAACGTGCGCATTATCATCGCCGGAATGCAGCTGCCGAATTATACTGCCGATGAGTACGTTTTCGCGTTTGGACAGATTTACCCCGACCTCGCCGCGAAAAATAACGCCGCGCTCATTCCGTATCTACTGGAAGGTGTCGGCGGCGATCCGCTCTTGAATCAACCAGACCGAGTGCATCCAAACGTCGCTGGCCAAAAAATTCTCGCCGAAAATGTCTGGCGCGTGCTCGAACCGATCGCGCGTGAGACAGCCACAGAGTCGCCCGCGCGCGTTCAATAAGTGATGGACCCAGCCCGACCAGACGAGCCCGAACCGAGCGATCCGTTCAATCCGGAGCGCGCCGACCACGCGATCGTCGAAACAATTGAAATCGCGACCGAAGGCGAAGATTGCGACGAATGCGTCCGCAAGTTGCGCCCCGTGCTGATGAAAATAAACGGCGTGCAAGATGTGATGGTCGATCTTGAGGATGAAAAAGTGATTGTTAAATTTGACGCTCGCAAAACGCACGCGCCCGATTTACACGACGCAATTCTGAAAAGCGGCTACAAACCGGCGGCAGAAGCGGATTAAATGGCGGGTTGCTGCTGGGTCAGACAGTGAAACGTGCCGAGGCCCCAGATTAATTCACGGCAATCGATTCCAATCACGCGACGAGTCGGAAAACAGTCGCGCAAGATCGACATTGCAATTTCGTCGGCCGGATCGGCAAATGTCGGGAGGAGCACGCAACTATTCGCGATGTAGAAATTGGCGTAGCTCGCGGGCAACCGCAGATCTTCGCGGACAATCTTTTTCGGCATCGGCAAAGTGACGATGTCAATCTTGCGATTGTTAATCTTCAGCTCCCGCAATCGCTCGAGATTTTCCTGCAGCGGTTTGTAATTTGCGTCATCGGAATTCTCTTCGACGACGGTTACGATTCTTGTTTCCGAAACGAAACGCGCGAGATCGTCGATGTGACCGTCGGTGTCGTCGCCTTCGATGCCGTCGCCGAGCCAAAGAATTTCACGGGCGCCGAGAAAATCGCGCAGACGTTGTTCAATTTCGTCACGCGAGAGATTCGGATTGCGGTTCTTATTTAGAAGGCACGACTCACTGGTGAGGAGCGCACCCGCGCCATTCACCTCGATGGAGCCGCCCTCCAAAATCATTCGCGGATAAAAAACCGGGATCTTCAGAATCTCGGCGATGCGCGTCGGCACAACTTCATCCAGATCGAACGGTGGATATTTATTTCCCCATGCGTTGTAATCCCAATCCACGATCGCGAGTTTTGGATCGCTCTTTCTCGTCAAAAAGATCGGACCATGATCGCGGCACCACGGCTCGTTCGTTGGGATTTCGTAATAGGTGATGCACTCTTGACGCGGCAGCGCATCGAGGACAGCGCGTGCTTCGGCTTCATGCGCTCCGTTGATGACATTGATGCAAACCGGCTCCGAGTCCGAGCCGGACTGGCCATTGTTGATGAGGGCCGCGACCATTTCGCGTAACGCCGGCAGGACGCGATCGAACGAATCCGGAAAACTGATTCCTTCGCGCCGCGGCCACGACACCCAGGTCGCGGTGTGTGGTTCCCATTCCGCCGGCATGCGGTAGCCAAGCTGAGCAGGTGTTTTGTTCGCGAAATCCATCGATTTAACCAACCACCAAGCAGATCGTCAGCGGTTCGCCCGTCGTCAGTTTTTCAACCGTGTCGGCGATGGGCAATGCAGGCCGATGATACGGCAGCGCTCAACCGCGTTGGAAGCAATTTCCCCCGCGGTTGAGGAACGATGTCGATCTAACGGATTGAATTACGCGCCGCTCGAAGTGCTCGGTTTGTAAATCGCGCCAATGATGGCACCGGCGATGGCGAACATTAAGAGGTCGCCACCGATCCAGCCGCACAGGATTTTCGTCGTTATCGGCTGGACCGCATAGGTAATGAAGTCGTTTCCAGCATAAACGAGCGCCACCAGCAGGCCGAGGCATGCGCCGCATCCGGCGCCGCCCGAGGAATATCGAGCGCAAAGCATTGTCAGAAAGAACGCCATCACGACGTGGCCAAGGATCAGCCACGGGAAATAGTTACCGAAGTCTGCTTCGGTCCGCCAAAGCACTGGCACTTCATTGTGCACGCCGTGCAAAAGCTTTCCGTACCACAGGAATCCAAACGCAAACATGAAAACAAATGCCGCGACGAATGCGAAAAAGAATTTTTTCCAGTTCATAGTTTTTTTACTGTTAGTTTTACTAACCCTCAAAAACCCTGAACTCTGATTGCGAAATTCCCGCCGATTTGTCGATCTAAATCTGGAGGCAACAAGGGCTTCGCTACTCCCGCAATCCTGGAATGTGGCCGTAACCGATGAACGTCGGTCGCAATTTCCCGTCGTCCGCTTTTCCGTTTCGCTGCACTTTGAAATCGAAAACGCTCACGCCGTTGCGGGATTCACCTTGATAGACACGACCGTCGCTCGCGCCGACCATCACGCGGTGCCCGGTTTTCTTTTCGCGCCCGAGATAAATCATTGCGTGCGTGATCGGTGGGTCACGTTCGATCGAATAAGTGCCGGTCCAGAAAAGCAAATCGCCCGGCTTTAAGTCTTCCAATTCAAAAGAGTCGTCCTTTTGACTCAGCACCGACTCAAACTGACGGGCCCTGCGGAGCCAGGAATATTGTTCGCTCGAGTCCCGCGGCACATCGCCGATGTCGTTTTGTTTGAGGACGAAATAAACGAAACCCGAGCAATCCATCCCGCCGCTGCTGGGATCGGCCGAGCCGTATTTGTAATCGAGATTGCGCGTGGTCAGCTCCAACGCGCTGGTGAGAAGTTTTTGCACCTTGGGCGGATAATTGTCGAAGCCTTTGATTTGATCGGGTGACAAGGTGGCGTTTGGCGCACCGTGTTTCTTCGGCGGAGTCGGCGATGGCGATACCTCTGGCGTCACGGACGGCGGCGTCGACGGTGTTTCCGATGCGGATGGCGTTTCGAACGGCTGAGGTGATGGAGAAGTTTTCTTCTTTCGATGCGGCGAGGCGCTCGGCGATGGCGTTGGCGACTTTTTTTTCTTTGTTCGAACCGGCGGCGGCGATTTCTCTTCGGCGGACGGGGTGGGTTTCTTTTTCGGTGAAGGCGTTGCCGATGGCGACGGTGATTCTCTCCCCCGTGGCGTCGCCGATTCTTTTGGAGTCGGCGTTGGCGTGGGCGACTTCTTTTTCGTCGCGACTGCGCTTTTCTTCTTGCGTGGCTTTGGCGTAGGTGTCGGGGTAGAAAAAATCTTCTTCAGCGCGTCGCCGAGAGACCGCTCGGCTGCGGGCGACGGGACAATGGTGGAAACCATCACCGCGAGCGCGATAACAATTCGAATCAACATGCGATGGTTTGACGGATCAGAGTGCGATTTTCTTGAACGCAGGCTTTGGCAGATCTCGCATATCCGGTAAAATTTTGGCCATGATATCCCTTCGCGCTTTTGTTCCTTTCGCAACCTTGTTCGCATTTTCCGCGATCTCTTCCGCTCAGGTCGATCGGATCACCGGGAAAAATTTCGCGACACGGTCGGAAGTTCTGGCGAGACACGGAATCGTCTGCACGAGCGTGCCGGCGGCAACTCAAGTTGGGATCGACATCTTGAAAAAAGGCGGTAGCGCCGTCGATGCCGCCATCGCCGCCAACGCGACGCTCGGTTTGATGGAGCCGGTTTCGAATGGAATTGGCGGCGATTTGTTCGCAATCGTCTACAGCGCGAAAGAAAACAAGCTTTACGGAATCAACGGGAGCGGACGCTCGCCGCTCGGTTTGAGTTACGAGCAAATGAAGGCTGCGCTCGACAAACTCAACCGCACAACGATTCCGCCGACCGGAATGTTGCCGATCAGCGTGCCGGGAACTGTGGACGCCTGGGGCGAGCTGCACAAAAAGTTCGGCAAACTGAAACTGAGCGACGATCTCGCACCTGCGATTCATTACGCCGAAGAAGGTTTTCCAGTCGCCGAACTGATCGCGTATTACTGGGCGTTCGGTCCTCGGCTCTATAAAGGATTGCCCGGCG
The DNA here is from genome assembly GCA_035603575.1 of Chthoniobacterales bacterium. Classification (GTDB taxonomy): domain Bacteria; phylum Verrucomicrobiota; class Verrucomicrobiia; order Chthoniobacterales; family UBA10450; genus AV40. The sequence goes on from DATNKD010000065.1 coordinate 34,210, forward strand.
CGTTCCTTGAAACTTACACGCTCGACGGTAAAGGCCGGACGCCGGCCAAGGGTGATATTTTCAAAAATCCGGCACTCGCAAAAACCTTGCGATTGATCGGCGAGAAAGGCCGCGACGCTTTTTACAAAGGCGAGATCGCGGGCAAGATCGACATCTTCATGCAGCAGAACGGCGGTTTTCTGCGCAAGGCGGATTTCGAGAAACACATGAGCGCGTGGGTCGATCCCGTTTCGACGAATTATCGCGGCTACGACGTTTTCGAGTTGCCGCCGAACGGACAAGGAATCGCGACCCTGCAAATCCTGAACATTCTCGAAGGATTCGATCTGCGTGCGATGGGGCGCAATTCGGTCGATACGCTGCACACGATGATTGAAGCGAAGAAAATCGCCTGGGCGGATCGCGCCAAGTATTACGCGGATCCAGTATTCGCGAAAATTCCCCTAACGAAACTGCTTTCGAAAGAATACGCGGCCGAACGTCGGAAGTTGATTGATCCGAATCGCGCCGCGAAAACCGTTGCCGCCGGGAAGATCGACCATGGCGACACGATTTACATGTGCGCGGCCGATGATGAAGGCAACATGGTGTCGCTGATTCAAAGCAATTATCGCGGCATGGGCAGCGGGATCGTGGTGCCGGGACTCGGTTTCATGTTCCAGGATCGCGGCGAATTATTTTCGATGGAGCCGGGGCACGCGAACGTTTACCAGCCCGGCAAGCGACCGTTTCACACCATCATTCCCGGTTTTGTGATGAAAGACGGCAAACCGTGGGAAGCATTCGGCGTGATGGGCGGCGGAATGCAACCGCAAGGTCATGTGCAAGTGCTGACGAACCAGATCGATTTCGATTTGAACGTGCAGGAAGGTGGCGACGCGTCGCGCTGGCAACACGAAGGCGACAACGAACCGACCGGCGAAACGATGGAGAAGGGCGGTTACGTGAATTTGGAGAGCGGCATTTCCGCGGAGACGCAGCGCGAATTAAAAAAACGCGGACACGATGTGCGCCTCGATGTCGGCGGTTACGGCGGCTATCAAGCGATCAAAGTCGAGATGCACGACGGCCAGCGCGTCTACGTCGGCGCAAGTGAGTCCCGCAAAGACGGCCAGGCGGCCGGCTATTGATTCGGTCTGGCCGCGGCGTCTCGTCAGCCAATTTACTCTTTGTGCGACTTGAGCTCGGCAAGTTTTTGAACCGCGCGTTCGACGTCTGATTGTCGCGCGCTGCCGAGGGCGAGGAGTTTCTCCTGTCGGTGGACATTGGCTTTGGCCGCATCCATCTCAGCCTGCTCGCGTTTGGTCGTCGCCGCGTGCGCTGCTTCGATCGCGAGCGCCAGGCCAGTCTCCGTTTGCGCCATATCCGTTTTTGCAATTTCGCCGGCGGTCAGCTGCTTTTCTTTTTCCAACATTTCTTCCTTCGCGCAGGTCAATCGAGCATTAGCCAGATCAAATTCGAGGTGAACGCAGCGTAGAACCCGCTGCTCGGCCTCCAGTTTCGACAGCGCACCGATTTTGCAAAGCCGTTCCGCGCTAGCGGCATTTCTTTTGGCGCGCTCCAATTCTTTCTCGAGCTTTGCCAGGTCGACATCTCGCGGCGGAGCAGGCACAGCTCTCGCATTGGACAGCTGCTGGTCCTCGCGATTTGGAATCAGCAGCGGCGGTTCAATGTCGAACGAATCGGGATCATCTTTGTTCGGCTCCTGCGCGAACAGAGTTATTGCGACAAATCCCAGAACAAGCGCGGGGCCGCGCATCGTGCCGAAATAATATCACTGACCGCCATTCAGCGAAGCAAATTTAATGATGTCCGCCGCCGAGCCCACCGAGCACACCACCGCCGAGCCCGCCGAGTCCGCCGCCCAGACCGCCACCAACTCCGCCGATGGCACCACCGAGACCGCCGCCCAAGCCTCCGCCCATCATCATCTGATTTTGCGCTTGAATCGCATTCAAAGGCGCCTGTGTCTGGTTAGAAGTTTGTTGCATGTTCTGAGTCGTTGATCTTGCAATTGAGGTCGCGCTCCTGGTCTGACCCGCGAGCTTTTGCTGCGTGCTCGAAACTTTCCGCCGGGTCGAGCTGCGCGTGCTGCTTGCGGTTCGAGTGATTGTCTTCGCCGGCACCATGGATATCGCCGTTTGATAAAACGACTGAAACAATGAATCGGCACCGCTCGGAAGCGTATTCAATCCGCTGATCAGTGAAGACGCGGTAGAAAAAAGAGATGTGCCAGAACCGGGCCCTGTGATGCCCGTTGGAGTGGTCGTGCTAGTTGTTGTCGTTGGCTGGGTCAGGTCCGTCGGCCAGATGTTGTTTTCGAATGGACCTTTTGGCGCTTCTGCTTTGCTCGATCCGCTTGGACTTTTGGTAAACTGATCGACTGGATTCGGCTGCTGCCCGATGTCGATCTTATCGGTCGAAAGCGGCCGCGGATAGAGAAACTCGTTCGGCCAGGCTGCGGCCGCCCGCAAAAGCTCGCCGCCATTAAAAAAGTAAAACGCGTAGACAAGTCCGCCAACGGAAGCGATCGTGACGAAGAAAATATTCGCCCAGGTCGATCGACTGAGCTGGACGCCACGGGCGAAAACAGTCGTCTTCTTATCAACCGGGCCGGCAGACGCCGCCGTTGCAGTTGCCGGTGGCGAAAACAATTTCTCGTCCGGGGTAGAGAGCGCTTCGCGGAAATCGAGTTGGGGCATACTCTTTGCCGTCGGCCGGGTAATTACGGCCGGCGGGCGATATTTATAGAGCATATATTATTCCACAGCAACTATCGCAAGAGACATCGAGAAAGGTTTCAAAAAGCGCGGCCAATTGGATTTTTTTCTTGGCAAAGCGGGATCTTATGGCATAGGACACGCTCCGAAAACGGTCTGTGTATCCCCTGAGCCCTAAAACCTTAATTGGCGCGGCTGTTTTAGCCGCAATCATGTCATCCGCGAACGCGAACCCTTTCCCGGCTTCCGGTCCAACAGTGCCTGGAACGCGCGCCCGACTTCGTTCCGGTCAGGCAGCTGCTCCGGAAGGTGCGCCGCTCGCAGTGAAGCGGGCCATTTGGGCAGCGAACCAGCTTCACCGTAAGCCATACGTTTTCGGCGGCGGCCACAAATCCTTTGCCGATCGCGGTTACGATTGCTCGGGCACTGTTTCCTATGCCCTCGGTGCGGCCGGTCTGCTCACGTCACCCATCAGCTCATCCGAGTTCCGCAAGTTCGGCGAACGGGGTCGCGGCAAATGGATCACGGTTTACGCGCGCAATGGCCATACTTACGCCATCATCGCAGGCTTGCGACTCGACACGACGCCTTATATCACTGCGCACGATCGCTGGGCGCCCGGCTGGCAAGCAACCGAACGCGTGCCGGCGGGGGGTTTCGAAGCACGGCACCCGGTTGGGTTGTAAATCCTCGCGGGTAGCGCCAAGATCGACAATTACAAGATCGACATCCACTCGGCGCGATTTTGGTTTAGGCCGCGCCGAACTGCGCGAGTTCCGTGCGTTAAAAACGCCCTTCGGCGTGCAGCGTTTCCTGGACGAGCTGCCTTACAATCTTGGTTACACCGCGCGTTCGCCGAAACATGTTTTGCAGGAACGGACCGCGTCTTGTCTCGAAGGCGGAATTTTTGCCGCGGCCGCACTTCGCGTTCTCGGTTTTCCTCCGCTCATCTTCGATTTAGAAGCGGAGCAAGACACGGATCACATAGTCGCGATTTTTAAAGTGCGCGGACATTGGGGCGCGGTGGCGAAATCCAACTTCACCGGTTGTCGCTATCGCGAGCCGGTCTATCGCACGCTACGCGAGCTTGCGATGAGCTATTTCAATATTTACTTCAATCTGCGATTCGAGCGCACCCTGCGCCGCTACTCGCGTCCGGTGAACCTCGCCCGCTTCGACCATCTTAATTGGATGACAACCGGCAAGCCGGTCTGGTTTATCGCCGAACATCTTTGCGATATCCCGCACATTTCGCTGCTCACATCGAGCATGAAAAAAAATCTCACCCGGCTTGATCCGCGCAGTGTCGCCGGCGAAATGGTCGGCCACCGAAAAAAATCGCGGCGATAGTTTCGCTATTTTTATCGAATCAATCTGGCGCCGGGGGCGTCTTGAGCGGTGATCAGCTGCATGCCGGCAAAACACGCGGCCGGTGTCGAGAACGTTCCGGTCAGGCGGAACAAACTCGGGCCGCAGTCGCCGCCGCTTCCAATTCCAAAGGCGCATTCGGATAGCCGACAGTTGCACATTGGAAAATGTAAGTTTGGAGAAACGGTAGGATTCCGCCCAGCCGTTGAAATTGCGCGGTGTGGACCAGTTCGTGAGCAATCAGCGCGCGATCACGCCAGGAGTCAGCGCGAACAAAAATTCCATTATCCAAGGCGAGGCCGCGCGGCGCGGCGGTTAGAAAATGAATTGAAGCAGCAGCCGCTTTCAGCATGGGATGCGCCGGCACGGGAATCGTCTCGACCCTGAGCAAACGCACGCGCTCGGGATTTCGCACGCCGATCGCTTTGGCGTCAGCCAGTTCAGTTTCAGAAAGCGGCACGCCTTCAGACAGTACCCATTGCCGTTGTGCCGTCGCCCACTGGGCTGCGAGCGGAAGAAGCTCTTCCAACTGGTCGATGGTTGTTTGTCGATCCACGTGACTGATCAACAGCAAAATTCTAGCCGAACATCAAAAAAATCGCATTGCCGCGAAAAACGTGGGTCGGTTTAATCGCGCCATGTCGAACTTAGTATCGAGCTTGATCAGCGGCGCGGTCTTTGGCGCGGTTTCGGTAGCGATAATGCTGCCGATGTCGTTTCCGGATAAAAAAGCAGCGCTGTTGGCCGCGTTCATCGATCGATTTGCGACCGGACTGGTGATCGGTTGCGTTGTGTTACCGGGATGGCCGGGCTGGGTCATCGGCCTTCTCTTCGGGGCCTTGCTCAGCTTGCCGGCAGCGATCATTACCAAGGCGTTCGCGCCTGTTTTAATTATCGGCACCGCCGGAGGGATAATCATCGGCGGGATCATTCACGGCTGGCGCTAACTCACGCGAACACCGCGACGCCCCTTACGGTCCGTAAGGCGACCAGAAACCGACGCCAGCTACATCCGACAACGTGGCGTAGTCGTTTGGAGGCACCGTTGGAATGGTATCAACCACTTGGGCTCCATAAGGACTCCCCAATAAACTGTTGCCGCTGTTGTAAAGCAGCGAACCCTTCTTCAGGTAGTTCGTC
>DATNKD010000066.1:0-10684 GCA_035603575.1 Chthoniobacterales bacterium
CGTGTCGGCGGTTCGATTCCGCCCCCAGCCACGTTCCCATCCATGACGTTCGTGCTGGTTCTCGAGCGAATGCGCGCTGTTGAAATGAAATACGACTGGAAAGATGCAGGCGAGGAATGGTCTGCACCCTGGGGAACTTCATCAGCTCAGTGGTTCGGCGCCATTTTGCCGCGGATCCGTGATTACCTGCCAGCAGAAACGATCCTGGAAATCGCGCCCGGTTTCGGTCGATGGACGCACTACCTGAAAGACTACTGCAAGGAACTCTGGATAGTTGATCGCATCGACGAATGTATCGAAGCGTGTCGTCAACGTTTCGCAGCTGATTCGCACGTCCGTTGTTACGCTAACGATGGTTGGTCGCTATCGATGATTCCCGATGCTTCAGTCGATTTCGCGTTCAGTTTCGACTCTCTCGTTCACACAAAACGAGATGTAGTGGAAGCGTATCTACGCGAATTGGGAACTAAATTCAAAGTGGGTGGCAGCGGTTTCATTCACCATTCCAATTTCGGCGAATACGCCAGCTCCTTCCGCGAGCGGATTCCGCAGGCATTAGCAAAGCCACTGATCAAAGCGAAGATTTTGGATTGGGCGCATCATCGAAGCCCCGATATGACTGCTGAGTTGTTTCGCGTGTTGTCCGCGCGGCATGGCTTGCATTGCCTCAGTCAGGAATTGGTTAACTGGCGCGGGCGACGCTTGATCGATTGCTTTTCGGTGATCATGCGAAGTGACACGTGCGAGCAAACACCTACGCGGATAGTTCGAAACCCAAACTTCATGCGTGAAGCGGCGAAGATCCGCGCCAAAGCATGAGTTTACTCAGTTCGCAGCGCGGTGATCGGATTCACATAGGTCGCGCGGCGGGCCGGGAGAAAACAAGCGAGCAACGCGGCCGCAGCGAGCATGAGACTTGAAGTGATCAGCGCGAACGGATCGCTCGGGCTGACGCCGTAGAGAATCTGTGCCAGCACGCGTCCCGCGGCGAGTGAGAGTAAGACCCCAACGCCAACCGCCAGTGCGGTTTGCATCGCGCCCTGGCGCATAATCAGCGCGAAAACATCTTTACGATGTGCGCCCAGCGCCATTCGAATGCCGATTTCGCGTGTGCGACACGCGACGGCGTAAGCTTTGACGCCGTAAACACCAACGACTGCCAGCAACAGCGCAATACAACCAAAGGCGCCGAACAAAATTGCGCCGAGTTTGACGATCCAGAGATTTGGCGATTTTTCCATCAGGTCGGTGTACGGCGTCATCTGCAACAACGGCAGATCGGGATCGAGATCGCGCAGTGTTTGACGCAATGTCGGCATCATCGCCACGACTGCATGTCGATCTTGGCTGTTGAGGCGAACATGGAGATACACGCCGCCGTGATAACCCTGCGCTAACGGCACGAATAATCGGCAGATAATTGTGTCGTTCTGGACATCGTGCCGATGTTTGCTGACCACGCCGACGATCTCCAGGTCGTTGGGCCCGCCGCTTTTCGGCGGCTGCGTGTAACGAACATGCTGACCGATCGCATCCTGACTAGGAAAAAGTTTTGCCGCCATCTCTTCGTCGATGATGGCAACGCGCCGTCCATCCTTGTCCTCGCATTCGGCCTGAGTGAAATCCCGCCCGCGCAACAGCTTGACGCCGAGCGCTTCGAAATAACCGGGCGTGATTGCGGTGTAGAGCGAATTCACGCTGGGGTCTGGCGCTTTCGGATCGTTCGGCATTGTGTCTTTGGTGGAAAGAATCCGGCGCGAGTTGGTAAAATCAGAATAGGGCAACATCGTGGCGATGGCGGCGGCCTTAACGCCTGGCAGTTGGCGCGCGCGGTCGACCATCGCGAACATCAATCGTCGCGAATCGGCTGGCTCTTTCTTTACCATGGTGAAGTCGAATTCGGTTATCAAATCTCCCGCAGCTTTGAAGCCGGGATCGAGTCCGGCGGCCTTCAGTGCCCCGCGGAAAAACAATCCGGCGACGAAGAGCAACATGAGCGAGAGCGCGATCTGCGCCATGACCGAGATGTGACGGGGCGCGAAGAAGCGGCTGAAGCGCCCAATCCGCGCGGGTTCGCCAACTTGTTGTTTTAAGTCGTTGACCAAATCGGCTTTCGTCGCTTTCAACGCCGGGCCGAGGCTGAAGAGCATCGTTGCGAGTAAACAAAACAGAAATGTCGCCGCAAGAACGGTGATGTCCGGGCGCAACTTGACGACGAACGAGAAATTGACGGACGCGAGCAGGCTGCGGAGCTGCTGGAGTAGCACATCGTTGCCCCACGCGCTGAGGACGAGACCGATTGCGCCGCCGCAAACAGCGAGCAAGAATCCTTCGCAGAGTAATTGCCGCACGATCCGCCATCGTGACGCGCCGACCGCGAGGCGCACTGCGATTTCTTTAGACCGCGCGGTGCCGCGCGCGAGCAACATGTTCGCGAGATTCAGACAGGCGATGAGCAACACGGCGCCCGCCATGAACATGAGCAACGTCGCGATCAGCGTGATCGGGCCGTCATCCTCCGGCTGGGTGCTCAGACTGAATCGCGACGGCGTTTGAATCTGTAATTCACGCGCGCCTTCGCTGTCCGCCGGCTGGATGGCGCTTAGTCGCTGGGCCAGCACCGGCAGGCGCGATTTTGCTGTTTCAATTGTCAGACCTGGACGCATGCGGCCGGTAAGATTAAAGGCGTAATTCTCCGGATTGTTCAGGTCATGCATCGTTTCGGAATCGCCAAAGGCGGAACCGAGCTGCGAGCGAATGCCAATCGGCACCCAGATGTCCGGCGCGATGAGTACGTTTGCGCCGCTGAATCCTTCCGGAGCGATGCCAATCACGGTATAAGGCTGGCCGTTGATCTGAAGCGTGCTGCCAACAAAATCATTGCGACTGCCCTGGCGTTTCCAAAATCCGTAGCTCGCGACCACGACTGCGATGTTGGCGTTCGGTTTGCATTCTTCGGCCCCATAGAACCTCCCGCGATAGGGCTGGACGCCCATCATCGAGAAATAATTTTCGGAAGTAAGAAAAGCAAAACTGCGGCGCATCTCGTGATCACGCCCGATGCCGGCCACGGCGAACTCAAGCGCGGCAATGTCGGTAAACACCTCTCCACCGTTCTCGCGAAGTTCGCGAAACTCGTTGTAGGAAAACTGGCGATAATCGTGGCTCGCGTTCTGTCGGGCGGTGAAAACGTTGACCACTTCGCTTGGCCGCAGCGGCACCACCGCGTGCAGCACGACGCCGTTAATGAGAGCGAAGATTGCTGAGTTAACGCCAATCGCGAGCGCCAATGTCAATACGGCTACTGCCGTGAACCCCGGCGCCTTGAAAAGCTGTCGGACCGCAAACTTGAAATCCTGGATCATGAAAACCTCGATTTGTTTTCACTGAGATGCAGGCCACCTCTGCTTTGGATTCAACGATCTCAGCGAGTCGAAAATATTCCTCGTCAGCTGAAAGATTTTCGCTTCGACTCCGTATTCCTAATTAAACCTTCGAGTTATGCCTGAAACCCCGCCCACAGCTCCGCCGCCGTTACCGAAATCCCAGCCGTCGTTTGGAAAGCGCCATAGCACCATTATCAAATTGCTCGGCGTCAGCGCGCTCGTTCTCATCCTTTTGATTCCGCTCCTGATGATCACCGGAGTCTTGACCGATCGGTTGCAACGCCGCAATGAAGCCGTCGCCGACATCACTTCATCGTGGGGCAAGGAGCAGAGCGTGATTGGTCCCGTGCTTGGGATTCCGTATCAATATAAATTTAAAGCGGTCAAGGAAATGCCGGCGCCGGATGGAAAGATGGAGCGGCGGGAAGTGGAAGAAACTGCGATCGCGAACGCATATTTCCTTCCCGAGACGTTGAGCGTCACAGGCGATGCGGAGACGCAAATGTTGCACCGCGGGATTTACGATGCGGCAGTTTTTCGCGCGCAGGTAAAGCTTTCCGGAAGATTTGCGCCGCCCGATTTCGGCGCCCTCAAGATCGACATCAAGGACGTGCAATGGAAAGACGCCTTCGTCACCATCGCGGTGAACGATTTGCGCGGAACGCGCGAGGGAATCGTGCTCGATTGGGGCGGAACAAAGCGATCGCTTCTCCCGGGGTCGCAAGTTCCCGGTTATACTACCGGCGCGACCGCGCCTCTCGGTGGCGACAAACCGATCGGCGCTCCGGTGGAATTTTCCATTCCGCTCGATTTCAACGGCAGCGAAGGAATTTATTTCGCGCCGTTCGGCGTCCAAAACGAAGCGGTCCTGAAATCGAACTGGCCGGACCCGGCATTTCGCGGCGCGTTTTTGCCGGCCGACCGTTCGGTGCGCGGGGATGGCTTCGATGCGAAATGGAAAGTTTCCTACTACGGACGCGATTATCCGCAATCGTGGACGAGCCGGAACGGAAACGAGCGTTTCACCACCAAGGCAGTTTCGGGATCGCTTTTTGGCGCGCAGTTCCTGTCGATCCTCGACGCTTATCGCTATGTCGAACGCTCGATCAAGTATGGCGTGCTCTTTCTGGTGCTCGTATTCACAACCTTCTTTCTTTTCGAAGTGACCGCGCGACAGAAAATTCATCCGTTCCAATATCTAATGGTCGGCGCGGCGCTTTGTCTGTTTTACTTGCTGCTTCTCTCGATCTCCGAGTTTATCGGATTCGGCTATGCGTATCTGACCGCGGCGGTTGCATCGACAATATTAATCACGTGGTATTGCCGATTTTTCCTCGGCGGCGGCGTGAGGACGTTAATGATCGGCGCTGGTCTGGCCGGTATTTACACTTTTCTCTACATCATTTTGCGGCAACAGGATTACGCGCTGCTGATGGGCGCGATCGCGCTCTTCATCGTGCTCGCAGTGGTGATGTACGTGACGCGCAAAGTCGATTGGTACGTGCGCGACTCGGGCTAGCAGCAATCGAAATGAAAATCAGAGCGATTGGACGCTCTTGAGCATTTCGTTGAAAGCGTTGTAAAGCTCGCTGTGCTGGCTGACGCCGCGCCGCAGGACCGGTTTCAAATTCGCCAGATCGATAATGTTGATGACTTGATCGACGCTGTGGACGAACGCGCTCATCGCGTCGTTAGTGGCGAAACGGTGACTGAGCAGGACAACGAAATGCTGACGCCGTTGCGCATCCGGACGTGTGATTAACTCCGCCAGGATCGGGTTTGTTTGGAGAGTTGAGCCCTTAAAGTTTTCGTAAACGATTACCACGTCGTAGTTGTAGGTCTTGAGCTTAAGCACCACGTCTTCTTCGTAGAGGCCGAGGTGCACTTTGTAGGTCATGTCGATCAACTGAGGCACGACGACTTTTTGATATTGCTGATGATCAACACACACCAAGGCGGTGTTGTCGCCCACATCGAAAAATGTAGTCTCCTGTTCCTGTTCCATAATGTTAGCGGAACGCGTTTTCAGGAAGATCGAGGCGCAATCCGGATTCGAGGTCGGCATCCACGCCGCGCGCTTTTTGAATTAAATCGATGCCGCGAGTAATCCGGCCTTTGCGTGAGGCAAAGAGTTCGGCCGTTTCTTCGGTGACCAAATCTTGCTCATAAGCGGATAGGATCGATTGGTCGAATGTCATCCAGCCAAACGGCGAGCTTGCTTCGATGATTTCGTAGAAACTGCGGTGCTCGCCTTCGCCGATGGCTATCGCTTCTTGCGTCCGCAAATTGTGACCCATGATTTCGGTCAGGAGTTGGCGGCCACCGCCGACCTTTGGGGCAAGGCGCTGGCTAACGATGTAGCGAAGCGAGTCCGCCAAACGAATTCGTAGCTGCTGTTCTTCGCCTAACGAAAACAAACCGACGATACGATTGATAGATTGGCCAGCATCGACAGTATGCAGCGTGCTTAAAACCAAATGGCCGGTTTCGGCCGCCATCATTGCGATCTCGACTGTGGCACGGTCGCGCATTTCGCCGACGAGAATGACTTTCGGCGCCTGACGGAGCGCGGCTCGTAATCCCGTGGGATAATTATTGAAGTCGTGTCCGAGCTCGCGCTGATTGAATGTGGCTTTGCTCTTGGGATGGACGTACTCGATCGGGTCTTCGAGGGTGACGACGTGGACCGGTTGCGTTTCATTGATCTCGTTGAGAATTGCCGCCAAAGTCGTGGTCTTGCCACTGCCAGTCGCGCCCGTGACCAGAACAAGCCCAGTTTTTTCCTTGGCGATCTCGTGAAATATTTCCGGAAGCCCTAATGACTCAATCGTCGGCACCTCGCTTTGCAGTTTGCGAAGCACGACGGAAAAGTGGCCCTGCTGCCGGAAAATATTCACGCGAAACCGGGCTTCGCCGTCCACCGAGTAGCTGCAATCGCACGAGCCGCCGGTGAGGTAATCGTAAATGAGCCGCCGATTGCCTTGCATGAGGGTGAGCGCGATCTGCTCGGTTTGGTGGGGAGTCAACGCTTCGATTGGTGGATCGACATATACCGGCTTTAGCTCGCCGAAATCCTCAACCTGGAGCGGATGACCGACTGAAAAATTCAAATCGGAAATGCCGGTGTAGGTTTTCAGCATCGCCGATAAAATTCTGTCCAAGTCCGGAACTCTCATGGGTCAATGTTATTCGTCTGTGGCGTCAACTGGCGGTTCGGCCAGAAACTGACGGAATCTTTTCTTGTCGATGCACTTGTCGTAGGCTTCTTCAGGCGAAATGCGCGCATGCCGGAGGTGCTCCATGATCGCGTCGTCCAGCGGCTGATTGCCTTTTTTCTTGCCGACCTGAAGCATACCGGGGATCTGGTGCGTTTTTCCCTCGCGCACGAGGTTGGCAATGGCGGTATCGACCACCAAAATCTCAAGAGCCGCGACCCGTCCGGGTTTGTCGATTCGTTTGAAGAGATTTTGTGCGATGACGCCCTTGAGCGACTCGGCGAGCGTGGTGCGAATTTGGTTTTGCTGCGTGGTAGGAAAGACGTCGATGATACGATCGACCGCCTTGGAAGCGTTGGACGTGTGCAACGTGCCGAAAACAAGGTGGCCGGTGGCGGCCGCAGTCAGAGCGAGCTCGATCGTTTCTAGGTCGCGCATTTCGCCGACGAGAATGATGTCTGGGTCTTCGCGCAATGAGCCGCGCAGCGCATTCGCGAAAGAGCGCGTGTGCACGCCTACTTCGCGGTGTTGAACAAGACAGTTTTGGCTGCGATGCACGAATTCGATCGGATCTTCGACGGTGATGATATGATCGTGGCGACGGAGGTTCGAATGATCGACCATCGCCGCGAGCGTGGTCGATTTACCGGAACCGGTTGGGCCGGTCACCAGAACGAGCCCTTTCTTCAACATCGGAAATTTTTTCAACACCGGCGGTAAACCCAATTCATCGATCGTCAGCACTTGCGAAGGGATCGAGCGGAACGCGGCCGAGATGCCGTATTTTTGCTGAAAGAAATTGACGCGGTAACGCATGACGTCCGGGACTTCGTAGCCAAAATCGACATCGAGCGTTTCCTCGAATTGCTTGATCTTCTCTTCCGGTGCGATCTCGTAGACCATCGCCTTCAGGTCGTCGTTTTTCAGTGGCGGAAAATCGACGCGCACCAAATCGCCGTTGATGCGCAACATCGGCGAGTTGTTGGTCGAGAGATGAAGGTCGGAGGCCTTTTGCTCCGCCATCAATTTGAAAAAGGCGTCAATGCGAGCCATGGGCGTCGCACCTTGGAGAAGCTAAATTGATGCCATGAACGAGTGATTCATGGTCCACCCCTCGAGCCTGCGCCGGTTCGAGTTAGCGGGCCGGCCGACGGGCTGCGTCCAGAGTGGAACGGACTTGTTCTAGTAACTTCTCGCGGCTGTACGGTTTCGGAATAAAACCGCGAAGACCCTGGGCGAGCATTGAAGCGATTTTGGTCTGCTCGGCGAAGCCGCTGCTCAAGACAACATTTACCTTTGGATTGATCGAGCGAAGCTCTTCAAAAACGGCGTCTCCATCAATCACCGGCAGGAAATAATCGAGAATGATGAGTCCGATCTGCTTGCCCATCTTTTCGTAGATTTTGAGCGCCTCAAATCCGTCATGCGCGATCACGACCCGGTAACCCTCCTTGGCCAACATTTCCGACGCCAGGTTGGCCACGTCCGGCTCGTCCTCAATCAATAGCAGGTATTCGCGGTCGCCGTTCGGATTATCGACTCTGACACCTGGTGGAACACCGTTGTCGCTAGCTGTTGTTGATTGTTTTGCGTCAGCGCCCGTTCCGTGCTTTTGTTCGCCTTTCCGCGAAGTTCGGATGGAACGGCGCGGCTCGTCATCGGTCGCGGCGGGTGGCGGCATAACCGTAAAGCCGGCTTCGCTTTTGCGTGCTGCGGCCGTTTTCCGCACCGCGCCGGCTAGAATCTTTGAGGTCACACGATCAAAGAGGGATTGCGCAGTCTTGGAAGCCAACTCGACGCGCTCTCCGAGCAGATCGACATACTTATCTTCGCCGCGATGTCTGCGGGCGAGGTCCGCATAACGCGAAACCTGTTGCAGAATCGAGTTCAGTTCAGTGGAAGTAGCCGCGATCCACTTCAAGTCTTCTTGGTCGAGCATAAGCCTCGCCTCTATCTAATCACTTTCGTTCAAGCACGCCCACCAGACACAAATTAACACCGCAAAAACGGCGACGCCAAAAGCAGCAAACGTCAGCATGAATCAAAGCAAGTTACCAGCACGGTTCATGCCTCATCGGGGCGTTGCCCGTCAATCGCAATTATTTGTTCTTTACGGCAACTTAGCGCGCGCGATTTTACCTGACGGGCGGACAATGCACGATCTTGCAACGGATGCGCGCTATTTCCCCAACGCGTGCCGCAATTCTTTTTTGGCCGATTCGACTTCGCGCTCGGTGTGATTGCAAAGAAGGATCGCGCGCAGTTTGTCGCCTTGATAATAACGCGCGAGGAACTTCTTCTTCGCGTATGTGCCGCGGAGATCGACGCGAGTCGGCTGCATGCTGAAATCTCCGACAAAATGTAGCCGCAGATCGAACATTTCGGTCCAGAAATACGGCACCTGCTCGTAACGAATTCGCTTTTTTCCGGTCATGTTCGCGCCGGCGACAAGCCCCTGCGCTCGTGCGTTCTCCCAATGGGTCTGGCGGCGCACTCCGCCCATGATACGATCCGGGTAAAATGCCAGATCGCCGACGGCAAAAATTCCTTTCTCCTCGGTCTCGAGATATTCCGTGACCGGTGAACCGTGTGGTCCTGAAAGAGGCGTGTTGCGCACGAGATCGAGGTTCGGTTCGGCGCCACAAGCGACCACGGCCAGCCCCGCCGGAACGCGGTTGCCACTTTTCGTCTGGATATTTCGCAGCACGGTCTTCCCTTCGAAACCGTTCAAGCTTTCGCCGATCAACATCGTGACGCCGTGTTTCGCGTAATAATCGGTCAGCCACGGCCCGGTTTGCGAATCAATGTAGCGATTTAAGAGGTAGGCGTTGCGATGCATCATGGTCACCTTCAATTTCAGCATCCGCAGACTTGCGGCGGCCTCGCACGCCAGCAGTCCTCCTCCAACGACCATTACCGTCTTTTCGATGTTTGCCATCTCGCGCAACGCGAACGCGTCACGCACTGTCCGCAGATAAATCACGTTCCCGAGGTTTACGCCCGCGACCGGCGGTCGCACCGGCCGGCTACCCATCGCCAGACAGGCTTTATTGAATTCAACGCTTTCGCCGTTTCCCAGAACCGCCAAACGCCGCTCGATGTTGAATTGCTTTACGACGGTGGCGAAGCGGGTCTCGATTTTGTGCGAATCGAACCAGCGTTGGTCGAAATGCGCGAGTTTTTTCAGGGGCGCGGTTTTTTCCCGCAAAAAATCCTTCGAAAGCATCCAACGGTTGTACGGCGGCATAATCTCCGCACCGACAATCGTGATCGTGCCGCGCTTGTCATGCTTGCGTACGCCTTCGCATGCGCTCGCGCCGCCAATGCCGCTTCCGATAATTAAGTAATCGCGCTGGATCATGTGGAAAAAATTGGACGATAAATAATTCGCGCGCTCAATGGTAGGGAAAAATGATTTCGACCGTATAGATGTCGATCTAAGTGGCTGTCGTTGTTGTAGCTGCCGGTCCGAGCCGGACTGGCATTGTCTCTGGCGGAAGACGCCCTTACAACACTGCGCGGCAAATTATTACCGAAGCAATGACTCCCGTTAGATCGGCCAGCAAACCGGCCGGAATTGCATGGCGCGTCTGCTTGATCCCGACCGATCCGAAATAGACTGCTGCCACATAGAACGTCGTCTCGGTGCTTCCATAAATAGTCGCCGCCATCAAGCTGATAATATTGTCCGGCCCGAGGCGATGCACGACGTCGGTCAAAAGCGCGAGTGTGGCGCTTCCGCTCAACGGCCGCATCAACGCCAGCGGCAGAAGATCGGTCGGAAAATGCAACGGAGTCAGAATTGGGCTGAGTAGTTTCGTCAACAAATCGATTCCGCCCGCGCCTTTGAACATTCCAATTGCCACCAGCATCGTCACCAGAAAGGGAATGATCCGCAGAATGACGTTGAACGCTTCTTTCGCGCCTTCCACGAACTCGTCGTAAATTTTGATCCCACGAGCGGCCGCGTAGACCGGGAAAAAGCTGAGCAGGAATGGAATCGCCAGGATCGATAACGCGTTGACCATTCGCGCAAAAGGATTTTGGAGCGCTGGGTCTGTCGGAATTGGCAATCGAAAAACC
>DATNKD010000067.1:0-2377 GCA_035603575.1 Chthoniobacterales bacterium
CGGGTCGACATGCGCCAACGGCGTTGACATGACAACCGGGCTTCAACCATTTGCCCTGCAAGATAGACATCTTCGAACTCGTCGCAGTCACAACGACATCCGCGCCGCGGACTGCGTCTTCAGCTGACATTACTTTCGCGCCGATCTCTTTCGCGAATTGCTCCGCGTGCGATTTGTTCGGACTCCAAACGCGAATTTCCTGGAATTGCCTGACCAATCGCAGCGCTTCGACATGACTGCACGCTTGCACGCCGCTGCCAAGGACGGCGAGCACTTTCGCATCCTTGGACGCGAGAAGTTTTGACGCCGCTGCCGAAACCGCCGCAGTTCGCATCTCGGTGATCAATCTTCCGTCCATGACCGCGACCGGTGCGCCGGTTTTTGGATCGTTCAGAAGGATTGTCGCCATGTGCGTCGGCAAATCTTTCTCCGCGTTTGGCGGATAGAACGTTACGATTTTCTGACCTAGCCCTTCCGGAGTTAACGCCGGCATCATTCCGTAAAATCCGCCAGGCGGATCGACCGCGATCACTTGCCGCACCGGCTGAGTCACTTTTCCGGCCGAGAAATCGACCAACGCTTTTTCCATCGCCGGAATCAGATCCACCATTCGCAAATGCTTTCGCACTTGCGCCTCGTTGAAAAAGAGCGGCGGGGTGCTTTTCATTGGAGTTTGTAACCTCGGATGACTCGGATCTCGCCGATGGGAAAATTGCGGTTCATTCTATTTATTGTGTTTTATTTTCCTTTTTCGAATCGGCGAGGAACGAGATTAGCTTTACACGCAGTCAAAATTGGAGGAATCGGAGAATATAGATGGCAATGTTTTCAAGTCGAAAGCCTGAAGCCGAGCCGCCAGCAATCCCGGAGCAACCCAAGCCTTTATCCACGTCGGCGCAATCGCCCGGCCTTCTCTCGAAAGGAGTTTCGATCAAAGGCACGGTCAAGTTTCGTAACGAATTGGTGATCGATTGCAACGTGGAAGGCTCGATCGATTCCACCGGAACACTCACGATCGCGGAGAACGGATTCATCCGCGGCGAAGTCAGGGCAAAATCGGTGAAGTTACGGGGGAAAATCGAGGGTAATGTTTTCGCGACCGAACGCTGCGAGCTTCTGGCTGGTTGCACCCTGCACGGCGACATCGAGGCACCGCGGTTCGTCGTTGATGAGAACGCGACGTTTCTCGGCAGCGCAAAAGTCGGAACACCGAAGTAACCGATCCCGGGCAGGTTTCACCGCGGATAGCACGGATAACTGGGGAGCGCACGCGCCCTGGCGTGTCCTAATCGGCGCCTCGCCGATTCCTCAAGGCTTTCAATTCTTCAAGCATTTCCTTCTTTAACTGTCGCCGAGCGGATTTCTTGATCGCGCGGCGCTCGGCCGCGATGGCTTGCTTCTCAGCTCGTCGCTGGCTCCGCGTTCTTCTATCGATGTCACTCGGCAAATGCGAAATCTTCGGCCGACTCGCGCCTACTCTGCGCTCGTTCGGCTTTGCGTACGGGTCCATAGGAAAATCTTACGCTCTCCGGAGTTGCTGTCTGGTTCTTCTTTGAGCTTAAAGGCGTGTCCGCCGAGCGAAGTGCTATTTCGTGGCTGTAGATCGCCCGGGGAAGTGATAGTTTGCGTCAAAATGGGGATGAAAACCGCGTTAACATGTTTGGCTCTCTCGCTTGCGTGTGCCGCTGCGGACGGGGCGGAGAAGGTTTCGTTGATCAAAATCGACGGGGCGATTGGTCCGGCGACAGCCAGTTACATTTCGCGAAGTATCGATGAAGCCCGTGCGCAGAACGCACAATGTCTGGTCATTCAACTCAACACGCCGGGCGGCCTGCTCGATTCGACTCAAACGATCGTACAAAGCTTCTTAGGGTCGCCGGTGCCAGTAGTAGTTTACGTCGCTCCGACCGGTGCGACTGCAACCAGTGCCGGTTGCTTCATTACCGTTGCCGCGAGCGTCGCGGCGATGGCGCCGGCCACGACGATTGGGGCGGCGCACCCGGTCACGCTAGGCGGCAATCCGACAGGCGGCGAACAGAAACCGGACGACACCATGAAGCAAAAGCTCGAGAATTTTTCCGTGAGCTACATCGAAGCGATCGCGGCCAGGCGCCATCGCAATGTCGATTGGGCCAAATCCGCCGTGCGTGAGAGCGCGTCCATCAGCGCGGAGAAAGCACTCGAGTTAAAAGTCATCGATCTTATCGCTGTCGATCTTACGGAGTTGTTAAAGCAACTAAACGGACGCGTGATCGATGGCAAAACGCTCAAGACCGCAGGCGCAGAGATCAGCGAGATCAAGATGTCGGCATCGGAGCGCGTCTTTCAAAGACTCTGGCGGCCTGAGGTTATGTTCATTCTCATGCTCATCGCCATC
>DATNKD010000068.1:0-15514 GCA_035603575.1 Chthoniobacterales bacterium
CCAGAAGTACTCGTTCGCAAAGGTGAGCCGGTAGATCGCGCACTCAAGCGGTTGAAGAACAAGCTTGATGCCGAGGGCATTCTCGAGGAAGTGCGCCGTCTGCGCGCATTCGAGACGCCCAATCAAAAGCACCGCCGCAAAGCCAAGAACAACGCCAAGCGCGGCCGGACAAAGTTCCGCTTTACCGCCTGATGTCGATGTAACAAATCGGCGATTCTTTTAGTCGCACTCGCAAACGATCCGAAAGCCCAGATCGTTGCAGGAAAAGCCGGGCACATTCGAGTTTCGCACCGCTGTGCGCAGACTGCTGAAACGCGATTTCCAACTCCCGCCGCGATGCACGCGCTTGGTGCCGGCGGTCGATCCGCGCGGATTCACTTTCGGTCCCGGCCGATAGAGCTCGTAATAATCGAGACACCATTCCCAGACATTTCCCGCCATGTCTTCGATGCCAAATGGACTGGCCCCGAGAGGAAATGCGCCGACTGGCGAACTTTCCGGATAACCGTCGTCAATGCCGCGATCGCTCCAGGCGAAAACGGTATTGCGATCGGCGAAGTTGGCGAGATCGCCGCGGCCGTCATAATTTCCCCACGGAAATTTGCGCCCATCATTTCCTTTGGCCGCATATTCCCATTCCGCTTCTGTCGGCAGACGATATTTTCGGCGTTCCCGTGTGCTCAACCACTGACAAAATTTCACGGCATCGAGGTAATTGACGTAAACAACGGGATGACGATCATCCGCACCGGGGGCGCGCTTGGCCTGATGCGCGCGATCAAACTGCTCGTAATCGGCGTTCGTGATCACGAAGCGTGACATATAAAAGCGGCTCAGCGTGACCTGACTAGGCGGGCGCTCGTTAGGCGAGGCATCCTCTGCCTGGCTTCCGATCGTAAATTCTGCCGATGGAATGAAAAACATTTGGCCGCCGAGCGAGTTGGCGAAATTGGAGTAACGCGAGCGCTCAGAGTCAGCATTGATTTCGATTTTGGGCGCGAGAGTTGACGGTTTTTCTTCAGCAACTTTCAATGCGGGTGCAGCTTTTTGCGCAAGAATCTTGGCCACTTCGATTTTGGGGGCCGACGACATGGCCGCAGCGCCAAAGGACTTCTCGTCCGCGTCTTCCAAGTAAAGATCAACAATGTCCTCGGCCTCGCCCGGTTCGAGCCCGAGATTTTCCGCCATGTCGATGAACGTGTCGCGCTGATCGTCGCTCATGCTGTAGCTGTCGAGATTGCTCAGACGCAAGAGGCGGAGAAACCCTTCCTGCGGATTGGCGGAGGATGCCGGCTGCGAGTCGGCAGCGGGAGCCGGTGGCGGAACCTCAGCGCGCCTGGAGCCGGTCTCTTGCAACTTGGTTCCAATTATGGAATTCATCGTCTCTTCGCTGAGTCCGCGTTGGCGTCCGAAAAACAAGAGATTCTTTTCTTCCTGGGCGGTCAGGACGCCGCTGCTAATGGCGAAGGCAAGATACTTATGCAATTCAGAAATCGCTTCTTCATACTCCTGGGCGGACAGTCCTTCATCGACAACCCTGCGCCGCTCGGGATCGAGCAGTTCCAGGCGCGCCTCAGTGAGATAACGCGATGATTCCTCCAGGCCGGTCCGGAGTAACTGCGCCAAAGGATTGCTAGGCTGATTTTTGAGCGGTAGCTTTTTCTGCCACCACCGCATCAACTCGCGGCAGTGTTCTTCGATCAGTTCGTTGCTGGGATTGGCGTTCGGATCAAGACAGAGCCGCTCATAAAGATTCGACGATCTGTAATTGTTCCAACCTTGCCACTTTCGCGGATCGTCGGGCAGCGGAAGCGGAAAGCTGATGTCGCATTTGGTCATCGCCTAGCTGACGTGAAGCTCGCCCAAGGCCGAAGCGGCTTGTTCAATCTCTTGCGGAGCCAGACCGGTATTGCGATCAATAGTGACCTTGGCTGTGTTGCCGGCCGCTTGCACATCAATTTCCAACACCTGATTGGCGTTGTATTGATAAGTCAGATTTACCGGTGAGCCTTTGGGCAAATATGGCGGCAGTTGAATGTCGCAGATCCCGAGTGGCGTGCATTCCCCCGGCACCGTGCTTTCGCCCTCAACAACTTTAACCACAGCCCGCTGCATGTTCGCGTCCGCCGTCCCGAACGAATTCTTTGCCACAGCCGGAATTGCCGTCATTTTCCGGATCATGGGAAAAACATATTCCTGGAGCTGCATTTCATCCCATAAGACAACTCCCAGGGTATGCGACGTGATATCGGTGACTTGAATCAAGCCGCCATCGAGAGACGAAAACTGTTGCCGGGTCGCGGGATGGAGAAGTTCTTCCCCGGACTCTTCTTCCTCCTTCAGCATCGACAAAATCGCCTGAATCGCCGCACCTCTCGCGACAACCTCATCCGGATTAACGTGATCGATCACGGGCAGGGAGGAGAGATCTGAAATCATCGCGCGAATCATCGGCATGCGCGTCATGCCACCGACTAAAAGGACCTTGTCGATGTTTTTCCATTTCATCTTTGCCTCTTGCATGACCATCTCGCAGATGGTTTTGCATTTTTCGACGACGTGCCCGGTGCGTTTTTCGAATTCCTTGCGCGTCAAAGTTAGCTTCACGCTCTTGCCGCCGTGGTGATAAACAATGGTAGTGCTATTGCGGCTCGAAAGCTGAATCTTCGTCGCCAATGCGCGGTTGTGCAGCTCCTGATAACTGTGCAAATCAAGCAATGGATTTTCGCCGTGCAGGCGGTCGAATTCCTCGGCGATCAGATTGACAATTACGTCGTCCCAATCTTTTCCACCGAGCCGATGATCGCCATTGGTCGCGATCATCTCGATCTTGTGATCGATGATGCGCATGATGGTGACGTCGAACGTGCCGCCACCGAGGTCGAAAACGAAAACGGTGTGATTCTCGTCCAGTTTGTCGAGCCCGTAGGCCAGTGCAGCCGCGGTCGGCTCGTTGATAATTTGGAGAACGTTCAAACCGGCAAGCTGGCCGGCCGTAATCGTCGCCGTGCGCTCAGCGTCATTGAAATAAGCCGGCACCGTTAGCACGGCGTCGGTGATTGGTTGCTCGAGATATTTTTCGGCGTCGGCCTTTAACTTTTTGATGATCAATGCCGAAAGCTCTTCGGCGGAATAAATTTTGCCCCCGAAATCGCGGTGAAATTGGTCCTTCGGTTTGCCCATCTCGCGCTTCACGAAATCCACAATCTTCTCCGGCTCGGCCACGGCGTTGTTCTTGGCCACCGTGCCGACGATCACGTTGCTGCTGTCAAAAAAGATCACCGACGGGGTGATGCGCTCCGTTTCCGAATTCGGGATGATTTGCGGTTTTCCGTAAGCGTCGATGTGCGCGATGGCCGAAAAGGTCGTTCCCAGGTCGATTCCGACTACTCTGCGTGTGCTCATGTTCTCAAAAAGGTGGAAGAATGCCTTTAGGTTTGGCGTCGGCCTGCTAGTGCAGTTTTCGTGCCCCGGCAGGGGAAGAATTTGCGTAACCTGCGGAGTTTAAATCGGAACGCGAAATTCAGTTCAACCGAAGCGCTTTGCGATCACTTCCTCGGGCCGAATCAGCTTCCCGCGCCAGACGAATCCGCGCTTCACCCGCATCACGATGCTGCCGTCCTCTTCCGAAAAATCGGCGGGCTCGTAGCTGATGACACGATGGCACGCGAGATCGACCCGCTCCTGCGGCTCAATCTCATTGACATCGAAGCGATGCAAGATTTCGACGAGCGAATGAATGGCGTTCTCCAAATTATCGTGCCACTGGGACACGCGGCTGCGCTTCCCCTTCTCTTGCGCAGCATTTGAGAGCTGTTCACAAAGTCCATTCAAGTGATCGTAGAGATAAACCAGGTCGTGGATGAACGGTTTCTGGAGCGATTCGTGCAGAAAATTATCGCGATACTTGAGCAATTCGGCATGAAGCGAATCGAATAACTGCTGATTCACACTTTCGGTGCTGCGGATCGAGGCCAGCTGCTCGTCGATCTTGCGAAATTGTTCGGCGAATGCGGCCGCTCGCGAAGCTTCCATTTGGGCGGCGAGTTGTTCCAGACGGCTCAACACCGAGTTCTCCAGACCGTGCAGACTTTCAGCGAAGGCGTCAGGCTGTTGCGACGGTTCATCCGGGTCGCGAACTTCGGGCAAGGACTTATTTTGGCCGACTGGCAATATTTTCTCCGCCTCAGCACTGAGCTGTTGCATCGCCGACGCGAACTCTTCTTCGGTTTGAATTGCTTTATTCACTCGGCGCGCTTCCTCACAAAAAATTTCCGAATCGCCTCGACCAGACCCTCGATGTCGTGACGACGCGCTTCGACGTCGATCTTGAGACCATGATCAGTGGCTGTTTTCGACGTGATCGGTCCGATGCTCGCGATCTGCATTCCTTTTGGCCAAGGCAAACCGAGCGCGAGAAAATTCTCCACCGTGGAAGAGCTGGTGAACGTGATCAGATCCGCCCCCTCTTCCAAAAGCCGGCGGCGCGCGCCGGTAACGTCGCGCGTCTCAGGAACCGTACGATAGGCAAAAGCTTCATCGACAATCGCTCCCAGCTTGGACAACTCCCTCGGAAGCACGTCCCGCGCCTTTTCCGCGCGCGCCAGGAGGATTCGCAAATTTTCCACCCCACCTTGCTTCTGAAATTCACGGACGATTGACTCGGCCACGAATTCGTCTGGCTGAAGATCGACATGAAGATGGAAATCGCGGACCCGTTGTGCTGTCGCTGGACCGATGGCGGCGATCTTCGTGGCGCCAATCTCCCGCGCGTCGTCGTACAGCTTGTAAAATATTTCAAAAAAGGCGTCGACGCCGTTCGGACTGGTAAACACGATCCAGTCGTAACCGTGCGCGTCCTGCACGAGCTCGGCGAATTCGCGCAAATCGGTTGGCGGCTCGATCCGGATCGTCGGCAATTCAAAAACGTCGGCGCCGAGCGCGCGAAGTTGAGCCGTGAGTGCGCCCGCTTGTTTTCGCGTCCGCGTCACCACGATCCGCTTTCCGGAAAGCGGCCGCCGCTCGTACCAATTCAAATCTTTTCGCAATGCAACGACGTCACCGAAGACGGCCACGGCCGGCGCTTCAAATTCAGCTTCGGCTACTCGCTTGCCAATATTTTCAAGCGTGCCGGTCAATGTTTCCTGACGACCAGTTGTCGCCCACCGAACCAGCGCGACGGGAAGATCGCCACGAACCCCGTTAGCCATCATTTCTCGGGCAATCGCCTCAATTCTCTCGACTCCCATCAGCATCACTTGAGTGCCGCCGAGTTTTGATAGCGCGGCGTAATCAATCGCGCTTTTTGTTTTCGATGGATCTTCGTGACCGGTAAAAAAGGTCACGTGCGAATTTTCCGCGCGATTAGTCACCGGAATTCCGGCATAGGCGGGGCCTGCAATCGCCGACGTAATTCCAGGAACAATTTCAAACGCGATACCGGCATCAACAACCGCCTTGGCCTCTTCCGCGCCGCGACCGAAAACAAATGGATCGCCGCCTTTTAAACGCACGATCTCTTTTCCAGCGCCCGCTTTTTCAACGAGCAGCTGGTTGATTTCCGCCTGGCTCAGCGCGTGCTCGCCCGCTTTTTTGCCGGCATAAATGACTTCTGCATCATCGCGTGCCCAGCCGAGCATTTCCGGATTGGCCAAATGATCGTAAACGATGACGTCCGCTCGCTCGATGCACTCCTTTGCACGCAGCGTCACCAGCCCAAGATCCCCCGGACCACCGCCGACCAGATAAACCCTGCCCTTCTTCCGCTCACTCTTACTCTGCATCGATTTTTTTCAGCAATTGCGTCGCCAATTTTTCCGCGTCCGCGCTCGGTCCTTGCACAAAACCTTCGCGCGGTGTCGTCGCCCCAAGAGCGAAAATTTGCCCGCGAATTTTCATGATTGGTCCATCGACAACTGCCAACACTCCTACAGGTTGATTGCAATCCGCATTTAACAATCTCAAAAACTCGCGCTCTGCACGCAAAGCGAGCCGAGTGTCAAAATCGTTGATCGCATTGACGATCTCTCTGAGTTGTTCGTCGCCTGAACGGATCTGCATCACAATGACACCTTGTCCACCGGCCGGGACAAAAACTTCTCGCGGGAGCAGCGCAGTAGAAAATTCGCTTTCTTCAAATTGGATGCGCGCGCGACTTGGATCCAGCCCGAGCCGTTCTAAGCCTGCGTGCGCGAGAATGATCGCGTGCCATTGATCAGTCGCGAGTTTGCGCAATCGTGTCGGCACATTGCCGCGAAGATCGACAATCTCCAAATCCGGTCGTTTCCAGCGCAGTTGATGTTTTCGCCGAACACTTCCGGTCGCGACAATTCCGTCCGCGGCGAGTGAATTTAAATCACACGGCGTGGTCGCTACCAAGACATCGTCAACAACAGCGCGCGGCAGGACTGCGGCGATCTCTGTCTTTGGCGCCAATGTGCTCGGCAAATCTTTTGCGCTGTGCACCGCGAGATCGATCCGTTTCTTTAAGAGCGCTTGTTCAATCGCGCCGGTGAACAATCCTTTCCGCCCGGCGCGAACATCGCGAATTGCCGTTTTGGCATCGTCTCCGCGCGTCTTGATAACTTTGACTTCGAATTTCAAATCGGCCCAGCGTGCCTGCAATCCCTCCACGACCAGCTGCGTTTGGGCCAGCGCGAGTTCGCTGCCGCGCGTGCCGACGACGATTTTGATTCGGCGTGGGCGCTTCATGGCTGCTGTTTCTGTAGCGGCGGTCCGCGACCGTCGCAAATGACCGCGTTGATTCTACAACTCCGAGGGACGCAGTGAGCTTTCTCCGACAGTCGGATGCTCCGACGTTGGCGCCGGACGCTTCGATCCGCGCGCAATCAATTCATCAAACTCAGCGACGTGTTGGGAAATGATCTGCTCGGCTGCGGCAATCTGTTCCCTGCGAGTGGCCAGCGATTGCTCGGCGATCGATTGCAGCGAATCGATGTCGTAGAGATAAACGCCGTCGAGAGCGTTCACATCCGGAGCAACATCACGCGGGACGGCGATATCGATAATGAAGAGTGGCCGATCGATCCGCGAGCGCAACATTGGAGCAAGTTTTTCCTGCGAGAGCAACGGAACGTCGGAAGATGTCGACGTAATCAAGATGTCAATTTCGCCGCACTGCTCGAGCCATTGTTCAAAGGCGACAGCGCGGCCACTGACGGCGAGAGCGACCGCTTCGGCGCGTTCAGGCGAGCGATTGCTGACGCGCAAATCCGCGACACCGCGCGAAACCAGCGCCCGAACCGTGCGTTCGCTCGTTTCACCCGCGCCGAGCACGAGAACTTTGCAATTGCGGAGATCACCAAAAATTTTCTGGGCAAGATCGACAGCAACAGAGCCGACCGAGACAGCGCCGCGTGTAATCTCGGTATGTGTGCGGACTTGCTTGGCCACTCGAAAAGCCCGCTGAAACAACCGGTGTAAATATCGGCCGGCAGCTCCCGCCGTACGCGCCGCTTCGTACGCCTTTTTTGCCTGCCCAAGAATTTCAGTCTCGCCCACCACCATGGAATCGAGTCCGGAGGCGACGCGAAACAAATGTCTCACGCAATCGCCCGCTTCGTAGCGATAGAACGCTTCAAGATGTCCATCGACTTCAACCGTGTGCGTCCGGGCGAGACAACGTGCGATCTGTTCGGTGGGCACGAAACGCTCCGCCGCGGCATAAACTTCGACGCGATTGCAGGTACTGAGCACCAACGCCTCATTGCAACCGCAATTCCGCAGCGCGCGCTCGGACTCGACACCGCCGGCAAAGTATTCGCGCGCCTCGACGTCCGCGTTGTGATGACTGAGACCGACGCAGAACAAATTCATGGCGTGTGCGTTTGGGCGGTGAACGTGATGCCCCAAAGAAGGGTCAATGCGGCGCTAAAACCAATGATGCAAAGCGCGGCCACCCGTTTTGGCGCAAACCAGTGCAAATATCGGCCCTGTAAAATCAATCCGTAAAGAAACCAAACGCCGATCGCGCAAGTGATTTGGATCCACGGCAGCGGTTCGCCGACAAAAAAACCACTGACCAAACCGAGCGTGTAAAGTGCGAATCCCCACCAGAGCAATCGTGTGATCGCGGCGAAAAGATCGGTCAACGGCGGAAGATGATAAAAAATCGAATGCAACTGGTGCGTCTTGAGCTGGCGCTCCTGCACGAGGTACATCACGCCCGCAATGCAAGCGAGGGCAAACGCGCCGTAAGCGACAAGCGAGGTGGACGCGTGAAATTCCAACCACGGGTTCGCGGGTAACCGTCCGCGGTGCGGTTTATCGATCGACGCCAACAGCGCAAAAAGTTGAAGCAAAACCACCAGCGGCGCGGTGAATGCGCCCATCAGAGAAAGCCGATACGCGGGACCAACGACCATGTAGAAGAGCGCTATCGACCACGCGACGAAAATAATCACCTCGAAGAGGTTCGTGATCGGACAACGGCCGAGCGCGTGACCGCGAATCGACAAAAACGCCGTTTGGAAAATAAAGCCGAGTCCGACGGCAAAGAAATTGAACTGCATTGGCCGAAAAGTGCCACCGCGCATTTCGAGAATCGTGTGCACGATCGCCACGAGAAAACAGACCGTTGAGGTAATGAGAAGATATCGATCCACCGCGAGCGTTCTATTCTAAATACCCCCTCGCCTTTGGCAATGCCGCGCTTACGCGTCCGGGTGCATCCTTTTCAATATTTTCACTTCGGATGACCGGTACGGCCGGGCGCTTACCGTTCAACGCGGGAGATGTTGTAAACTTCGCGCGCGTTCGCCTCCGGCCGCACCGGTGGACTTTATCCGCGTGTGAGATAACCGATTGGTCGAAACGCCGGTTCGCCGAAGGCTCCTCACATTAATGAATACGGGATTTAAAGACCAAAGTTCCCACCGATCGTTGTTTCCCGAGAATATTTTCAGGCACGACCTCCACCGGAGCGCTCACTTTAAAATCGCATTCCAATATTGGCAATGCGATTGGACATGCGGAATGACGCCAATTTCGTTTCTTTTTTTGCTATGGTGGCGGCTTGAAAGGTCGCATGGAAATACTCCACGGATTTCGACAGTGCTCTTGGCTTATCGTATTGCTGCTCTTTTGCCTATGTGTCGCGCTGAAGCTCAATGGGTCGTCCGTCGGAATGTGGGAGCAGGAACTATCGGGGCGGAAAGCTTCAAAAGGTCTCCTCCTCTTTGAGCCGCAACCCGTCCGCACTGACGAGTGGCTGGTTTGGACTCCGGCCGCACTTTCTCAGGCGCGACACCGTGCACGACGTAGCTCCACATCGACATCGGCGTTTCGCCGGAACGACCTTCGCTCCAAGACGAGCCGAAACATCACCGCCAGCGCGCTGTGATCTGGATGCGTATCGGAGATCGACGGAACGAGAAGATCCGTCGGCGCCCAGTCCGCAACGATTGCAGCCAATCGCTTAAGCGTGTCTAGATAACCAGACATCAACAGCTCGGTCAGTTTTTGATCGGCCAACCCGAGAAAAGAAGCACTCGATCCACCGACTCCGAGAATATCCAACGCGGCTAGGGCTTCCGCGCGCCGCAATTTCCCCCAACGTTCGCGATCAGCTTCATCCAAATGCCATTTGCGTTCCATCGCGCGCTGGGGCCACGGGTTGTTCTCGCCATCAGTCGCATAAATCACGCGAACAGCCGCACCAGCACCGACGGCCTGTTGAAGAACGATGCTGCACGCGAGGGATTCGTCGTCCGGATGCGCCGCGATTAGCATTAATCTGGGGGACAGACGTGAACACGTGACCAAACCATAACGCAGGATTCCCCCTTACGTCGATAGGCACTATAGAATGTGGATAATTGCACGAGCTCGTTGCCGTTGACCTCAAACGCCTGCCCGCTAGCATCGCCTTGGTGAATTCCGACGTAATCCAAAAACTCCGCGCCGGTGTTCGCGACGTGCCCGATTTTCCAAAAAAGGGAATCGTCTTTAAAGACATCACGCCGATCTTGAAGGACGGCGCTCTTTTTCGCGCGTCGATCGATCTTTTTCTCGAACGCTTTCGCGGAAAAAGGATCGACAAGATCGTAGGAATCGATGCGCGCGGATTCCTCTTCGGGTCAGCCGTGGCCTACGAGCTCGGCATCGGTTTTGTGCCGCTTAGAAAAAAAGGCCGGCTGCCCTACAAAACCGAAAGCGCCAAATACTCCCTCGAGTACGGCGAAGCGGAAATGGAATTGCACATCGACGCCATCACGCGCGGCGAACAAATCATTCTGATCGACGACCTGCTTGCGACCGGCGGAACCTCCGCTTCTGCGGCGACGTTGATCAAAAAAGTGGGCGGCCAATTGGTGGAAGCGATTTTCCTGATCGAGCTGGAATTCCTGCACGGCCGGGAAAAACTTACGCCGACGCCGGTCACCTCGTTTCTGAAATATTAGGAACTAGCCCGCGGGCTTCACGAGCACTTCCACGTCGATCTCCTGGTGCGCGAGCTGGTCGTGAATGTTGCCTAACAAATCGATTGCGCTCGCGTCGGGCAGATGCGCGCAACGGACCTCGATTCGAGCGCGCTTTCGCGCAAGCTTCGGATCCCATTCCGCAAATTCGCCATCGAGCAAAAATGAAACGTAGGCATTGAAACGCTCTTGTAATTCGAGCAAACGTTCATCGGAGCCGTTCCATGGTTCCAACTCGTTCATCACCAGCACGGCCTCATCCGTCTGTGGGTCGTGCGCGATCATGTCGATCACACCGACGCGATTCTCATTGCTTGGATGTTCGCTACCCGATGCCGTCATTGGATTTTGAAGGTTGAAGGTTGGCTGGTGAGCGTTGAACGTTCAAGCAATGAAGCGCGTTAAATCGAAAGGCACGTCCCTGATGCTCCTAGGTCGAAGCGAAACGAAATTGCCGGTTTCACCGGCTGAAGCGCGGCTGGAAACATTTCCAAATCCGACGCGGCGCAATTATCACATTCATTTCGAGACGGACGATTTCACCTGCCTTTGTCCCGTCACCCGCCAGCCCGACTTCGCGAGGATCGACATCGACTACGTGCCGGATCGCCTTTGCGTCGAAAGCAAATCGCTCAAGTTCTATCTCGCTTCGTATCGAAACGAACGCGCGTTCAACGAAGCAGTCACCAACCGCATCCTGGATGACTTCGTGAAAGCGTGTTCGCCGCGGGAAGCAATCGTGACCGCGCAATTTTCCGCGCGCGGTGGAATCGCGCTGACTGTTCGCGCCGAGTATCCCGACAAAAAAATTGGCCGCGATGGCGGATGAAACACGCGGTTGTCCTTCTCAGCGGCGGACTTGATTCGGCAACGACTCTCGCGATCGCGCGCTCGCAAAGTTACGAAACTTACGCGCTTTCTTTCGATTACGGCCAACGACATCAGCGAGAACTGGAAACGGCGCGGAAGATCGCGAAGTCGTTAGGCGCAAAAGAGCATCGCATTGTTAAGATCGATAATCAGATCTTCGCCGGCTCCGCGCTGACCGACGATGTCGATGTTCCAAAATCGCGCTCGGAAGAAGAAATCGAAAGCGGCATTCCACCCACTTATGTTCCGGCGCGAAACACAATTTTTCTCGCGCACGCGCTCGCCTGGGCGGAAACGATTCCGGCCGGACACATTTTCATCGGTGCGAACGCGATCGACTATAGCGGTTATCCGGATTGCCGGCCGGAGTTCATCGCGCTTTTTGAAACGCTGGCCAACGTCGCCACTAAAACGGGCGCTGAAGGCGCGCGAATTCAAATTCATGCGCCGCTGATCAAGCTCTCGAAAGCGGAAATCGTTCGTAAAGCGGTTGAACTGAAGGTCGATCTTTCGCTAACGCACAGCTGTTACGATCCGACACCGGACGGACGGGCGTGTGGAAAATGCGACTCCTGCCAGTTGCGTTTGAAAGGTTTTCGCGAAGCCGGCGTTACCGATCCGATCAAATACGCGCCGGTCACGCCGTAGCCTTGGCGAAGGCGGAACTGAATGAAAAACATTTTTGATCTGACGAAACGGGAACAGCGTCTCGTCATTGTGATCGTAGTGGCACTTGTCGCGGTGGCGTTGGCGAAACATTTGTCGGACAAGAGAGCACAGCCGCTGCCGGCTCGCCACGGGACGAGTCCGTCCGACTGGCGGACAAGATCGACATCCACACCGGCAAGCTCGCCGACGATTCACGCTGAGGAAGAACAACCCGACTCGGACGATTCGCGCTGAATTATTTCCCGCCTAGGCCGGGAATGCGCCCGTAACCAACAAACACCGGGCCCGATTCCTTGTTCGGTTTCGGTGCTGCGCGACTAACCTTGAAATCGAGAACACTCACACCCAATCGCGACTGGCCTTTGTAACTCCGGCCTTCACCCGCGCCGACCATGATTCGCTGGTTCGTGCCCTTTTGGCGTCCAACATATATCATGGTCTGAGTAACATCCGGGTCGCGACTGACTCCGTAGGTGCTCGCCCAAAAGAGCAAATCGCCCGGCTTGAGCGCATCCAACTCAAAGCTGTCGTCGCGCTGCGCCAGCACGGCCTGAAAATTTCCAGCTTTGCGCACCCAGATGTATTGCTCGCGAGCGTCGCGCGGCACGTCTTTGATTCCGCACTTCGACAGCACGTAATAAATGAAACCCGAGCAATCCATCCCGCCGTTCGCTGGATCGGCCGACGCATATTTATAGCCGAGATTCTGCGTCGTCAGGTTGAGACCCAGATCGATTACTTTCTTAACTTCCGGCGAGTAATTTGGAGAATCCGCAATCTCGGCGATCGCAACCGTCGCGTGAGGCGTTGAGGTTTTCTTCGCAATCGGTGATGGCGCCAGCCTAATCATCGGGGGCAGGCTCGGTGTTGGTCTCGAGACTGGTGTCTCTGTCGGAGTCGATGTGACCGCCGGAGTTTGCGTCGGCGTCGGACTCAATGTCGCCGTCGGGATTGGCGTTAAGCCCCGTCGTGGACGCGACCCCGGACTAATTGGACGCACCGGCTCGAAATATTGTGTTTGGCTTTGCTCAGCTCGAGTCGGCGTTTTTGATTCAGCTGCGGCTGGTGCAGGTGGCGGCGTTTCGCGCGGCTGCGCGGTCGCTGTGGCGCTGACTGACGGCGATGGCACGATCGAAGAAAGTGGAGTTCCGGTTGGCGAAGGAGCCGGCGTTTGGCTTGCCGACGCCGATGGTGTGACGGTCGGCGTTGGAGAAGCTTTCTTCTTCTTCCGATGCTTCGGAGTCGGGGTCGGTCGAACAAAAAGTCTTTTTAGTTTCTGACCGAACGATTCGTCTTGTTCTTGAGTTCCGCGCGCCAGAGCAGCGCTCATCGCAATCGTCACGGCGATTGCAAACACGAAACGTAGTTTCCTTTTCACGCGACAGTGGCCGGTCAGCCGGCCAATTCCTTGAGCACAGCTTGATTCATTCGGATGCCGGCATCGAGATTTTCCAACGGAAAATTTTCATTCGGCGAGTGCGCCCGGCAATCTTGCAACGCCAAACCGATCAATAACGTCTCCACCCCAAGGATTTTTCGAAAGTCGGAGACAATCGGAATGCTGCCGCCTTCGCGAATAAGGGCTGGGTCTTTCTTGAAAGCTTTCTTCAACGCTCGTTGCGCGGCCTGACCGAACTTGCTGTGCGGATCGGTCAAATACCACGGCCCGTGATGCCCGCTCGTCATTTCCATCGTAACGCCGGGAGGCAAATTTTTTTGGAGATGTTTTTTCACAAGATCGACAACCACGTCCGCTTGCTGATTTGGAACCAGGCGAAAGGTCAACTTTGCCATCGCATGACTTGGTAAAACCGTTTTCGTTCCCGGCCCCTGATAACCGCCGCCGATGCCATTGATCTCAGCGGTCGGTCGCGCCCAAATCCGTTCGAGAGTGCTGAAGCCGGCTTCGCCGAAGAGTGACGGCGCGCCCGTTTCTTTTAGCATTTCCGCATCGGGATCGACCGGTAATTTTTTCCAGCTGTCACGTTCCCAATCCTGTAACGGCATGACGTCGTCGTAAAAACCTGAGACCGCGATGTGACCGTTCTGATCGTGAAGAGTGGCGAGCAATCGCCCGAGCGCCGCGGCCGGATTCGCGACGGCGCCGCCGAAAACCCCGGAGTGTAAATCCATTTTTGCGCCAGTGACTTTGATCTCGAGCGCGGCGACTCCGCGCAGACCGTAGCTCAATGTCGGCGTGCGCGGCGCGATCATTCCGGTGTCGGAAACCAAAACGACTTCACATTTCAACGCGTCCCGATTGTCGCTCAGAAATTTTCCCAGATTTTGACTGCCAACTTCTTCTTCGCCTTCAATAACAAGATCGACATTCACTGGCAGATCGCCGTCTTTTTGCAGCGTTTCCTGAATTCCAATGATGTGCGAAAGGATCTGGCCTTTGTTGTCCGTTGCGCCGCGCGCAAAGACGTAACCGTTTTTCAATACCGGCTCGAACGGCGGCGAGTCCCACAACTCGAGCGGATCTGGCGGCTGAACATCGTAATGACCATAGATCAAGACCGTCGGCCGGCCTTTGCGGTGTTCGTTCCGCCCCCAAACAACCGGATGGCCTTTGGTCGGAACAACCTTCGATTCCAATCCGACTGCTTCCAGCTTCTTAGACAACCATTGTGCGCAATCTTTAACTTTACCGGCAAACTTCTCGTCCGTGGAAATGCTGGGAAACCGCAGAAACGAATAAAAGTCTTCGAGATAATTGTCGCGCATGGTCAAAACCTAATCAGTTTTTCGCTTTTTGCCTACGACTTCCGCCGAAACCGGATGCGGAAAAAATAAAGAATTGAGAAAGCGACGAGAATCGCGCCGATTTTAACAAATTTATCCCACGGTTGCGTCAACCAGAATAGCCAAAGGATCGCGCCGATCGCTAGCGCGGGCACAAATTGCATTCCTGGAAAAACCAAAACACGTTGATCAGAATGCGTTCTTTGGCGAAGCAAAGGCCACACTCCAGCGCAGCAAAGAAGGTACATCAGCAATACTGCTACATTCGATAAAACGGCCAGCTGCTCGAAGCTTGAGCAAACGGACAAAATAAATGCGACCGCGGCGTAGCTAATTATCGCGACGTTAGGCGACCGATAACGCGGGTGAACCTGCGCGAACCACGCCGGCAAAACGCCATCACGACCGATCGCAAACAACATTCGAGGCGAACTCAGGATGTCGCTTGCCACAAAGCCAAACGCAGAAATCGCCGCTCCGACAATGAGAATGGTTCGGCCAGTACTTCCCAAAAACGTGGCGGCCGCTTCAGCCAGCGGCGTTTTGTCATGATTCGCCAAATCGGGACCAAGCGTTCCCTGCGCCACAAGTTGGATCAGGATATATATCGTCGTCGTAACGATAAGCGCGAGAAAGGCGGCGCGCGGAACTGTACGGCCGGGATTTTTCACTTCGCCGCTCGGAATGAGTGCGACCTCGATTCCGACGAACGCGAAAAGAAGCAGCAGGACGCTGTTGCCTAATTCTTGGCTCGTGGGCCACGCCGACCAAGTAAGATTCGCTCGATTAAT
>DATNKD010000069.1:0-4486 GCA_035603575.1 Chthoniobacterales bacterium
ACGATCAGCGATGCCGGCCAAAAAATTGTCGAGCAAGTTGGATTCGTCCCGATCAAGTAGCGAGCACCGGTTAGGTCAGCGAAAGCCCGCCGGGAGAGCGCTCCGGCGGGTTTTTTCCCATTAACAAAGCAGAGATGTCGATCTTAACTCAACCACGGTTCTCGTTCGAGAGGCCGCCGAGTCTAGGAGAGCCGGCGCGGCGCGTCCGCGCGGCCTGGATCTCGGACGTTCATCTCGGAACAAGAACGAGCAATGCCGAGGCGCTGCTCCAATTCCTGCGCGATTACGATTGCGAGAAACTCTACGTCGTCGGCGATTTGATCGACGTCTGGCAGTTGCGACGCGGTCGCTATTGGCCGCAACAGCACAACGACGTAATTCAGAAAATTCTGCGCAAAGCGCGCAAGGGCGTGCCGGTTGTTTACATCCCTGGAAATCACGACGAATTCGTGAGCACGTTTGGCGGCGCTTACGGAAACATTTCGATCCAGGAAAACGCCATTCACACCACTGCTGATGGTCGCCGCATTCTCGTGATTCACGGGCATGAACTCGACACCGTCGTTCAGAATGCGAAGTGGCTCGCTTATCTTGGCGATGCCGGTTACCAGTTTTTGCTCTCGCTTAATCCGGCGATCAATTTCGTCCGCCGGCGATTTGGTCTCGGCTACTGGTCGCTCAGTGCTTACGCGAAGAAACGAGTGAAGGACACGGTCAGCTTCATCGGCGAATTCGAGAAGGCTGTAGTCCGCTACGCCGAGAAGTTCCGGGTGGATGCTGTTCTGTGCGGTCACATTCATAATGCCGCCGTTCATCAATTTACCGGCGTCACTTATTATAATTGCGGCGACTGGGTCGAGAGCTGCACCGCGATGGTCGAGCAGCGTGACGGCAGAATCGAGCTCGTCAGTTATCCGGCCTTTCCGCCGAAACGGCCCGTAACAACACCAGTATCGGTAGACGAGATCGCATTTGCATGAAAGCGGCGGCGGTCAGTCTCTGGATTGTAGTTTCACTGTCGCAAACGTTACGCGCGCTCTCGCCGGCGACTGAAATTGTCATCAGCGTTCCCGACCAGCAGCTTGCAGTGATCGATCATGGCAAGTTGATTTCGAAATATGCGATCTCGACATCGAAGTTCGGTCTCGGCGACGGCAACGGAACTTATCGGACGCCGCTCGGCACACTGTTTGTTTCGGCGAAGTTCGGTGACCGGTTGCCAGCCGGTGCGGTGATCAAAAACCGCGTGCCGACCGGCGAAGTCGTCAACGTCGATGCGCTCGGCCGGGACGCGATCGTGTCGCGAGTAATTTGGTTACGTGGAATGGAACAGCAAAACCGCGGCGCGCGCGATCGCTGCATTTACATCCACGGCACGCCGGAGGAACGCCGAATTGGAACTCCCGCGAGCTTCGGCTGTATTCGGATGCGCTCTCGTGACGTGATTGCCCTTTACGATCTCGCGCATATCGGCATGCATGTCACGGTCACGCCAAAACGCATCACTGATTTTATTCGACCGGAAGAACCGAGCTTGCTGGCAAGAGCCGATTAAACTCTCAGATGAAAAAGAAAGTCTTGTTTATTTGCGTGCATAACAGCGCGCGCAGCCAGATGGCAGCCGCTTTGCTGAACGAGCGGTGCGGCGAATTCTTCGAGGCCCAGAGTGCCGGGCTCGAGCCCGGCATGCTTAACCCTCTCGCGGTTGAGGTGCTTCGCGAAATGGATATCGACATTTCAAAGAACAAAACGCAGGCCGTGTTCGATGTTTTCAAATCGGGCGAATTGTTCGCCTACGTCATCACCGTTTGCGATGAATCGGAAGCCAAAGGCTGCCCAATCTTCCCCGGCGTGACAACTCGGCTGCACTGGTCGTTTCCCGATCCGTCAAAGTTGAGCGGCACTCTCGAACAAAAAATGAGCGAGACGCGCCGCGTCCGGGACAAGATCGACCATCAGATTCGGCAGTTTTGCGCCGAGCATCGTTCCAAATAATCAGAGCGGGAATTGAACGTTGTTACTGAATCGTCACGTCGTTTTGACAATTCGTAACCTGACCGCGCACGGACGGCGATTACGTTCAATCATGAGCGTGATTACAATCAAGCGAATCATCTCCAAGGCGAGAGGGACGAAGGAGTCAACAAGTCGTCGGTCATTCCGCGAGTTGACCAGAAATTTTTTCGCGACCGAGAACCATTGGGCATTTGCGATCGAGGCGCTGCTCTTCGGCGCGCTCCTGGCGATTTCAGCCTGGCCGATCGTGGCAGCGGCCGGTGCCATCACCGGGCTTCTGCAATCCGGGGGGAGTTAAAAAAAGTTTGCACTCTCAAAGTGTTCCGTTATTATTTAACCAGATGGTTAACTATTCTCCGAAAATGTTGAATCGCACTTTCGCCGCGCTGGCCGACCCAACCCGCCGCCGAATCCTCGCCCATCTCGCTCGAGGCGATAAATGCGTCACCCACCTGGCGCGCCCGCATGCCATGTCCCTACCAGCGGTCTCGAAACATTTACGGGTGCTGGAAAAAGCAGGCCTTCTCCGGCGGCACCGTTACGGACGAGTGCACGAGATGCAGTTGGAAGCGAAGCCGCTGAAGCAGGCCGCGGAATGGGTAGAGGAATATCGCAAATTTTGGGAAGGCTCGCTTGATCGCCTGGCCGCCTATCTAGAAAAAACGAACAAGCCGAGGAAAGGAAAAACCTAAGGCTATGTGTCCGGTATGCGTAGCAAGCATGGCGCTGACGGCCGTAGGTGCGACTTCCGGCGGAGGACTAGCGGCATTCGTTCTGAATAAATTTTGCCGAAAGAAACAAACCAACCAAACCAAGAGGGAACAAAATGAAACTAGCAGAAATGGCATTCAATCGAGGA
The DNA here is from genome assembly GCA_035603575.1 of Chthoniobacterales bacterium. GTDB lineage: Bacteria > Verrucomicrobiota > Verrucomicrobiia > Chthoniobacterales > UBA10450 > AV40. The sequence goes on from DATNKD010000069.1 coordinate 2,876, forward strand.
GTGGTCTCGGAAGCGGAATGGGTGGAACAGACAAAAAAGAGATCATGCACGGAAATGGTCCGACGATCGCGTGGTTCAAAGATCCGACGGGGAACATTTTGCCGGTAGTTGAAGAAGCAAAGAATTGAAACCAACAAACCAACTTGAGGAGAGTTTATATGGCCAAAGCAAAAAAGAGCGAAACAATGAAGACACCCCCGATCGTGTCAGCGAAGGAGTGGGAGACTGCGCGGCAGCAATTGCTCGCGAAGGAGAAGGCGTTGACCCGCGCCCGTGACGCGTTGGCGGCCGAGCGTCGGCGGATGCCCTGGCTGGCCGTGAAGAATAAATACGAGTTCGACGGATCCAATGGCAAAGTGAGTCTGCTCGACCTGTTCGAGGGCCGCCGTCAGTTGATCCTCTACCGCGCATTCTTCGAACCTGGCGTCTCCGGGTGGCCCGATCATGCCTGCGTCGGCTGTTCCATGGTGGCCGACCAAGTCGCCCACGTGGCCCATCTGAAGGCCCGCGACACCACTTTGGCGTTCGCTTCCCGCGCGTCGCAGGAGGACATTGCGCGCGTGAAGACGCGGATGGGCTGGGAGATGCCTTGGTACACCATAACGGATGACTTCGACACCGACTTCGGCGTAGATGAGTGGCACGGCACGAACGCGTTCATTCGCGATCGCGACAATGTGTTCCGCACCTACTTCATCAACAACCGCGGCGACGAGCAGATGGGGAACACTTGGAACTATCTCGACATCACAGCACTTGGGCGCCAGGAGGAGTGGGAGGACTCGCCCGAGGGTTACCCCCAGACCCCGACGTATGAGTGGTGGATCTGGCACGACGAGCCAAACACGACGGATGAAGATCGACCCGGCCTCGTGCAACTGCGCGCCGCCCGGGCCTCCTCAAAGGTCCGCGACGCCAGGAAATCAAACGAAGGAAAAACAAAATGAAACTAGCAGAAATGGAACTGAATCGAGAAGTCGTATCGGAAGCGGAATGGCTAATTGCACGGAAGGATTTGCTGACACGCGAAAAGGAATTCACGCGACAACGAGAAACGCTCAGTGCGGCGCGTCGCCACCTGCCAATGGTGAAGATCGACAAGAATTACGTTTTTGACGGGCCGGATGGCAAGGAAACGCTAGCCGATCTCTTCGACGGACGCAGTCAATTGATCGTGTACCACTTCATGCTCGGTCCGGACTGGGAAGAAGGTTGCAAGAGTTGCTCGTATCTGGCCGACCACTTCGATGGCGCCAACTGGCACTTGCCGCATCGCGGCGTCACGTTCGTAGTTATATCGCGAGCGCCGCTTTCCAAGCTCGAATCATACAAGAAGCGCATGGGCTGGCGGTTCAAGTGGCTGTCGTCACACGGCAGCGATTTCAACTTCGACTATCACGTCTCATTCACGAAGGAAGACGAGAAAAAGAACAAGGTCTACTACAACTACGAAGAGGGAGAATTTTTGAGCGACGAACTTCCCGGTCTGAGCGTGTTTTATACAGACGAAAATGGCGACGTCTTTCACACCTACTCCACTTATGCGCGGGGGCTCGACACGTTAGTCGGTGCGTATAATTTCCTCGACCTCGTGCCGAAGGGCCGCGACGA
>DATNKD010000070.1:0-5034 GCA_035603575.1 Chthoniobacterales bacterium
TATTTATAACTCCGGCCAAGTGACCGTGCTTTCGAAAACGGTGAACAACATCCCTACTGATGGACGCACCATTTACGTGACACTAGGTTCCCAGGTTAACGGTTCCTGGACGACGAACAGCTACACATATACGGCCTTTAAATAAGGTGAACCGGATTGTTGATTCGTTTCACGTGTCACAGGCTATAGATGGGAAATGAGCGCGACTTGTTCCCTTGATCGACCATTACCAAAACCGAACGAAGTATCGCTAGGTCGACCGGGCTTTACACAGCAAAAAAGACTCTCGCGACGGAGTAGCAATCCGCTGTTTAGTCAGCAACTGGGAAAGTAGTTGTCGAATGATTATCCCTGTGCCGCGCCGCCATTTTGGCTGGGTAGACCGTTTGCCTCATTCGTCGAGCCGGCCTGCCTTTATGCCAAGACGCACGTTCGTGCGAATCTCTGTCGATAAGTCGGATAGTCGCGATCCCGTAGAGGCAGAGCAGAAGCGCAGCGAGTGTTGGCTGGGCTTGTGCTGTTGCCATCTAAAATCTACAATCTGAAATTGTAACGCCAGGGTGGCGAAATTGGCAGACGCGCCAGACTTAGGATCTGGTGGAGCAATCCTTAGGGGTTCGAGTCCCCTCCCTGGCACATGACCCGCGTTGAGATGTTGAGGTCGGAGCCGGACTGGCATTGTTGAGCCGTTGAGGCGTTCGATCAAAAGATCCGCCACTTCTTCTCGCCACCGGGTTCTGTTTCCCAAAGACGAACGCCACCGAGAAAAGCGTTTTCGTTTTTGCCGCGTTCAATGCCTTCGGGCAATTGATCGAACCGGTGCACGTTGCCGCCGCCGAGCACGACGTAATCGGCGATGAACGATTTCTTCAAATGCGTGACCGCAAAGATCACTTCGTGTTTCCATTCTTCTTCTCCGAGTCGCTCGATTCCGGGAATGCCGAGAAAGTTTTCAATGATGTCGCGATCGCGATAGGGGAGATCGCCCAGTTCGAGCGGGAAAAGCATTTTTTCGAATGCGAGCGCGGAACCGAGGCCGGTACCGAGTCCGAGAAAAAGCATTCGGCCGCCGTGATAACTTCCTAGCGCCTGCATCGCGGCGTCGTTGATGACTTGGACTGGTTTGCCTAACGACTTGCCAAAATCAAACCCGACCCAGCCCTTGCCGAGATGTTTCGGGGCACTTACGATTTTGCCGCCGCGAACGGGCGCCGGAAAACCAATGGAGATGTTGTCAAAGTTCCAGTCGCGAGTGTTTTCTTTTAGTCGAGCGACAAATTGGTCCGGCTCCATCCGCGCGCCGGAATCAAACGCGCGCTGCTCCACTCCTTCGACCATCAGCTTCACGTGCGTGCCACCGATATCGACGACGAGCGTCTTATTCATCGACTCCCAAATTTTCGATGCTACTCGCCGAGACCGATCGCCTGACTGAGCCGCTGGAAGATGCCTTTGCGTTCTTGTCCCGCCGCGCTCCCGGCCGACCAGCACTCCACAATCTCAAGGGCGAGAAACCGGAACAGCGTGACGCTGGCGAATTTCAAATCGATTCGCAGATTCTTTGCGATCTGTTGAACGGAACGAGCGCCGTTGAACTGCGACGCGAACTGCGCCTCCGCGACGGTGAGCCGCAAATTCTGCACTCTCTCGAATCCATCGCGGGTGTAAGCCGGAACCGAAGTAGGGTCGTAATAAGCGCGGTCGCCCAGTTGCGGAAATTGAACGAAGCGCAAGGTCGCGAGTGCCCATTGATCGACATCGAGGTCGCCGGGGAGCGCAGTGGCGAAGTCCGGAAGGGCTCCTTGTTGAAATGAAAAGCGAACGCATGGCGCGCTCCAGAGTTCGGCGAAAAGTTTCTGTCCGTGATGCTGGGTCAATTGCATCGCCGGCTCGTGCAAAATCAAATCCTCCTGCGCGAGGGTGATGAAGAGTGGGCACGCGGTCTCCTGTTGTTGCGCGCGCGCAGCCGCGATCCGGTCCGGATCGACATTGCTCAACGTGACCGGCGCTTCGGGGCAATAGAGTTCCGGGTCGAGTGAAGTCGCAAACAGCACCTGCCCGTTTTGAGTCAGAAGCTCGACCGGCTCTTTGTCCCAAAAAAGGCGCAGTATCCCGGTGAGTTTTTGGGTCGCGATGATTTGGAGCGCACGGTTTAACGAGAAAAAGCGCGTGTCGCCGCAGAAATAAGCGCCGCCGGTGAGCGATTCGTCGGGAATGTAATATTGCTCGGCCGCGGGCTCGAACGCCGCCGGTGTTGCGGCTGGCGCATCGGTCGCCGGGGCTGGAGTCCGCCACGGAGTTTCCGGCGTTTGGGTGACGTCCGGTCCAACTTCGCTCGCTTCGCGGTAGGCCGGTTCCTGTTCGACGGGAAAGTCCGCTTCCGTCGCCGGTGTCGGTTCGGCGGCTTCTGGTTGGGTTGGCTCGGGCTCTTCCGATTTTCGAGGCATATGGGTCTCTACGGTTTTGATAAGCAAATCCGAAGTGAAGGGTTTATTCAAGAACCCAATCACATTTGAATTTTCGCTCCGGCTGGCCTGCAGCTCCGCCCCGTAGCCGGACATATAGACAACCGGAATGGCCGCGGTCCCGGGATTTTCCAGCAAACGCCGGCAGACTTCGTCGCCTTTCATGTCCGGCAAAATGAAATCCAGCAGAATGAGATCCGGCACACCGCTTTGCGCCGCCCGGACCGCTTCTTCGCCGGTCGATGCCGTCGTCACTTCATAATTCGCCTCGCTCAAAACTTCTTTCACGAAGCTGAGCAGCATCAGGCTGTCATCGACCGCCAGGATCTTTGGATTGCCCTTCTTGCGGCGCGATTTTTTTGCCGGGGCGGCCTCGGCTTCATCGGCCCCGCGCACCGCTTCCATGAGCAAGCGTTGCCAATCCATGTCGATCGTCCGCGGGCCGGAAGGCGTGTCGGCAACTTCGGAAACGGTCCCGCCTTCCCAACGAACAATCTCATTGAACGCCGCCATTCCCTGTCGCCCGGGAGCAGTCGCGTGACGGACCTGGCCTTTCTCAAAGAACACCCGCGCCTTTTCGCCGCTCGGCCCGGTGAATTCCACCACCGCGGTCGCGCCACTCATGCATTTGAGTTGAATGATGTCGGTGAATTGGAGATCGCGGAGCGTCCCTTGAAATTTTTCCGCGGCCCTGCCCGTCGCAGGACGCAACAGATGCTCGACCAGATCGACAAAATCCCATTGCACCAGCGGCTTCTCGAGAAAATGAATCGCGCCCAGTCCGGCGACTTGTTCCCGTTGCTCGGGCAAATGAACGCCGGTCAAAATGATCGCGCGCGCATTCGGGTGGCTCGTCCGCAAATCGTAAAGAAAATCGTGGCCAAGATCCGGAGCTGCATCGACGTCGAGAACAAAAAGTTCGGGCTTCACTCCCAGAGCGAGCTGCTGCGCTTCCTCCAGGCTCCGCGTCATCTCGACCAGTGCATCCGGAGCCGCTTGCTGCAAAGAAGAGACGATCGCGGACGCCAACTGTTCGTCCGGTTCCAAAACCAGAATCCGCATCCTCTGTTTCGATTTTTTCCGTTTCATCGATCTTGAATCTGGAGGGTCTGCGCTTTTGCTGCTGCTCTCGGTAGCAATGCCCGCTTCTTGGCAAATGCAAAGAATTTTTCTCGCCGCGTGATTGTCGATCTTACTTGCTGAAGCGCTTCGCCAGTTCCCGACGGCTGATTTTTCCGCGCTCGTTCGTCGGAATCGAATCGACAATGAAGATCCGCTTCGGCACCTGCCATGCGCTCAACGCGTTTCGGCAAAATTCCAAAATTTCATTCTCCCGAAGATCGACATCCACCACGACGCAGGCGGCGACTTCCTCGTTTCGCAATGTTGATTCACGACCAAAGGCAACCGCCTGGCGAACGCCGGGGAAACGGAGTAAGCGTTCTTCAATCTCGGCCGGGTTCACTTTTTTCCCGGCAACATTGATCACGTCGGAAATGCGTCCAACGATTTTGAAACCGGAACCGTGACGCGCCAGGAGATCGTCCGGAACGAAAACGCCATTACCCAATTTTTCTTCGTCAACGTCGGGAAAGTAACCATCGCCCACCGCGGCGCTGCGGACACGCACCTGACTCGCCTCGGCGTTTGGATTAATCATTTCAAGATCGACATCTTTCATCGGCGCACCCACGAAACCTTCGATCTCATTCGCCGCTTCGCGGTCGTAACAAATTCCACCGCACTCCGACGCGCCGTAAAAGGAATGGATCGGCAATCCGAATTTGTCCCGGAATTTTTTCGCCGTCGCAATTGGCAGTGGCGCGCCCGCGGAAATGCAAAGTCGTAGCTTCGGCAGCCGCGGAACATTTTCCATTTCGCAAAACGCTTGATAGAAAATCGGTGTGCCCGGAAAGACGGTCGCGTTCGTTCTGGCAAGATCGTCAAGGACTGCGCGCGGCGTTCGGTCGCGGCTGACAACCATCGGGACGCCGCGGGCGATCAGTGGCGTGAGCAAATTGCTGAATCCGTAGGAATGCGAAATTGGAATGACGCCGAAATTAAGATCGACATCGGAGATGCCCATGGTGTCGCAAATCTGGTCGCAATCAGCCAGGAGCTGCTCGCTGCGAAATCGAATGAGGCGGGGCGCAGCGGTTGTGCCAGAGGTGAGTTTGAAAACCGCCGGCAACTTATTGCCCCAATCAATGAGGCCACTCTTCGCGGCGATTGACATCGCCATGTCAGATTGCTGCTTGCCGACAGATTCATCAATCGGGAGAACAACTTGTCCTCTCCGCAAATCGGTCAGAAAAAGCGACGGCCAATCGTGGTGATTTCCGATTTGAATTCCGATGACGTTGCCCAGCTTGACTGGACGCGTCTTCCCTGCGGCAGCGAGCGCCGACCGCACCTTCGCTTCGACAGCGCGAGCGTGTTCTTCGATGCCACGAAATGTTCTCAAGACCTCGCCGGCTGTATTGAAAATCGCCGGCGCATCGTCTTTTCGAGCAACAGTCGACTTCCATCGTTCCAGCAATGCGTCCTTCGGTTTCATCGCTTGCGTAAA
>DATNKD010000071.1:0-6057 GCA_035603575.1 Chthoniobacterales bacterium
GGCGCGCCACCGGCGCGGTTGAACATTGTTTTCTCGCCAAGGTTCTGCGCCAGGATCGACATCTCACTTTCGTTCACCGGAAATCCGGCGGCGGAAACTTTCGCCACCACTTCAGTCGGCGTTCCTTTCGTGTTGATCGCGAAATATTCTCCTGGTTGGAGCACGCAGGCTGCGATCAGCGCCATCAGTGCGACCATCATCTCGGTAATCATTGCGCCGTAACCAATGTCGCGGATACGCGATTCGCGACCGACCATTTTTGGAGTTGTGCCTGACGCGATCAGCGAGTGAAACCCGGACACCGCGCCGCAAGCGATGGTGATGCAAACGAACGGAAACACCGGCCCGGCGAAGACGAGTCCGCTGCCGTCGATAAATTTTGTCAGCGCCGGCATTTGCAACGTGGGATGAATCACAATCACTGCGACCGCGAGCGCCGCAACCGTTCCGAGTTTCAAAAACGTGCTCAAGTAATCGCGTGGCGTTAAGAGCAGCCAGACCGGAAGGATTGATGCGGCCAGTCCGTAAATCATGACCGCCCACGAAACCCAAATCGCGTCGTGCCGGAACCAGGCTTCGATTGCCGGAAAATTTCCTAGAAATTGTCCGCCCCAAACGCCAAATGCCAAACCGACAAGACCGAAAATTGTGACCGCCGTCACATTCACTTTCCCACTGCGCAATCCGAACCCCATGATCAGAGCGACCGGAATCGTCATCGCGATCGTGAACACGCCCCAAGGACTTTTCGCCAGCGCTTGCACGACCACCAGCGCGAGAACCGCCAGCAGAATAATCATGATCGCAAGGACGCTGATGAGCGCGAGCACGCCGACGCCGTGGCCAATTTCTTCTTTCACCATTTGGCCGAGCGTTTTGCCGCCACGGCGAACCGACGCGAAGAGAACGATCATGTCGTGCACCGCGCCGCCGAGGGTTGCACCGATCAGGATCCAAAGGGTTCCCGGCAAAAAGCCAAATTGCGCGGCGAGCACTGGACCAACCAGTGGCCCCGGTCCGGCGATCGCCGCGAAATGATGACCGAACACCATCCAGCGATTCGTCGGGACAAAATCTTTGCCGTCATTCCTGACGATCGCCGGAGTCGCGCGCTCGTCATTGAGCACCAGCACTTTCGTCGCAAGCCATTTGCTATAGAACCGATAACTGATCGCCGCGCCGCAGAGTCCGGCCACGATGATCCATAGCGCGCTGACCTGTTCACCGCGCGACAGCGCCAGCACGGCGAGCGACGCCAAGCCGAGCAACGTTACCGCAATCCAAAGCAGCTTTTTCCAGAGAATCATTGAGCGCTCTTAAGATCGACAATTAACGAAGCATTTTCAATTCAAACGAGGTAGCGGTTGTTTGTCATGTCGAGTGGAGTCGAGACATCTCTAAATATTTCCGAAATAGTAAGAGATTCCTCCACTTCGGTCGGAATGACATGTATTCGGCGGTCATAGACCGCCGCTACAGTTGCTCCCGCGCCTGCTTCAGCTTCGCCAATTGCTCGGCGAAATTCTTCTGCCGTTGTCGATGGAGCTCGACAACTTGTCTCGGCGCGCGATCGACAAACGATTTGCTCTTTAGTTTCTCTTCGACCGTGCTCAGCTCCAGCTCTACTTTCGCAATCTCCTTTTCGAGGCGCTCGCGTTCGGCAGAGCGATCGACCTCAACGACAAGCAAGATTTCGCCAAGGGACGTGGTTGCGATAGGAGTGCCGGGTCCGGCTTTGAATTTCGGATCGATGATCAGCTCGGACGCGTTAAGCAGGTGGGCAATGACGGGTCGCTCCGCGGTGATCTCTTGATCGTCGGATCGTAGGGCAAATTTCACCTTATAGCTGGAACTCAAGCCAGCTTTCGCACGGAGATTTCGTCCCGCCCGAATGAGGTCGAATATTGCTGCCGTTAAGCGACTGCTCGGATAGGGCAGGCGCAATTTCTTCGGCGGGCTAGCGAACTGAATGGACTCCCCACTAAATCCGAAGGTCGACCACAGTTCTTCCGTGACGTGGGGCATGAATGGATGCAGAAGGCGCAACACAGCCGAAAGCACGTAATCCATTACCGCAAGCGCAGATTGTTTCTTCGCTTCGTCTTCGCCGAAGACATCAATCTTCGCCGCCTCGACATACCAATCGCAGTAGTCATTCCACACGAAAGTGTAGAGAGCTTGCGCGACTACGTTGAACTGGTAGTCGCGGTAAGCTGTGTCGATGACATCGATTGTCTGATCGAGCCGCGACAAGATCTCGACCGCAAAGATCGATAATTTCTTCTTGTCGATCTTCGGGGCGGCCGAGCTCGGTCCGTGCATTTGCCGAAATCGTGCGACGTTCCAAAGTTTGGTCGCGAAATTGCGGCCTTCTTCGATTTGTTTTTCGTCGAATCGAATGTCCTGGCCACTGGGCGCAATCCGCATCAGGCCAAAACGCAAACCGTCCGCGCCATACTTGTCGATCAACTCGAGCGGATCGGGCGAATTTCCCAGCGACTTCGACATTTTGCGGCCTTGCTTGTCGCGGATAATGCCGGTGAAGAAGACGTCCTGGAACGGGATGTTGTCTTCGATCTTCTGTGACTTGCCCGGTTTGAACTGGAGGCCGGCGATGATCATCCGCGCGACCCAGAAGAAGATGATGTCCGGTGCGGTGACGAGCACGCTCGTCGGATAAAATTTCTTTCGCGTTTTCAGGTCCATCGTCTCATAAGCCCAGAGCCAGGACGAAAACCAGGTGTCGAGGGTGTCTTCATCTTGTCGCCAGTTTCCCGGATCAGGCGGCGGCTCGATACCCACATAAATTTCTGACTTCTGACCTCTGTCCTCTGACTTCTGATTCCGGTACCAGGCCGGAATCCTATGTCCCCACCAAACCTGCCGGCTGATGCACCAGTCCTGAATGTTCTCGAGCCATTGCGCGTAAACTTTTTCCCAGTGCCTGGGAAAGAAACGGATGAGATGTTTTTTCACGACCGCGAGCGCTTCCTTCGTTCTTGGATAACGGAGAAACCATTGCTCGCTCAGTCGCGGCTCAATCGGCACTTCGCTGCGATCGCTGAAGCCGACGTTATTTTCGTACGGCTCTGTTTTCGAAAGCAATCCCCTCTCCTGCAACAATTCCGCCGCTCTCTTCCGCGCCTCAAAACGGTCGACTCCGTTCAATTCTGGAACCGCGGGACAATTTATTTTTCCATCGGGGTCCAGAACGTCGAGCACCGGCAACTTGTGACGCTGGCCAACTTCAAAATCTACTTTGTCATGTGCGGGCGTGACTTTGAGGACGCCGGTCCCGAATTCAGGATCGATCGCTTCATCGGCAACCACCGGAATTTTTTCGCGCGGCAGCGGACGCCACACTTCTTTGCCGACAAGATCGGCATACCGCTTGTCTTTCGGATGAACGGCGACGCCGGTGTCGGCCATGATTGTTTCCGGACGCGTGGTCGCGACTTCCAGAAATTTTCCGGGCTGATCGACGATTTCGTAGCGAACGTAGTAAAGACTTCCGCGTTGCGGCTTGTTAATGACTTCCTCGTCCGACAACGCGGTTTGCGCAGCCGGGTCCCAGTTGATCATGCGCCGGCCGCGATAGATCAGTTTCTTTTTGTAAAGATCGACAAAGATCTTCTCAACCGCGCGAACATAATTGTCGTCGAACGTATAGCGCTGGCGCGACCAATCGGCCGAACAGCCAAGCCGCTTGAGTTGTTGAATGATGATGCCACCGTGCTTGTCCTGCCATTCGAGGACGCGCTGCAGAAATTTTTCGCGGCCGAGATCGTAGCGCGTCACGCCTTCATTTTTGCGGAGCCACTTTTCGACGGCGGTTTGTGTTCCAATGCCGGCGTGATCCATCCCGGGCAACCAAAGCACTTCGAATCCCTGCATCCGCGCGCGTCGCGCGAGAATGTCCTGAATGCTGTTATTCAAGACGTGGCCGAGCGTGAGGACACCGGTGATGTTTGGCGGCGGCATCACGATCGAGAATGGCTTCTTCTTCGAGCTCGCGTTCGCTTCAAAATCGCGATTGTCGGTCCAACGCTGATACCATTTTGGTTCAACCGTCCTCGGATCGTAAGTTTTCGAAAGCTCAGCCATTGCGAAGAATCATCCGAAGCCAGAGCGCGTTTGCAAACTCCAGCAACTTCTTGGCGCTGGTTGAATTCCGCCTCTCCCTTGGTGAAGGAAGAGGATTGAGGTGAGGGATTGCGTCGAGTTCAATTCAACCCTCACCCTTTGAAAGGGAGAGGGAGACAAAAGCTTCCCGAACCGGACTTGCGGCGGGCCGAGACAACGATGAGTTTTTGCGCTGCATGAGCGATGCGCGTCCCATCGGAGTTTTCGATTCCGGCATAGGCGGTCTGACCGTGGTGAAGGCGTTGCGTGATTTACTGCCAAACGAAAACATTTCCTATCTCGGGGACACCGCTCGTGTGCCCTACGGTCCCAAAAGCGCCGAAACCGTGCAGCGTTACGCGATCGAACTGGCCGAGATGCTGATAAAGCAAAACGCAAAGGCGCTGGTCGTCGCCTGCAACACGGTTTCATCAGTCGCTTTGCCGGCGTTAACGGAAAAATTTTCCGTGCCGGTGATCGGCGTGATCGAGCCGGGCGCGCGCGCAGCGCTCGCCGCCAGCCGCAATCGTCACATCGGTGTAATCGGAACTCGCGCGACAATTCGCAGTGGCGCTTACGAAAAAGCGTTGCGCGACGCGGACAGCAATGTGCGCGTAAGCAGTCGGGCCTGTCCATTGCTCGTTCCCTTGATCGAAGAAGGATTGCTCAACGACGACGTCACGGACCGAATGATCCTGCGTTATCTCGAACCGCTGCTCGCGGATGACATCGACACGCTTGTGCTCGGGTGTACGCATTATCCGTTGCTCACCGGCGCGATTGCGCGGGTGCTGAAACGCCAAATCATGGTCGTCGATTCGGCGCAAAACTGCGCACGCGCAGTTGAGGAAATGTTGGATCGAAAATCGCTCCACGCCGCGCCGCTGAATCCCGGCAAGCTGCAAGTCGCGCTCACGGATGCGGCCGACAGTTTCCTCAACGTCGCGAGCGATGCGTTGCAGTTGAAGTTCGGCGAGATCGAGATCCGCGCTTTGCTGTAAATGCAACCGGAGAAAGCTGATTCGCGGCCAGTATCAACGGAGCCGTGGCGCCAATTGCTGGCAGACATGGTGTTGTGGCTGGCTCTGGTCCTTTTGTTCCTGGCGTTTCGGGTCGCCCTATTTTGGATCTTCAGCGGCCAACTATCGCAGCGACCAAGCGGGCACGCGTTTCTCAGATGCTTTGAAACCGGTCTGCGTTCCGACACATGCGCGGCGATGTGGGGTTTGATCCCGTCGCTCGCTCTCACGCTTTTTTCCTTTTTTTACCCACTCGGGCTTTGGCACCAACGGATACGTCGACTGACAATTGTGATCGCCCTGAGCCTCTGCGCGATAATATTCGTGACGGACGTCGCGTATTTCGCGGAGTACAACGATCAGTTTGACCATTGGATCTTTGGACTGATCTACGACGACCGGCGCGCGATCCTGACCACGATCTGGAAGAGTTATCCAGTTGTGCTTCTAATTCTCCTCGCAGCCGCCGGGGTTGCCATAAGCGCATGGGCGCTCGACAAACTTTGTCGGATTGCGGGCTCGGCTGAAATCCCAGTCTTCCTCGGGACGAAATCGGCGCGAGCAATCACTTTCATTCTGATCCTCATTTGGGCGTTTGTTGGGGCAAGGGTTTGGCTGGGCAAAAATCTGAAAGGCTTGAAAAATGCGGCCACAACCGGAGACGTCTTTCTCAATAAAATTGTGCTCAATCCATTCTTTGCGTTGCGCTACGCGATTTGGCAGGAGACAACAATGCAAAGGTCCGCCGGGCTGCGGCTCTTTTTGCCGAATGGCGATGTTCGGGCCGCTGCTGCCGCTCTTTATCCCGAGGCGAAAAATGCCGCGACGTTGGATGACTGCTTAAAGCGGGTTGCGCCGGGGAGTCCAAGTCCGCGCCCCACCCACATTTTCATTGTTGTGATGGAGAGCTACGACG
>DATNKD010000072.1:0-8841 GCA_035603575.1 Chthoniobacterales bacterium
CGCCGAAGCATTCGCCGGTTGGAACGTTCGCAGGAAGAAATTCAAGTCGAGGAGACGCTGGTTTTCGATTTCCTGCACGGACTTGGCGAGGCTTTCAGTGAAACAATCAGGCCGGCAGATCTGCATCGATTGATTGTCGAAGGAGCGACGCGCGTCCTCGACGCACAAGGTGGCGCGCTTTATCTGACTGATCGAACCGGGACAAAGCTTGTGCCCACCTTCGTTTCGAAAGGTTGTCCGCCGCTGGTGGATGTTCCGCCGCATATTTTGCAGCAAGCCCCGGCCACGCCGGTTGCGTTAGAAAGTTTTCTTCGGCTTCACAATGTCGGAAGCGGTGAAGGTTTGCTTGGACGCGTGTGGCAGACGGCCACGCCGCTTTATTTGAATGAATTTTCCGAAGCACCGGAATTGGCAAATCTGCGGGACAGTTCGTTGGGCGCGACTTCGGTGATGGTGGCGCCTCTTCTCTACGCCAAACAAAACATGGGCGTGCTCGCGCTCGCAAACAGCCGAATGGGCGCGCCATTTTCGCAAAACGATTTTGTCGTTTTCAAATCGATCACCGAGCAATCGGCGTTCGCGCTCTACAACGCCATCATTTATTCCGAGGCGAACGAAAAGAAACGGCTCGACCACGATCTGGAGATCGCGCGTGACATTCAGCGCATTCTTCTTCCGGCGGAAGCGCCGAAGGTGAACGGATTTGAGATCAGCGGGATGAACATCCCGGCGCGCCAGGTCAGTGGCGATTATTTTGACTACATCAAAGTCGATGACGAAAGGCTCGGCGTTGCCATTGCGGATGTCTCCGGCAAAGGCGTTCCGGCGTCGCTCATCATGGCAATTTGTCGCAGCGTCCTGCGCAGTCAGGCGATAGGAAATCCGTCGCCGGCCGATGTTCTCCAAAAAGTGAATCGACAACTTTACCCTGACATCAAGGAGGACATGTTTATCAGCATGGCCTACCTGGTTCTCGATCATGTTCGCGACGGCGTTACGCTCGCGCGCGCCGGACACGACGCACCGCTTCTTTACAAACAGAAATCGCAGACCGCTGCACCGTTGAAGACGCCTGGCATGGTTGTTGGCATTGACAGTGGAGACGTGTTCGACAGGTTAACAACGGACGTCGCGGTGCCGCTCGAGTGCAATGATTGCATCCTTCTTTACACGGATGGAATCACCGAGGCCCTTGATAATGAAGGGAACGAATTTGGATTGGAACGAACGATTGCTTCGGTTCAGTCCAGCGCAAAAGATGGAGCGAAGGCGATCGTGACACGGTTGATCGACGATTTGCGAAACTTCGTCGGTTCGACCCCGCAAAATGATGACATCACTTTGATTGCGATCCGAAAAACATGAAAAAAATTCCGGTAACTGAATCCGACGAGCTGAAGAAGCAGCCGGACGCGGAGCAAACTGACGGGGACGATCCGGTCGCTGGTTTGCAAGCGGATCTGGACCGGTTTCGCGATCTGGCCATGCGCAGTCAGGCCGACTTTGAAAATTACAAGAAACGGTGTGCTCGGGAAAAGGAAGAGGCGATAAAATATGCCAATAGCAGCCTTCTCGAAAAACTCATTTCGATCATTGATCACTTCGAGCTTGGTTTGGAAGCGGCGCGCGGCGAGAGCGGTGAAAAGTCAGCGATTTATTCCGGAATGAGCCTTGTGCTAAAACAGCTTCAGGATTTTCTGGCTGAAAACGGATTGCAGCCAATCGAAGCGGTTGGCCACAAATTCGATCCGAACCTGCACGAAGCAATTGCACACGAACCAAGCAACGAGGTCCCCGAGGGAATTGTGGTTCGCCAAACCCGCCGCGGGTATCGGCTTAGAGATCGCTTGCTCCGGCCCTCGGCGGTCGTCGTGTCGAGCGGACCGGCAAAATAACTGCTCTAGTTGTCAGTTTCTCTTGCTCGTGCTCTTACTCGCTGTCGATCTCATCCGAGCTGAGCAAGATTAAGATGAAGAGGAAGATTTCTTAATGGCTACCAAGAAACGAGATTACTACGAAGTTCTCGGAATCAGCCGCGGTACGTCTGGAGAGGAGATCAAACGCGCGTATCGCAAGCTCGCAATTAAATTTCATCCGGACAAAAATCCGGACGACCCGCACGCTGAAGAGAAATTCAAAGAGCTGGGCGAGGCCTACGACGTCCTGATGGATGCAGACAAGCGCGCCGCTTACGATCGCTTCGGGCACGCCGCCTTTGAGCAGGGTGGCAGCTTTCGCGGCGGGTTTCACGATCCATTCGATATTTTCCGTGAAGTTTTCGGCGGTGGAGGAGGAATTGCCGGCGGCATTTTTGAAACGTTCTTTGGCGGAGTTGCCGGTCATGCAGAAGATCGACAACGTGGCGCGGATTTGCGTTACGACATGCAAATCACGCTGGAAGAAGCGGCCTTCGGCGCAGAAAAGGAAATTGAAGTTCGAAAACTCGATGTCTGCGAAAAATGCGGCGGAAGTGGAGCCGAGCCCGGATCGCGCAGCATCAATTGTCCTGTTTGCGGCGGTCGAGGTCAGGTAATCAGCTCCCGCGGATTTTTCCAGGTCTCGCAGACCTGTCCGCGTTGCCGCGGCGTTGGTCAGATTGTCGAAAAACCATGTCGCGGATGCGACGGCGAAGGGCGCCAAGAGAAACCGAGCCGGATAAAGTTAAAAATTCCCGCCGGAATTGCCGATGGTTCGCGGCTTCGATCACCGCGCAATGGCGAAGCGGGCATTCGCGGCGGTCCGCAAGGCGATCTTTACGTCGTCGTCCACGTTCAGGAGCACAGAATTTTCCAACGCGAGGAGGACAATCTCTACTGTGAAGTGCCGATTGCGTTTACGCTTGCTACGCTCGGTGGCGAAGTGCCCGTGCCGACATTGGAAGGCAAAGCGAATTTGAAAGTGTCGGCCGGGACGCAAAGCGGTCAGATGTTTAAGCTTCGGGGCAAAGGGATAGTTCACGTCAACGGGCGCGAGCGCGGCGATCTCCTCGTGCGCGTCATCGTAGAAGTGCCGACCCGACTCAATGCCGAGCAGCGCGCGAAATTGCAGGAGTTTGCCGAATTGTGTGGCGAAGAAAACACGCCTCTCGGGAAAAGCTTCTTCGAACTGGCGAAAGAATTCTTCCGCTAACTGGAGTGGCGGTCGTGTCGGCCGCGATGTTTATTAAATCCAGGCGACACGCTTGGCCACTACAGCTCATGCATCGGTTCTACATTGCACCCGAGACTTGGAATCCCGATGCGCTTGCCTTGCGCGGCGCGGAAGCGCACCACGCTCGCGATGTTTTACGGATGAAGAGCGGAGACCGGGCAGTTCTCTTTAACGGGCGCGGACGCGAGATCACCGCGGAGATTATCGATCTTTCCGGCGACGAAGTTCAGCTTAGCAGGTTACACGAGGCTGAAACGCCGCCATTGCGTTGCCGGATCACGCTTGGACAAGCAATTCCAAAAGGAAAAAACATGGATCTGATCGTGCAAAAGGCGGTGGAGATCGGGGCTGCGGAAATCGCGCCTTTGATTTCCGAACGCACGATTGTCGATCTTGATCCGAAAGAAGCAGAGCAAAGGAAAACCAAGTGGCAGCAGATCGCGATCGAAGCGGCCAAGCAATGCGGACAAAATTGGCTGCCAACGGTGCACGCGCCACGGAAACTGAAGGATTTCTTTTCTCACGCCGGCAGTTTCGATCTTCGTTTGATCGGCTCGCTCCAACCAGACGCCATTCATCTTAAGAAAATTCTCGCTGATTACTCCGAGCAACATCGACATCGTCCGGAAAATGTTTTGATGTTAGTGGGGCCGGAAGGCGATTTCACGCCGGCAGAGTTAGCTCTCGCGAAAACCCATGGCTGTCTGCCGATCACGCTCGGTCCGATTATTCTGCGCGTTGAAACAGCCGCGATCTACTGTCTCAGCGTTCTCTCTTACGAACTAATGTGACGCCGCGCTACTTCTTGCCGCCGCGACTGCCTTCCAGTTCAAGCGTCACTTTCGAATTAAGCCGGTAACTGGTAATTCGACCGTTCTCGACTGCCGCAGTCATCTCCTTGACGTAAAGAGAACGAATATTGCGCAGAGTCCTGCTCGCTTCCCTGATTGCGCTCTGCGCGGCATTTTCCCAACTTTTCGGTGATTCCGAGAGCAATTCGATGACTTTAACAACTTTTGCCATGGTGTAATTTCCTCCGTGGTTTCGTTTGAGGATCGCACGTCGCGCGGCAAACGGTTCTATTTCGTCGCGATCGCGCTAGTAGATGTAGGGCTGGGACAATTCGAACGCGTCTTGTATCAATTCAAGACGTGGATCGCCTTCATCCGGCAATAAAACTTCCACGACATCGAAACGAAAAACGATATCCGGATTGTCGAGCAAGCGCAGCCAGGCAAGCCCGCCCTTCGAGACGCGCAATTGTTTTTGTCGATCGACCGCTTCGATGGGGCGGCCAAAATCTTCGCCGCCGCGCGTTTTCACTTCGACAAAAACCAGTGTGTCGCCGTCGCGGCAGATGATGTCGATCTCGCCGCCGGTCCGGTCGCGAAAATTGCGGTAAAGAATTTTGTAGCCGTGATTCCGCAAAAAGTGGCAAGCCAATTTCTCGCCGCGTAGGCCGCGACGGAGATGTTCAGGCAATGCCTTCGAGCGCAAGAAGCGGTTGCGCCACCGGCTCGAAAGAGCGGCGATGGATCGGACAGGGTCCAAATTCATGAAGTCTGGTGAGGTGTAGTTCGGTGCTGTAACCCTTGTGCTGGTCGAAGCAATATTCCGGAAATTGGGCGCAGAAGTCACGCATCATCCGGTCGCGCGTGACCTTGGCGATCACGCTGGCAGCGGCAATGCTCAAGCTGTAGCAATCGCCGTCGATAATGGCCGTCTGCGGAAATGGGAATGGAAAAACGGGAAGACCGTCGATCAGGACGTGATCTGGCGGCATCGCGAGCGTCGTGAGAGCAATGCGCATCGCCTCATGCGTTGCGCGCAAAATATTGATCCGGTCGATTTCGACGTGATCGACGATCCCGACTCCCCACGTGATCTCCAAATTCGAAACCAGCTCGTCGTAGATTTTTTCGCGCAACTCCGGCGCTAGCTGCTTCGAATCATTCAGTTTTCGGTGGCGAAATTTTTCCGGCAAGATCACCACCGCGGCCACAACCGGACCGGCCAGCGCGCCGCGACCAGCCTCATCGATTCCGGCGATTCGAATGACGCCGGTGACGCGCAGTTTCTTTTCGTAACGAAATCCGCAGCGCCGATACATCGGCGGAAAATACTGAAAAACTGAAACGCGGAAAAGCTGAAAGATGCAGGTCCGGCTCGGACTTTCAGCGTCTCAGTATTTCAGCTTTTCAGTTTTTATTCTCTAACGGTCGTTGCTTCCTTGCCTTTGCGCCGACGAAGATAATTCAATTTCGCGCGACGGGCTTTGCCTTCGGTTTCGATTTCGATTTTTGCGATCCGCGGCGAATTGAGTGGGAAAACGCGCTCGACTCCTTCGCCATAGGAAATGCGCCGCACGGTAAACATTTCGTTTAAACCGCTGCCTTTGCGTCCGATCACGATGCCGGCGAAAATTTGAATCCGCTCCTTATCTCCCTCGACGACGCGGGTATGGACGCGAATGCTGTCGCCAACCTTGAAACTGTTGGCGTCGCCTTTCTGCTGCTCTTTTTCGATGAGATCGAGAATGCGGTTCATACTCTGCCCTGGGGAAGCGGGCGTTCACTCTGCTCCAGGCCCGGCAAAAATCAAGTTCGAGCGCGTTTGTGATTGTCGATCCAGGGAATTATAATCCGCACCTGCCGCGTCCGTAGCTCAACTGGATAGAGCGTTGGCCTCCGGAGCCAAAGGTTGTGGGTTCGATCCCCGCCGGGCGCAAAGCTTCTGCCTCGCTGTTGTGAGTTTGACCCCCACTTCTATTGATTACCCCAGCCGCCAAACAGAGCAAACAACACTCCGAGTCCGATGATTGCGTAGAGCAATCGATATCGAATCTGGAATCGACTCAGGCTATCTGGGTTGAGCCCCTCTCGAAGCGCCCGGACTGACCAAAAAACGTGGAGCGGATAAAGGAGAATCGGCAGAAGCGCGAGCGGGCGCGGCACTAACTCGCTTCTGGCCAGAATCAGCATCCAAACATATGCGAGAGTGAAAACGGTGAGACCCGCCAGAAATACCCGCCGTTTTCCGAACGCGACAGCGTTGCTGTTGAGACGGTTCTGTCGATCGACATCGAAATCACTCACCTCATGGTTGAGGTGGCCGGCGGTAAACGTCAGCGCGAAAAATACTGCGATCAGGACGCCGCGTTGATCTAGCGGGCCAAAGAGCGTGTAGCCCAACAAAAAATGAAGCAGTCCTCCGAAAAAATGCGCCAGCGAACAAACGATCGGGATGCACTTCCCATTCAAGACCGGGTGCGAATAAAAAATCCCAAGCCCGGCAGTAATTACTGCCAGCACCAGGGTCGGTCGCGGCAGGAAAGCGAGAAGAAGCACGCTCGCGAGCAGAAGGAATAACGAAAAGAGAAGCAGCCGCCGCAGACGAGAGTCTTCGTTGCCGGTCCGTGCCGTCGCGTTGTTCGAATCTTTTAGAGCACAGGTCTCGGCCCAGTCGTTGAAGGTAAAAATGTGAGCGACCAGCAGAAAACTGGCCACCACAAAAAGGAGAAACATTCTTAGCTTCTCAGTGGTAACGTCGCCAATCGAGAACGCGACGCCCATGAGAGGCGTTCCCTGGAGCACGAAGACTTCGTCGTATCGGATGAGTCGAAACAGCGAGAGAAAAATTCGCGGAGATCGGGACATTATTGCTTAAGATATCTTGCTAGGCCTTCGAGAACGACCGCGGTGGTAAGAGAATGCGAACCGACGTTGGGCGCTTGCTGCCGCATATTCTGGCGACGCCGAACCCTTGGGCTACGATGATCGACTAATCGCGCCAACCTTGCAAAGCCAACAATGGAACTTTCTCAAATTCATTCACCACCGCGCCTGGGGGATCGAAGAACCGACCACTTTCTGCGTGTTGTTGAACAAATGTCCCGGTTTGTTGCGACCACGACTTTTGATAACCGGCCCAGTTGAGTTGCGAATTTGTCGCCGGCGGTAAAACTGATGGAGATTGGCCTGGCGGCAGGAAGTCGGCGCCGGTCAGCCAAACTCGGTTTCCAGATTTTAATGTTTGCTTCATCGCGTCGACGATGTCGTCAATTGGTTCGGTCGACATCATTTTCTCCCGACCCCGCCCATGGCTTATCTTTAGACCTAAATCGTCTATGCTTCGCGCTAGCGCCGCGTGTTAGTGCCTTACTTGCACTTGTACACGCAAAGGTCGTACTCACTTCCGCAAGCACCTGCTTTTTGCTTCAAGCATGTTTCAAACTTCGCTTTACATGCGGTTTCGCAGGGTGTTTTTGGTGTTCCTAATTGGGCGAACTTGCATGCGTCCAGGCAATCCGTGTAAGGGGTCCCGCACAATGCAGTTGCGATGCGCGGATCCTGCCCAGGCCTCGTGTTTTCCTTGATGCATGCGTCGTACTTCGCGCTACATGCGGCTTGGCAAGGTGTTTCCGGTGAAGGTGTTTCGGCGAATGCTTGCCACACGAAGGCTGCGGCCAAAAGGGCGAGAATCACGGCGTTTATTTTATGTTTCATTTTTAATCTTCACCTCCTTCCAAAGCGCCAATCCCCACAGTGTCGTTGGCCTCAATAAAATTAGCCCCAAGAATGTCGAGAAAGCATCCTCCGAAGCAGTCTAACCATGCGATGCAGCCGACAGCTACGCGGCAAGAAACCGGGTTGAGTGGTGGAGAAGTTGAACTGTTGAGATGAAAAAGTCTCGCTCACGGTACCCGCAGCTGATCTTATTCTCGTTAGAAACGATAAGGAGATTAACCGTGCGTGAACAATTCAATATTATGAAAAGGTGGATGGGCGGCTTAGTCTTGATGGGATTTACGATTGTGATTGGCGTCGGAGTCGCTTATTCACAGAGATCATCCGGTAATTCTTCCTCGGCCCAAGAAGCCTTGGAAAAAGGAAACGCGGCCAGCGATAGTAAAAATACTGAAGAAGCCAAAAAGTGGTGGAGAATAGCTGCCAACCAAGGCAACGCGGAAGCGCAGTGGCACTTGGGGCGACATTGATAGGTGAAGCCGCTGGCAGGAACTATTTTAACAGCTTTAAGGGCATTAAAGATGACCCAGAAGTAGCTTCTGGAATTAAAGAAGGATTCAATTGGTTGCTCAAATCGGCCGAACAGGGATATGTCAACGCAGAGGAAAGGTTGGGCGAGGAATATTATCAGGGACAATTTATCGGTGACAGACTTAATGTGGGCCAAGACAAAGAAAAAGGCCTGATTTGGCTGCGGAAAGCAGCGGCTCACGGCAACGAGGACGCCAAAAAGTTCTTACGGGAACGAAATTTGAGCCCCTAATAAGTCTTTTAAGGCTCATTCCTAGTGAGGAGAACTCCAGCGCTTCAAACGCAATTATGAAAGCGATTCTGTTTCGATTTGCCGCGGTCTTAATCAGTCTCGTGATCGTGGCGCTGCTGGGCGAAGTGGCGCTGAGATTGTTCGCGCCGCGCCTCGGGGTCGCGGTCAACGAAAAAAACCGTTTCTGTCGCTTTGATCACGACTTGGGTTGGGCGCCGCTGGAGAACATCACCTGGGTCGAAAAAGATAACCGGTATGTCATTCATCAAAATCAATTCGGGCTGCGCGCCCCCGACGACATGCAACTAAAGAAGACATCCGGGAGAAAGCGAGTTCTCGTGCTGGGCGATTCGTACGTCTGGGGCGTGGGCGCCAGTCAGGAGGAACTCTTCACCGCTCCGG
>DATNKD010000073.1:0-40772 GCA_035603575.1 Chthoniobacterales bacterium
GATAAAGAATTGCTCGACGTTGCGAAAGATGATCGGTGTTTTCGAACGCCAGCAGTACGGATACGAGTGATGAAACTTTTGCTCGGCCAGGAGCGTGCCGCGCTCGCGCAGCAAATTCACGATGTCGATGTTGGCGTCAAAGACGTATTTGCCAGTTAAGTTTGGCAAACTGGCTTCGTCGGTGAAGCGACCGTGATCATCGACCGGCGACAAGATCGGTAAATCGTTTTGTTTGCCTAACCAATAATCGTCTTCGCCGTGACCAGGCGCGATGTGGACCGCGCCAGTGCCGCTATCCATCGTCACGAAATCCGCGGTCAGCACGATTGCTTCACGATCCAGAAACGGATGGCGCGCTTTGATCTTGTCGATCTTGGCGCCGGGAAAAGACTCGAGCGGTTCGCCGGTGGGTTCGAATTTTGTGTTCGCGCAAAATTGCGGAACAAGTTTGTCGGCCAGCAATAACGTTTCCGAAGTTCCATCACGTGAAAATTCCTGCACGACGTACAATTCTTTCGGGTCGACCGCGATCGCGAGGTTCGCCGGCAACGTCCAAGGTGTGGTCGTCCAGATTGCGATGCTGGCTTTGTCTTTCCATTCGCCGGTCGCGATCGGAAATTTCACGTAAACGGCGGTGTCGTCGCGCTCCTGATATTCGACTTCGGCTTCGGCGAGCGCGGTCTGGGCGCCGGTGCTCCAGAAAACCGGCTTCTTCGATTGATAAACCAGACCTTTCTCAACGAAGACCGCGAACGCGCGCAGGATTTCGGCTTCATATTTTGGGTCGAGCGTGAGGTAAGGGTGCTCCCAATCGCCGAGCACGCCGAGGCGTTTGAATTGCTCGCGCTGAAGATCGACATACTTGCGCGCGAACGCGTCGCAGCGTTTGCGCAATTCGAGCGGTGACAAATCGCGCGACTCTTTCACGACTTTGTATTCAATCGGCAGTCCGTGACAGTCCCAGCCCGGCACGTAAGGCGCGCGTTTGCCGAGCATCGTTTGCGATTTCACCACGAAATCTTTCAGAATTTTGTTGAGCGCGGTGCCCATGTGAACGTCGCCGTTGGCGAACGGCGGGCCATCGTGAAGCACAAACAGCTCCCGGTCTTTGCGCGATTTTTGGATCTGCTGATAGAGCTGCGTTTCGTCCCACTTTTTGAGCAACTCCGGCTCGCGCGACGCCAGATTCGCCTTCATCGGAAAATCGGTGCGCGGCAGATTAAGCGTGTCCTTGTAATTCTTCGCAGTCATTGCGGCGGGCGAGGCTACGTAACATCCGCGACTCGACAAATCAATGTGCGGCGGCTTAGGCAAGAGGTCGCGTAGCTACGCTCAACTTCAATCCAGAAGCCACGCCGCAAACCGGAGGCAATCCCGCTGGTAACCTGCCGGCCCGTATATTATAAATCCGATATGCACAGACACAGCGTTAGCCATCGCGTCTCACGTCTCATCATCCCATTAATCTGCGGCGCGTATCTTAGTTTTCTTGCCATCAACCATTCGACTCACGCCCAAACGGCCGCTTCCGAGCACATCGTGGTTACCGGCGAAGCGCTACCAAGCGCCTACGGCGCGCCGACCAGTTTTTCGCAATCGCGTTTCTCACCGCTCACGAATGCTTACGTGCTGCCGCCCGGCGCGGTCTACGCCAGTCTGATCTATGAAGATGCTGTTGTGCACTTTCGTCGGCCGGACCACGACTTTACTGAAGAGATCGAACTTGGTTTGCCTTACCGGATCAACATCGCCACTGAAACTGACGTCGAACATTACGGCGACGAAACACAGGTGCGAAGCTTCAGCATTGAAGCACGATATGCCTTTGCGAATTGGGGCAAGATTCCATTAAACCCAACGATTTTTGCCGAATACAAAGTTGGCGGCGGCAGAATTCTGCATGACGAAGGTCCGCCGACTCCGGCGCACAAATTTGGTCCACGCGGTTTCGACACTTCGATGGACATTCCCGACGCTTATGAGCTGCGTCTGCTGCTCTCCGAAGATTTCTTCGATCGCGTGGAATGGGCCTTCAATCTTTTCTTCGAGCAAGAAACGAGCGGCGATCGCGGCCGCGAATGGGGCATCGCCCAAAGCGTGGTCACTCCATTTTGGCTCGCCCACGAAGAATTAAAAGGCGGAATGGAATTTCTGTTTCGCAGTTTTACTGACAAGGGAATTCGCGGCAAACCTTACAACAGTTTCGTGATCGGACCGACCGCTGCCTGGCGACCAAGTCGAAATACGCGTTTCGATATCTCGCCGTTGTTCGGCGTGAATCACAAATCGCCGGTGATGCAATTGTTCGTTGTCTTTTCCTATTACTTTGGCGGCGGCGGACCTGGCGCCGCGGAAGAAGAAGGCGGCGAAGCGCCCGCTTCCACTCGCAATCGCTAGTTCGTAGCGCGCGCAAGATCGACATCTTGACCGGCTCTCTCGACTTCCGTACCATTTTCGTTGGAAAGGAGCGCGCTGAGTGAAGACGGAAGTCTCGATCGAATATTGCGTCGTTTGAAACTACACGCCGAAGGCCGTCAGTTTGGCGACCAAAATTCTTGAACTCGGCGAACGCATCAAATCGCTCACGCTCATTCCTTCGGGCGGCGGCGCTTTTGAAATTCGCGCCAATGGCAAATTGCTCCATTCCAAACTCGATTCCGGCGACTGGCCGGACTTCGACGCCATCGTCACCGCAATTAAAAAAGCTAAATAATTTCAGCTTTCTGGAGAGTGAAGGGTGCCTGGTGGCCCTCGCGGTCTTCAAAACCGTTGTCGGTTCGCAAGAGCCGGGGCAGGTTCGATTCCTGTCCTCTCCGCCAACTTTTATCAACGGAAAGGAGGTGAATCGTGTCGCGCGAACAGATCCATAAGCTGACCTCGTTGTCGTCCTGCGCTGGGTGAGCAGCCAAATTGAGCCAACAGGCCCTGGCGCAAGTTTTGCGTCAGCTACCAACTTATCGCAATGCGAACGTTCTCGTTAATTCGAGCACGTTCGACGACGCCGGCGTTTATCGTTTGGACCTGTCGCGCCGTAGCAACGCGAAGGCGGATCGACATCGTGCCCTCGTGCAGACCGTGGATTTTTTTACACCGATCGTGGACGACCCGTTCGCCTACGGACAAATCGCCGCGGCCAACGCGCTCTCGGATGTTTTTGCGATGGGCGGCCGGCCGATCACTGCGCTGAATCTTATGGGTTTCCCAATGAATCTTGTCTCGTCAAAAACGATTGCCGCCATTCTGCGCGGCGGTTTGGAAAAAGCCGCTGAGGTCGGCTGCGCGATCATCGGCGGACATTCCATTCGAAATCCGGAGCCAATCTACGGCCTCGCCGTCACTGGAGTTGTCGATCTTCGAAATATTCTCGCCAACGAAAACGCGCGACCCGGCGACTTGCTCGTGCTCACAAAACCGCTCGGCACTGGTATCGCCACCACGGCAATAAAACGCGGCCTTGCATCGCGCGCGCTCGCGAAAGAAGTCATCGCCCTGATGTCGCAGGCAAATTCCGTCGGCGCGGAGCTGGCCGAAAAGCGGCTTGTTCGTGCGGCGACCGACATCACCGGTTTCGGATTACTCGGTCATCTTGCGAACATGTGTCGCGCGAGTGGAGCCAGCGCGGAAATTTTTCCGGATCACGCGCCGGCAATCAGCGACGAGATCTTCGAATTGATCAAGCGCGGCTGTGTTCCCGGCGGGACGCGCGACAATTTGAAAGCCGCGAGAGAAATCACCGATTTGAAATCAACATCCTCACTCCAGCGCACTCTGCTAGCAGATGCGCAGACGAGCGGAGGTTTGCTTCTTTGCGTTCCTGAATCGCGGCTCGCTAAAGTTCTCCGCGTTTTAAAGAAAGCCCGGGCGCCTTGCGCCATCGTGATCGGCCGCATGACTCGCCGGCGAAAGAAGCTCATATGCATGAGAAAATAAAATCGCGCTCGCGCCGCGCCATCCCAGCGGTGAGCAAGGTTCTCGATTCGTTAGGCGAAAAGGCCAGTCCGGCTCGGACCGATTTACCGCGGTCGCTGATTGTCGATCTAGTTCGCGAGAAATTGTCGCAGCTCCGTCGGGCCCGTGAAATTCCGGAGTTCAACGCAATTGTCGATCTTGTTCGCACGTCGATCGAGAACCTTCGCGCCAGCCGGATCCAACCCGTGATCAATGGCACCGGCATCGTCGTTCATACCAATCTCGGCCGATCGCCCCTTTCGCAAGGCGCAGGCGAAACGCTCCGGAATGTTGCTTCCTCCTATAATAATCTGGAACTCGACCTTACCACCGGACACCGCGGTACCCGCGGCGCTTACCTCGAACGCGCGCTCGCCCTCCTCTGTCAGGCAGAAGCAGCCACCGTCGTGAACAATTGCGCAGCCGCGCTCGTTTTGATTGTTCGTCATTCCGTCCACGCGAAACTTGACCGCTTTAAGCAGTCAAGTTTGGGACGTGACAAACCAGAAGTGATCTTGTCCCGCGGCGAACTCGTCCAGATCGGCGGAGGCTTTCGGATCGGGGAAATTCTTGAAGGGAGCGGCGCGACATTGCGCGAAGTCGGCGCTACCAACAAGACGACGCTCGCAGATTATGCGCGCGCGATTGGCAAACAGACCGCGCTCATTTTGAAAGTGCATCGGAGCAATTTCTTTATGAGCGGTTTTGTCGAATCGCCTGCAACGGCGGAGCTTTCCGCGCTTGCCCGAAAAAAACGCGTCCCGTTTGTGGAAGACTTGGGAAGCGGCGCGCTCATTGCCACCGAGCAGATCGGATTGCATCACCACGAGCCGACGCCAGTTGAAGCTTTGAAGGATGGAGCCGACCTTGTTTGTTTTAGTGGCGACAAACTTTTCGGCGGGCCGCAAGCCGGAATCATCGTCGGTAGGAAACGCCTGATTGAGGCGCTCAAAAGCGAACCGCTGTTTCGCGCGCTGCGCTGCGACAAATTGGTTTTCGCGGCGTTGCAAACGACTGTCGATCTTCACCTCAACCAGGTGACGAGCGAAATTCCCGCGCTCGCTCTCTTGCAAATCCCGAAAGACGAATTGCGCGCCCGCGCGGCCACAATGGTAACTCGTCTTCAAGGATTGCCGGTGAAAATCACGATTGGCACCGGCACGGCCAAAGTTGGTGGCGGCACTTTGCCGAGATCAATCTTGCCCTCGATCACACTCGATTTTCTGCCAGAGGCCTGCTCGGTCCAGAATTTTGCGCGCGCACTTCGTCATTCTGTTCCGCCCGTCATTGGTTATATCGGGGACGGCCGCTTCAAACTCGATTTGCGCACGATCTTTTCGCATCAGGACGATCTCGTCATCGATGCCATTCGCAGCGCGTGCACGACTCAATGACAAATTTTATCCTCGCCACCGCAGGCCATGTCGATCATGGCAAGAGCGCGCTCGTCAAAGCGCTCACCGGAACCGACCCCGACCGTCTGCCCGAAGAGAAAGCTCGCGGCATCACTATTGATTTGGGGTTTGCCGAACTAAACCTGACCGGACCCGACGGCGAACAATTTCAGGTCGGCATTGTCGATGTTCCGGGCCACGAAGATTTCGTCCGCAACATGATCGCCGGCGTTGGATCGATCGATCTCGCGCTGTTGGTAGTCGCGGCGGATGACGGCTGGATGCCGCAAACCGAAGAGCACTTGCAGATTCTGCTTTATCTCGGTGTAAAGCGAATCGCAGTCGCGCTCACGAAAAGTGATCTCGGCAACACCGAAAATGTTACCACCCAAATTCGCGAGAAACTGAACAACTCACCATTCGCAAACAGCCAGATCATTCCAACTTCCGTTCGCACTGGTGAAGGGCTTGAAAATTTGAAGCGCGCACTTTCTTCCGAGCTCGCGAATTTGCCGCCACCGCGCAACATCGGAAAACCGAGATTATTCGTCGATCGCGCATTCACATTACGGGGAATCGGCAGCGTCGTGACCGGAACGCTGACCGGTGGCCAACTTCAGCGCGGCCAGAACGTTGTCATCCAGTCACGAAATCTTTCCGCCCGCGTTCGAAGTATCCAAAGCCACGGTCGCGACTTGGAAATGGCGCGACCCGGAACGCGCACCGCAATCAATCTGCCCGACGTTCCGTTGGGCGATGACGGAATCAAACGCGGCGATACAATTGCTATCGCCGAACTCGGAGCGGCAACCAACACTCTCGATGTCGGTCTCGAAAAGTCGCCCCGGCTGAATCGGAATTCTTCGGCCGCGCGCCCGCTCAAGAACGGGAGCTCGGCGCATATCCATTTTGGAACGAGCCGTGTCAGAGCAAAGGTTTCCCTTCTCAATCAAGACGTAATCGAGCTCGGCCAGCGCGCGATTGCTCAGCTGCGGCTCGATTCACCGTTGCTCGCTTTCGCCGGTGACCGTTTTGTCGTTCGTGATTCGTCCGAGCAAGACACAATTGCCGGCGGCGTGGTCCTGGATGCCGATGGCAACCGCGAGAATTTTCGGAACACTGCCCAGGCTCAATTCCTGAAAACGCGTGCTAGCGCCATTGATGACGTCGATCTTTGCATTTCCTCACAGCTTGCGCGCGATGGCTTTGCTGAAACCGGTGGCCTGTTGATCAAATCACACTTCAGCACGGATGAAATTACGGACGCTTTGACCCGATTGGAGCGCGACGGCCAAATTGTTTTACGCGGAGAAATCGCTGCCGCCACGCCGCGCTGGCGAGATTTGATCGCGCGGGCGATTGCCTTGATTGATTTCATCCACAAAAAACATCCGGAGCAACGCGGCGTCGACCTCACAAAGTTGCGCGGCGAACTAAATATCGGATCAGACGCCTTATCTGGCGCGATCATTTCGGAACTAACCGTGAATGGTTTTGTTCGCGCCGACAATTACGTCGCGCGCAGCTCGCATCGTCCGTCGTTGCCGCCAGAAATCTTGCCGGCGGCGGAAAAGATCCGTGCCGTCCTTTCGACAAAGCCATTCGATCCCCCAAGTCGTAAAGATTTTTTAGAAGATCGACATCTCCAGCAGGCGCTGCGTTTTTTAATCGACCAAGGCGAAGTCATCGAGCTCAACGACGAAATTGTTTTGCTTCGCCATGCCGCCGAACAAATGCGAATCGCCGTTGCTCAATTTCTATCGGAACACGGTCCCGCGACAGCGAGCCAGCTCCGGCAGAAGATCGGTACCTCGCGCCGGATCATCATTCCTTTCTTGGAATATCTGGATCGCATCGGTGTCACTCAACGCATTGGTGATTCGCGGCAACTGCGCGAAACGAAATCGCCAGCCGTCGCGCCGGGATAAAATCTGCTACCGTTAGCAGATGCCCCGCAAGACTACCGAAGTGCGAGAAAATTCCGTTTCATTGCACCTCGCGTCTTCGTTCCAGTCGGCTTGGGAGAATGTTCTCTTTCCCTGGTTTAAACGGGGCGCGCGCGCGCCTCTCGAAATTCAGGAGCCGCTGGCAGTCGTAACCGCATCGAGAGCGCAGGCGGATTTTTTGCGAAAACAACTGCTGGCGTGTGGAATTGCGCTCCTCGGTGTAAAATTTCTTACTCCGCCGCAACTTCGCGAATTACTGCTACGCCGCAGCGGTTTGAAGCTTCCCCTGCGCGAACACTTGCGCCTGCTGCTCGCGGTCACTGCAGACGAGCTCGCGAACAAAAGTAAGGATTCTTCAACGCAAACATCGGTCGCAAAATCAATTGCGCGCGACCCGGACAATTTCTTGCGAGCATTCGATCAGCTGCGTGCGGCAGGATGCGAATTGAACGAACTCGAACCGC
The DNA here is from genome assembly GCA_035603575.1 of Chthoniobacterales bacterium. Taxonomy (GTDB): domain Bacteria; phylum Verrucomicrobiota; class Verrucomicrobiia; order Chthoniobacterales; family UBA10450; genus AV40. The sequence goes on from DATNKD010000073.1 coordinate 7,753, forward strand.
CAATTTTGCGGGAGGTGGCAACGACGTTCGAAAAGCACGTACATCAGTCCGGTTTTACCCTGGTCCACGAAGCTGACCGGTTTCTGGTCGAAACCGCCAACGAAGCAGCGATCGAATTTGGAGACCTTTTAGTAAGCGACTTTGACGGCGCACATTGGCCGCTCTGGCGGTTATTGCACGCAACAGTTCGGCGTTCACGGCGCGCAACCGTTCTTCTGAAAAATCCTCGCGATGAAGCGCGCGATCTTGATGAGGCCTGGATCGGAACGTGGGAAGAACATTTTGGCGAAACTGACGCGACTCCATCGCTGCTAAATGAAACCGTTGCGTTTTCGGAATTAGCGCAACCACTCGAATCGGCCGCCGCTGTAACCGCGCGCGAGAGCGAACCGTTGCCGCATGTCCATTTTTTGATGGGACGCGACGCGGGCGAACAAGCGCGCGCAATTGCTGCCGTCACACTCTCGTTTCTGAACGAATCTACCTGCGAGAACATTGGAATCCTTTTGCCCGGACCCGGCGCACTCGCGCGCTTGGTCGCACAGACGCTCGATGCGCTCGCCATTCCGCATAACGACTCAATCGCGCACGTGATGCGCGGGACTTTCGATACTGAGGAATGGCGCGCCTGGCTGGAACTTCAGCACCGTCCGCAGCTCGGTTCGCTGCTGCGGTTCCTGAACCACTCATCGGCAGCCGTCGAATTCTTTCCAAAACTTTCGCTTCGCGAGATTGAAAAAACGCTGCGCCGGGTGTGCGGAGACATTCTCATCAACGATGTCCACGTTCTGACCGAATATTGCACGCGCGCAAACGATCCGAAGGTTTCAGCAATCTCTGACGGACTTCGCGCTATTCGGTTCCTGCCGGAACGCGCCGAGTTCGAACAATTCCTCAAAGCGACATTGTCGATCATTCGCGAATTGAAATGGCGCGAACGAGCGGCCGAGTTGGAGCGATTGAGTCGCGGTTGGAGCGGCACGTTCATCGGACCTTTCTCCCGGCAACATTTTCTTCAGTGGTTGACCGAGCTTTTTATCGAATCGGCCCTTTGTCGCAATTCGCACGGAGATCATCCTTACGCCTGGGTCCAACTATTGCGCTACGATCAGGCCGAAAACCAGACGTGGTCGCACCTGATTCTCGGCGGATTAAATGAAGGCCACTGGCCAAAGCGTGATGACGAATCTCCGTTCCTGGGCGACGAACAGATCGCCGCGCTGAACGCGAGCCTGCGCAATTTGAATAAGCGCGCGAAAAAAGAGGGGCGTTTTGGCTCCGGCCAAACAATTGTCCGCGAAGGCGCGACCCTCTGCCTCGGATCGCGCGAGCGCCGCGATCTCGCGCTCCGGCAATTACTAAACGCGATTGAGTCGACCACCAACGAGATTGCCGTGACTGCGCAGCTCTATATCACAAGTCCGCGCGAACAGGCGATCAACCCGAGCGAATTTTTTGCGCGACTCTTTTTCAACGCCCGCGGCGACGCCCTCTCGCAACGCGAGATCGAACGAATCCATGCGCGCACCGTTGATTGGCTGGCGCGCATTGATCTCGTCCCGGAGACGAAGCCAGACATTGCCGATCTCGATCAGACCGCGGTTGCCTATCATGCGCGGCGACGTCCCGAACAACCATTTGGCGAGTACGAATTCGCATTTCGGAAAAACTTGCCGCCGTCAAAGCAGATTTCGCTGTCGGCCACTGACGCCGCCCGATTGTTGACCTCTCCGGCTTTGGTTTGGATGAAGAATTTTCTTCGGGTGGAGTCGGAGGAAGGCGACGTCATCTCGTGGAACCTCGCGACTGGACAATGGGTCCACCGCTGGCTTGCCGCCGTCGCTGACGAATCTACCGAAAAGCGTTTCGTTCCGCGGCCTTCGGCGAATGAGATCATTGCCCGCGTTGCAAGCGCGGCGGAAAAATTTCGCGACGAAATGGTGGCGATCGTTTCCGTAGCCGGCAAACGCTCGATGCCAGATTGGTGGATCTCCGGCTGGCGCAACGCCCGTTATCTCGTCGGACGTTTTGCCGGAGAACTCGGGCGCATAGGCGATTGGCCGGAGCTCGCGACGGAATGGATCCTCGAGTCACCGCAAATTATTAAACTCGACGATCGACACGAACTGCGCATTCGGGGACGAGTCGATTTGGTGCTGGCGCGCAGAAATGCTTCTGCCAACGAATTGTGGATCGTCGATTACAAGACCGGTTTGGCGACGGCACTTAAACCACACCGAACGGCCTTGCGCAAACAATTCACGGAGGGCAACGGTGTTCAGATCTGTCTTTACGCGCTCGCATTTCGGGAGCTCGGCTGGCGCAATGTCTATGTCAGTTTGCTCACGCGAGAAACTGATCTGGAACAGCCGCAGGCAAATCTCGCCGACATCGAGGCGCAGGCGGAAATCTGGAAGGAAATCGCCGGAATGGAAGAGACTGGCATCTTCGGCATGCTCGGGGAGCTGCGCTCGAAGTTTACTTTCACCGGCATTTATCCTTTGGCGACGCTGGCGATTGAGAAAGATTTCCTTCGCGAAAAATGGCGGCGAACTCATCCCGCATTTGCCGGAGAGGAGCCGAACGAATGAAAGCGTTGCCCCACGATCAAGCGGAGCGAGAACGGTTCGCGCGCGAGCTGGACAAAAATTTCTCCGTGATCGCCGCTGCCGGCGCCGGCAAGACAACCGCGATCACCGATCGGATCGTCGAGATTGCGCAAAATGCGGATCGTGCGCATGAGTGGTTCCCGCGACTGGTGGTGGTGACGTTCACAAACCGCGCTGCCGACGAAATGCAGCAGCGCGCTCGCCAACGCATTTTCGAGCAAAACGTTTCGCCGACCGTCCTGGCCGCATTCAATCGCGCATTCTTCGGCACGATCCACAGTTTTTGTATGAAACTGCTCGCCGCGCAAGGGCATCACCTCGGTCTGCCTGCACGACTGGAGTTGATCACTGACGATGAGGATTTGTGGAACGACTTTGTCCAGCACACGCAGACGATTGGCCACTCGCTTTCCGCGCAGAACCACAAAGCATTGCTCCGCCACGTGCAGTTGCGAGACCTGATGGAACTCGGCCGCCGGGGCCGGCTGCCCTTATGGCTCGATCAGCGAGAAGTCGATTGTCCGCAAAAGATCAATCTTTCACCGCTCCTCAATCATCCCGCCCGAATGAACGCAACGCGGATCCAGGCGGCGCAGACCGGGTTGCGCGAATGGGAACGCAAATTCAAAGACGGCGCCGACTTTCTGCCGCTGATCGAGTGCACGACTGAAGGGAGGTTTGCCGAGAAATGGGAAGAGGCATTTCGGGAATTTAATGAATGGGTGAGTTGTTGTGCGCTGACCGTTGCTGCCGAAGTGCAAGCAAGCTATCGGCAATTTCGAGCGGACCGCGGAGTTGTTACTTTCGATGATCAAATCGCGCTCGCTCTTGAATTGACCCGAAACCCGGATGCGATTTCACGGATCCGCGCAAAAGATTACCTCGTCATTCTCGATGAAGCGCAGGATACCGACCCGCAGCAATTTGAAATCCTACTCGAGATCACGCGGCCGCCTGAAGTAAAGGGGCGTTGGCTGGAGGATCGAGAATCTCCGCCGCGGCCAGGCCGCTTCTGCATGGTTGGGGATTTCCAGCAATCGATCTACGGCGATCGCGCCGACCTGAAGCAATATCAGCGGATCCATGACGCGCTGGTTACAAGTGAAGCCGGCGAAAGCTTGAAGTTCTCCGTGACGTTCCGCCTGGATCAACGTCAGCTCGATTTCGTAAACGAATCGTTTCGCGACATCCTCAAAGGCGTCGATGGTCAGGTCGAATTCATCGAACTCAATCCCCGGCCAACCGCGCTTCCCGGCCAAGTCGTTCGTCTTGACATCACTGCGCCGAATATCGAAGCGAAAATGTCGGACCCGAAGAAAGCGAAACTTGGAGCACCCCAACTAGCAAGGTGGATCGAGCAGACCGGCTGTGACAATCTGCGTGCGCGATCGTGGGAACAGGTTGCGATTTTATGCCCGCGCAAAAAATGGTTCGCGCCAATTGCGGAAGCGCTCCGCGATGTCGGCATCGAATCTCAAATTCAATCTGAGACCGATGTTCAGGGTGACAATCCGGCTCACGCCTGGTTTACCGCGCTGCTCACTATCATGATCCAGCCGCGCTGCGGCTTCGAAATCGTCGGCGTGCTGCGTGAAGTGTTCGGCATTTCCGATCATGATCTCGCCCTTTTTGGTGATGGTCACGGCGATCGTTTTCAAATTGAAACAGAATCCGGCGGAGGCGACCCCGTCTCGAAAACAATCGACCTTCTCGCGCGGCTCCACGCCAAAATCGCGGACAAACCTCTCTTCACCGCGGTGCAACGGATCATCACCGCGACGTTTTTGCGAGAACGCCTGCGGACGCTGCCCGCAGAAGATTTCGACGGTCTCGATACCGAGCTCGACGTGCTACTGGAATCCGCGGCCACCGCCGAAGCTGAAGGCGCCACCCTGGAAGAATTCGCCGAACTTCTACGCGCGAATTTTGCCACCGAACGCGAAGCCAGAACGCCGCGCCCGGGCGCGATTCAATTGATCACCAGCCAAAAAGCGAAAGGACTCGAGTGGGACGCGGTGATTGTGCCTTTCTTCTCACGCCGCATTCATACCGACGAGGACGATTTTCCTCGGATCGTCACGTTACCGCACGATCAACACGCATTTGTCGCGTTCAACAAAGCCGACGTTCCGCCGGAAAAAAAAGAGGCGCTCAAGCAAGCGCAAGTTCGGGAAATGGAACGGCTGCTCTACGTCGCGCTGACCCGTGCCCGACACACGCTCGTGCTGGCGGCGGATCGCGAACTGTTCGCCAAGGCTAATCAGGCCGCGCCGAGCGCTTCACTCACGAAATGGTTCCGCACCGATCAAGGCGAGCAGAACGAAGCGCGCGTTGCTGCTTTGGAAACGAAAGCAGTCGAGTGCGCCGAAACGAGCGCGTATCAAGCGAGCAAGAAAGAACCGCCGGCGACCTCGCAGCAATTTGCTTTGTCCGCACAAACGTCGCTACAGCAGGCGCGATCGCGAGCAGGCCAATTTTCCCGGAGATTCTTGCCGAGCAGCTTCACCCCGGCGACTCAAGCGGTTGAAACGACCGGCGCCGATAAATGGAAAGAAATCGAGAGCGAATTTCGCGCAACAACGGTGCCAAGCATCGCCACTCAATACGGCATTTGGTGGCATGAGTTTCTTCAACAAATCGCATGGAATTCCAATAACGCCGTTTGGGATGACATTTTTAAAACCGCGCTTCCGAATTCTCCGGACAGAAACCGGTCGACCAAGGAATGGACAACCTTACGGGAAAACATTTCCAGCCTGACCGAGTTCGCGATCGGGATTTGCGACAGCGACGCCATCACCCGCGTGGAAATGCCTTTTCTTTGGGGAATAAACGGTCCGAGCCGGACTGGCGGAAATAAATGTTTGGAGGGCGTTGTCGATCTTGCCCACTTCGATAACGCGAAGAAGAGGTGCTTCATTCTCGATTGGAAAACGAATCAGATCATTCCGGACAAGATCGACAGGTTGCGCGATCATTATCGTCCGCAGCTCGCGGCTTACTGGAAAGCCGTCAGCGAGATTGCAAAACTGCACGTAGAAGCTGCGATTTATTCCACCGCGGCCGGCGCGCTTATCCGTTACGAAACCAAAGAACTATCTCGCGAGTGGACGCGATTAGAAAAACTTCCCGCGGAGCAGTTTGATGTCGAAGTTGCGGCAGAGGTCAGTTCCGCATCGATCGCACCCACCACAAAACAGATTCAGTTGGAATTTCCGGAATTGTAAGGCAACCGCATCGGTTGCCGGCAAGCGGCGCGCTTGCCCTACAACAACAACTCTCTCAACAGCTCAACGACTCAACATCCCAACGGCTGCAGCGATTGGTTAGGCGCTGGGTGATGGCAAGTGATCGTGATATAGAACATAAACGCCAGGAAGAGCGATACCCCTCGGAAAGTCCTGATAAGTGTAAAGCGGAGCTGTCACAAGCGATGAGAATAAACCAACGTAGCGTGACTCCATCTCCTCGGACCACCTACGACGGGTGATGTTGAGCGCGGGAGAAAGCTCAGCGATGGCATACCACTGAAAGTCTTTGGCCTCAGACGCAGAGCCACACGTAATGCAAGTCATCAGCATTCATGATGCAGCGTGACGGCGCCTAACGGGAATTAGACGAAAGCTTTCGCCTAACCAAACTGGGGAAGAACATCGACAGGATTCGCTACGTTACCGGTCGCGCTCGCCGCGGATGAATTGTTCGACGCAGCGATAAGCTTCGTCGTCGCTCATCTGGACGGGCGGATGCTTGGAGAAATAGGCGGAGGGCGAATTGAGGACGCCGCCAATTCCGCGATCGAGCGCGAGTTTGCAGCAGCGAATCGCGTCGATGGCGATGCCGGCGGAGTTGGGCGAATCTTCGACCGAAAGTTTGATGTCGAGTTCCATCGGCACGTCGCCGAAAAGGCGGCCTTCGACGCGAATAAAAGCGATTTTGTTGTCGAGCTGCCACGGAACGTAATCGCTCGGGCCGATGTGAATGTTTTCGTCGGCCAGGCGTTCGTTCATGACCGATTGCACAGCTTCGGTCTTGGATGTTTTCTTCGAGGTCAGTCGGGTGCGGCTGAGCATATTGAGAAAGTCGGTGTTGCCGCCGGTGTTGAGTTGATAGGTGCGCTCGACTTTCACGCCGCGCTTCCGGAAAAGATCGATAATCGTACGATGAAGCACGGTTGCGCCCAATTGCGATTTGATGTCGTCGCCGACGATCGGCAAATTTTTGTCTGCAAAACGTTTTGCCCAAACCGGATCACTGGCGATGAAAACGGGGATGTTGTTTACAAAAGCGACTCCCGCCTCGAGCGCGCAGCTGGCGTAAAACCGCGCGGCCTCATCGGAGCCGACCGGCAGATAATTAACCATGATCTCGGTGGCGGAATCTTTTAGCTCGCCGATGATTTGTTCGCGGGTGGATTCCTTTTCCAATGGCAGAAAAGTGCGGAGCGGATCGTGGTCGGCCATGTGGGACGCGAAACTGTCGAAGACGCAGCCCATTTTCACGATCGCGCCGGTGAGGCTGACTTTGTCGCAAAAGACTTTGGTGCAATTGGGAGGCGCGAAAATGGCTTTGCTGACGTCGAGCCCGACTTTGCGGCGGTCGATGTCGAATGCGGCCACAACCTCGATGTCCCCGGGCCGATACGAGGCGATTTGCTTGTGCATCAGGCCGACGGCAGTGCCATTGACGGAGGAGCTGCGGTAAAAATTGATACCCTGGACGAGCGAACTGGCACAGTTGCCGACACCGACGATGGCGATACGGATTTTTCTCATGGGAAAAAAGAAATCCTACCCGCAGCGATAAGCTTGGGGCAAGATACAATGTAGTAGTTTGAAAGCATTAAGGTTAAGGCGGCCAGTGGTATGTAAGGTCTCGTCCGAGGAGGAACCCCCGCCCGATTTGAGCGTGGAAAGTGGCGTAGTCCGCGTTAGCATGCAAGCAATTTTGAGGATGCTCGTTAGGAAACATTGGGTCGCCGGCCGGATACCGGCTTTCGCCATCGCTTTGCTCGCCGTTGGACTTCTCGCCAATGCGCGCGCCGAGCCGCCTGTTTACGAGATCGAACAAGGCGTGGCCCTGGCCGATGCCCAAAACCCGGAGATCCTGATCGCGCGCAAGAAAGTCGAAGCGGCGCGGGGCGGCTTGATCGAAGCGCGCTCGGGTTATTTGCCGTCGGTGATTTCGTCCGGATTCGCCGACAAACGACAAACGCAAACCGACACCCGGCTCCGCCAGGAGGATTACAGCGCGTCGGTGCGAGCGCTCGAAAATGTCTATACCGGTGGTGCGGTTTCCAACCAGGTGGGCATTGCCGAGTTGGTTATCGAAAAACAGCGCTGCCAACTCGAAGAAGTGCGCAACAAAGTGGCGATGGATGTGCGGGTTGGGTTTTACGATGTCCTCTTAAACCGGGCCAAAGTGCGGGTGCGGGAAAATTCGGTTCGCGCTCTGGGCGAAGAATTGAAAACGCAGGAGGAACGATTGCGCGCCGGAATTGTTGGAACGTTGAACGTCGGCCGCGCCCAGGTGGCGCTGGCCAACGAGCAGCCGGAGCTGGCCAATGCTAAAACGCAGCTGAAAAATTCTTATCTGCGATTGGGCGACCTTTTCGGACTCGATTATCGCTCAAATCCAGACGAGCCACGTTTCGAAGTCGCGGGACAATTGCAATACGCAGCCCTCCATCCCGACCTGAACGAATGTCTCGGCCGCGCCGATGCGAACCGCGCCGAAATCAAAGCGCGCCAGATCGACGTCGAGATTGAAGATCGACAATATCTGGTCGACCGGAGCGAGCTTCGTCCACACGTTCAGGTTTTTTCCGGGTACGAAGTTTACAACGAGCGCGACCCGCTGGTCGGACAAGAATTCAACCACGGTTATCTGGTCGGCGTAAATGCGACCTGGCATCTTTTCGACGGTTTCGCGACCAAAGGGCGAATGCAGGCCACGCATGCCCGCCGCGAAGCGGCGGTGGCAGCGCTCGAAGCTGCGCGACGCGCCGTCGCCTCCGAAGTGCGGAGCGCCTTTCTCGATCTTCAACAAGGCGAGAGTGTTCTCGAGACGGAGACGAAAAGCGTGCAGACGGCGGACGAATCGCTCGAAATCGCCAAGACAAATCTGGCGGCCGGTTTGGGAACACAGCTCGACGTTTTGCAGGCTGCAGCCGACGTCACGCGCACGCGGACGACGCGATTGAGCGCGATCTATCTGCACAACGTCGCGCTGGCCCGGCTCTCGCGCGCCTGTGGCAGCACTCCGGAAGCGCTCGACTTCGCTTTCAACCGTTTGAAACCCCGGCACGAAAAACAGGCACTCGACGTGGCGCAACCGCCGGCAAAACTTACGCGACGATGAAACTCCGATTTGCCGCCGCAATCGTGTTGTTGTCGATCTTGCCGATCGCGTCGGGGATTACCCTGGACGGGGTCCTCAACACAACGCTGGAAAAAAATCCGGCGATTCAGCAGGCGAGAGCGAACCTCGAACAAGCGGCAGGACGTCGCCTCGTTCTTCGCTCCATCATGTGGCCGAATGTAAAACTAAACGTGCCCGCCGGCGTGCAGGGTGGAGACCGCGCGGGTTCGACTGCGACGAAAATATTCGGTTTCGCGCGCGGTTCGTTCACGCAACCGCTTATCAATGCCGCGATCCCACCATCGCTTCGGCGTGGAGATGTCGATCTTTTGATCGCTCAGCAGCAATTAAATCTTGTGGTCGAGCAACAATTACACGCCGCCAGGCTCGCGTTTTATTCGGCCGTTTACAATCGCGAGCTGCTGTCGGTCCGCGAGAAACAGCGACAACATTTGGCCGAAAACCTGGCGAGCCAAAGCGATCGCTATCGAGCGGGCCTGGTCGATCGGAGCGCGTTTAGCACTGCGGAAGTCGAAGCGCGTGAGCTCGATCCGTTGGTGGAGAATTCACGCCGCGGCTACAGCGCGGCGCAATTGCAACTGGCGCAGGCGATGGCGATTGACCTCAGGTCCGACGCCACCCTTCCGAATCCGGACGGCGAATTGTCGTTCGCGACGATGGATGTCGATCTCAACGCTGAAACCGCCGCGGCGTTGGAGCGCAGGACCGACATCAAACTCGCGCGACTGCTCGTTCGCGCTGCGAACCAAGACGAGCGCATCATCGCCGCCGGTTATTATCCGAATGCGGCGGGCAGCGTAACCGGCGACTACATTCCAGTTTCGGGAATTCACCGCGAAGGTTCGACCAGTCGCACCCAGGACTTCCTGGGATCGGAAATTCGCGAAGGCGCGGCTTACACCTGGCAGGTGATCGACAATGGCAAAGTCGGCGGCGCAGTTCTCAGGGCACGCAAGGCGCGCGAGATCAACGAAGTTGAATTGCGAAAATTGGAAGCGAGCGTGGGTCGGGACCTTTCCCGTATTCACAACGAACTGGCCGGCATCAACGCGCGCCATAAATCGTTCGCGGCTGGTAGCGATGTTGCCGAGCAAACCGCAGCAGCTGTTCAACAAAATCTCGGCAGCGGTCTGGCCTCACAATTGGAGCATCGCCTCGCCGAAGGCAATTATTTGAAAACACAAACCGGATTGCTGGAGGCGAATTATCTTCACAACGTCGCCCTGGCAGAATGGGACCGCGCGACCGGACGTTATTTTCAATTCGCCGAAGATGTGCATTAGTTGCACTCCTTGAAGGTGCCAGAGTCCAGGCGGGTTTTATGGGTCGCAGTCGCGCTGCTCATCATCATTTGCGGCGTGGCCTTTTATTTTTTCATGCCGGTAGCGGAAGTGGCTGTCGTCCGCCGCGGCACCGCGATCTCTGCGGTTTACGGGACGGTGCGGATCGAGCCCGCATTTGTCGTTCACGTTCGGGCGCAGAATTCCGGTTTCATCCAACTGGCCGAAGAATTTTCGGCCGGCCGCGGCGCAATTGGCAAAAGTGTGACCAAGGGCCAATTGCTCGCGAGCATCGCCGACGAAACGACCGCGCGGCAGTTGAAACAGGCACAGGCTGATCTGAAGGCAGCGACCGAGCGGGCCAAGCTCCCGTTGCCATCCGAGGAACTGCTCAAAGCCGCGGAGGACAATCTGCATCGGCTGGAGCAGGTAGTCGCGTCTGGAAATGTGCCGGCGGTCGAGTACGAAAAAGCAAAGAGCGAGGCGAACAGATTGCGCGGTGCGCTTGAAAATGAGCGGATCGAGCGAGATCGGAATCTTCAGTCGCTGGATGAGGCCCGCAAGAAATTAGAATCGCAAATGCGCAATTCGGAAATTCGCGGCCCGATGGACGGCCTGCTCAGTGCCGTTTCGACGATCGACGGCGAACTGGTGGCCGAAGGCAATCAGCTCTTCACTATTTCATCTCGCAAGACATATGTCCGCGGCGAAGTGAACGAAGAAGATGTCGGTGAAGTGAAGCCCGGCATGAAAGCGAAAGTGCAGCTTTATGCTTATCGCATGCAGACTTTCGAGGCCCGCGTTTCATCCATTCAACCTGCGGCCGATCCGGATACGCAGCGTTACACCGTGATTTTGGAAATGGAAAAACCGCCGGACAATTTGATGGCGGGCATGACTGGCGAGATGAACGTCATCACCGGCACCCACGAAAATGCTTTGCTTGTCCCGACTCGCGCGCTGCTGGTCGATCAAGCCCTCGTGGTTAAGCGCGCGGTTGTTCAAAAGCGCACAGTAAAAACGGGATTTCGGACTCTCGACTTTACCGAAGCGATCAGCGGCCTTTCCCTCAACGACCGCGTTGTTGTATCCGATCAGGACCGGCTCAAGCCGGGCCAACCGGTGCGCCAACGCAAGATCGACATCGCGGGCAAGACCAAAGCGCCGTGATACCGCCACCGCTTTACATCGCTCTGCGTTTTCTTACGCACCGCAAACGCGCGCTGCTCCTTAGTCTTAGCGGGGTCGTTTTCGGAGTGGCTTTCTTCATTTGCATGCAAGCGCAGACCCGCGGCTTCGCCCAATACTTCATCGATTCGAGCCTCGGCAGCAACGGCGCCCTAATTGTTCGCGAGAGATTCGAACCGCGTCAGATCGGCTCGATTGTTCCTCCTAGGACTTCGAAGAAGAATGTTCAGCACCGGCAGCTTTTTGAAGGGATCACGAACGCCAACGAGATCATGCGGGTCAGCCGGCAATTCACCAATGTCGTCGCCTGTTCGCCGGTTTTGCGCGGCTCACTAAACGCTCGCTCCGGTTTTGAAAATGCAACCGTCGATCTTTTCGGGATCGAGCCTGCGCTGCATCTCCAAACAACCGATCTCGCGCATCAGCTCGTCGAAGGCAGTCTGGATGATTTTCGTAATAGGCCTGAGTCCGTCATTATCGGATCGCGCCTGGCCAACACATTGAATATTGCGACTGGCGACAGCGTGCAATTGCTCTCCCCCGGCGGTGAATATCGCCGTTTCAATGTTGCGGCTGTGGCGCGTAGCGGCGTCGGCGCGATTGACGCGGTGCGCGTCTATTGTCACGCCCGTGTCGCGCAAACGCTTCTGCGCAAACCATACACCGCGTCGATGATCATTTATAAACTGCGTGATCCCGACCGCGCACCGGCATTGGCGGCGCATTTCGAAACACTTTTTCAACACGGCGCCGCAAGCTGGCAGGAGCGTGAGGAATCGACCCTCCATCTTTTTCTTACCCTGCAGCTATCAGCCGCAATCACAGTGTCGTTAGTGATCCTGCTCGCCGGTTTCGGCATTTTCAATGTGCTCACTATGACCGTGCTTTCGAAGATCAGGGAGATCGCGATCCTTCGATCGATGGGATATCGACGCCGCGATATCAGCGCGATTTTTATCTGGCAGGGAGCGCTGATCGCCACGGCTGGAGCTCTGATTGGGTGCGGCGCGGGAGCGTTGCTCACGTGGGGCGTGTCCAAAATTCCAATTCATCTTACCGGTCTACTCTCGACCGATCATTTCGTCGTCACCTGGGATTGGCGCCATTATGTATGGGCGATCCTGCTTGCGATGGTCGCTGTTTTCCTTGCTAGTTACGTGCCGGCGCGACGCGCGGCACTGCTTCCTCCGGTCGTTACCTTGCGAGGCTCCAGCGTATGATTCCCGGTGTGTCCTTAAGTTGCGAAGGAATTGAGCGTTATTTGGGGGAAGACGAATCGCGTGTCCATGCGCTGCGCGGCGTGACCTTGGATGTGACGCCTGGTAGCACGCACGCGGTCGTCGGTCCGTCCGGATGCGGCAAAAGCACGCTGTTATATATACTCGGTTTGCTCGACCACCCGGATGCCGGCTCAGTCATGCTCGGGACCGAGCCAGCTTCGGATCTGCCGGATCGCGAGCTCTCCCGGCGCCGGAATGAGTTTATCGGGTTCATCTTCCAGTTCCATTTTCTGTTGGAAGACTTCAGCGCACACGAAAACGTGATGATTCCGATGCGAAAGCTTGGCCGGCTCTCCGCCGAGGAAATGACCGATCGTGGCGCGGCCTTGCTCGATGCCGTCGGACTGGGCGACAGACTTCAACGTCCAAGTCGCCATCTATCCGGCGGCGAACAACAGCGAGTCGCGATTGCGCGGGCGTTGGCGAACGATCCTCGCGTGATCCTGGCGGACGAACCAACCGGAAATCTTGATACAATGAATTCCCAGCGCGCATTCGACCTTTTGCAGCGATTGGCTCACGAAGGAGACAAGGCGCTCTTTCTTGTTACTCACAATCCGACGATTGCGGAAGCGTGTGACTGGATACACGAGATGAAAGATGGACGCATCATTGGTAGCCACGCGCGTGGCCAACGTGGGCCAATGAACATGAAGCTATGAGCCGATTAAACTGATCTCTTTAGTCGTCCCTGCAGTCGATTAATGTAATCGGTCCAACTGCGAAAATTTCTCGCGCGCGCGTCCGCCGATAAGCGGTCGTAAGTCGCGTTATCAGCGAGCAGCGTTCGCATCGCACGGGCGAGCGCATGGGCACTTGTTTGATCGACAATTAAACAACCGCCAGGACGCGCGAGTTCCCCGAGTGCCCCGTTTCCACCGCAAACGCAAGGTTTGCCGTGCCGAAGGCTCTCCGCGATCGGAAGGCCGAATCCCTCCATCCGTGAAGGGTAGACGGTGAATCTGCAACTACGATAAGCGCGGTGGAGCGCGCGATCATTCACATGCTGCAGCCATCGAATCCGGTAGCCGGATCTTTGTAACTGCTTCATGGGCGAGATGACTTTGTGTCCATAGTATCCTGTGCTTCGACCAATCAGTTGGAGCTCGAAGGAAAATCCATCCTTCCAAAGGATCTCTGCCGCACGCAACAATGTGAGATGGTTTTTGCGCGGCTCGAGCGTGCCAACGGACAAAATGACGGGCACAGACGCACTATCCTCTCCACTCGGTTCTTCACGGTCAGTCGGATCCAGGTCGCCCGGCGGCAATTCCTCCACGCAAGTTTCCGTAGGTTTTGTTCCGTGCTCTCGCCACAGTTGATGAAGATGTTCTTGCGAATCTCTTGAGATGCAGATGACGAGATGGAACGTTGCCAGCGAATCGATGTATTTTTTAGAACGCTCAAGAGCCCTGTTCCGCATAAGTCGTAATCGCACGGCGGCAGCATCGTAAAAAATTACCACCGCGCGCGCTCCTGTTTCTCGAATCAATTGAGGCAAATAACTGATTCGGGCGTCGCGATAAATATCCGGGACAAAGAGGACATCGCCGGATTCCATTTTGGTCTTAAGAGGAATCGACTCCTGAAAAAAGAGCCGCTGCAATTCGGCGATAGGGTTTTCGCCGCGCAAATCCGGTCGAGCTGTGCTACGCGGAAGAACCCGAAAAGGATCCTGTAGAATCTGCAATTCACGCCGGCCCAGTCTTTGATAACACTTCCCAAGCAGATTCCAGGACATCGGCAATATCGTTTCGCGCCGGCCGAGCTCGCGAAAAATGCTGCGTGTCGCGCGTTGAATTCCGGTGCTCTTGGCGGACTTGCACGAGCCGGTTACATCGAGATAAATCATTTAGCGCTGATCGGCTTCGTATCGACTACCTTCGATTTCGACCACACGAAAGGAGTATATGACCATCGGCAAAATTCGTCACGGAAGAGCGGCGGGGCGGATTGTTGTCGATGCCCGTACGTTGCGAGGCGATCCGGGCGGCGTCGCTTCCTATACCGAAGCGCTCATCGAGCATCTGCCGGCAACTCTTCCAGAAGTAGCCATCGTGCTTTTGCGTCATCCTCGTAACCCGCGCGCTCTTTCACGGGCGCCCAACGTGACCGAATGGATTTTGGGCGGAAAACCAAATAGCCCCTGGACTTATTCTCGCATGGGATCGTGGCTCAACACCCGGCTTAGCCGTGACGATCTCTTTCACGCTCCTTACCGAATTCTTCCTCGCGGGCTCAATGCAAAAAGCGTGATTACCATTCACGACGTCATGCAAATAGTCTGTCCCGAGCTTGTTTTTCCTAATCCCATCATCCGCGCCGTTGTGCAGCCATTCTGGTCGACCGCCATCCGCAGCGCCATTCGACGGGCCGATCGAATACTGGCCGTCAGCCAACATAGCGCGGACGACACTCTTCGCGTCGATCCGTCGTGCGGCCCGCGACTCCGCGTGACACTCAATGGAAGATCGCCATCGTTCCGCCCGATGGCGAAGGCCGATGCCGAACACCTAAGCGCATCCATCGTTTCTCTCGGGCGGCGTTTCTTCTTTGTTGTTGGCGGAGGTTATCCGAACAAGAATCACGTCACGGCGGTATCAGCTTTCGCCAAGGCGTTTCCGCGTTCTCAAGATATTTGTTTGCTGGTCATTCAGCGCCGCCGGACACGGCCCAAAGAACTTCGACAGCTTCTGCGTCGCCTGGCATTCG
Source organism: Chthoniobacterales bacterium (assembly GCA_035603575.1). Lineage (GTDB taxonomy): Bacteria > Verrucomicrobiota > Verrucomicrobiia > Chthoniobacterales > UBA10450 > AV40. The sequence goes on from DATNKD010000073.1 coordinate 23,203, forward strand.
ATTCCCGAATACAAGTTCGGCGCGACGTTCGGAATGATGAGCTGGTTGCGCTTTATAATCGCGCCGAGGCCCTTGTCTTCCCCTCGCTGTATGAGGGATTTGGTCTGCCGGTTCTGGAGGCGATGGCATGCGGGTGTCCCGTAATTTGCTCAAACGTAACGTCACTGCCTGAAGTGGCCGGAAAGGCCGCGCTCTTTGTCGAACCCAAGGACGAAGAGGCCATCGCGGAAGCAATGCGCCGCATCGTTGAGGATGACAACCTCCGGCAGTCCCTCGCGCAGAAAGGAGTTCAACGCGCTGCCCTTTTTGACTGGCGAAAGACGGTCGCCGAAACCGTCCTCGTCTATCGCGAGATTGCGCCGTGGCTGCCGGACATCAAATTGGCCTTATGAAGCGTATCTTCTTGACTGGGGCGAGCTCCGGGATCGGTCGCGCCATTGCTCATGAATTGATTGCGCATGGTCACGAAGTGTGGGGGACTTCACGTGACCTCAGCCGCATTCAGACGACGGCGCGCCTTCACGCAGTGCAACTTGATTTACGCAATTCCCAAATGCTTGAAGAGGTTTTTACACGCGCCTGGCGTGAATCGGGCGGGCTGGATGTTGTCATCAACAACGCGGGTAGCGGATATTTTGGGCCGACGGAAAATTTTCCAACAGAGGCGTTGATTGATGAGTTTCAAGTTCTGGTCTTCGCGCAATTACAATTGCTGCAGTTTGCTATGCGCAAAATGCGGGCGCGGGGAACCGGATTGATCATCAACGTGACTTCGCTCGCCTCACGATTGCCGGTTCCATTCATGGCATCGTATAATTCCGCAAAAGCTGCGCTGTCCGCTTTCACGGTGTCGATTCAGCTCGAGCTGCCAAAAACCGGAGTGCGCATTGTCGATCTTCAACCGGCCGATATTCGGACTGAATTTAATGACTCCGTCGTGAAGACGGATGCCGCGCATTACGAAGATAAAGTCGCCAAAACATGGGCAGCAGTGGAACGAAACATGGCTGCTGCGCCAACGCCCGAATTGGTCGCGCGGCAGGTGCTGGGATTAATTGAGCAATCGAATCCACCACCGCGCCTGACCGTCGGCGGAATTTTTCAAGCGAAGATCGCGCCGTTGATCTTTTGTGTTCTTCCACAGCGGCTGCGCATCTGGGGGTTGCGAAAGTATTACGAAATATGAAGGCAATCCGCGAAGCGATCATTTTAATGGCGGGATCGGGTTCGCGTCTGCGCAATGCGCAGAATGCCTTGCCCAAACCGCTCACGCCAGTTCTTGGCCGTCCTCTGATTTCCTACACTCTCGACGCGCTGGCGAACGCCGGGATTACGAAAATCAATATTGTCGTCGGCTACGAAAGCGGTCGGCTGAACATCGCGGTTAAAGAAATGGCGCCGCCGGGCGTCGCGTTATCATTCGTCTTAAATTCGCAATGGCAAAAGCAGAATGGAATTTCCCTTTTGGCCGCGGCGAAAAGTGTCGCCGGTAGTTTTCTCTTAACCATGAGTGATCACCTTTTCGATAATGCCATTGTCAATCTTCTAAGCGCGTCGGCCGAGCCAGGCGTCCTTAATCTCGCAATCGACCGGAAGATCGATTCTATTTTCGATTTGAATGATGCAATGAAGGTGCAAACGCATGGCGACCACGTCGTCGCTATGGGAAAGGATCTTCAGAAGTACGATGCCATCGATACTGGCCTGTTTATTTGTCCGATCGAAATTTTCGCATATCTCGAGCGTGCCAAGAAAAATGAAGACTGTAGTCTCGCGGATAGTGTCCGATTAATGGCCGCAGATAAAAAAGTCCGAGCAATCGACATCGGCGACGCATGGTGGCAGGACATTGATACGGTGGAGATGTTACGGCATGCCGAGAAGCAGATGGCCGAAGGATCAAACCGGCAGCGTCTGGCAAAATAAAGATGCCGGATGAGTGTGTCATTCTGGCCGATGCTCCTGATGCGTTGGTCGAGCTGTGCGGAATTTCCACGCTGGAACGTTTGCTGCGCACGCTTCAGCGCTGCGAAATTACACACGCGATAATTCTTTCCACCACCGCGGCGGAGATTGCACAACATCTCGCCCAACCCTCGTGGGCGCGGGCCGATTTAGAATTCGCCATTCACGACCGGCCCCCCGGTCCGATAACAGTGCAACAGATTGTCGATCTTTGGCCGGAGGCCGCGGCGCGCCTGCTCGTGATTCAAGGCGACGTAGTCTTCGATATTCGTCTCTTGCGCGCTCTCCTAGCACAAACTTCGTCCGCGATGTTGATTGATTCTTCGGCGCCGGAGACGAACCGGGGTAAATTGTGCGGTGCGGCGTTGCTGCAACGTGAATGGGCTGCCGCCCGAAGCGGTTCCGTCGAGAGTGCGCTCCTCGAAGGCCTCGAACAGCACACAATCGAAGCGTTGAATGTTGCGAACCAGCCGCTGTATGACCCGGGACTGCGGCGAAACCTAAGGCCATTTTGTTTTGCCGCCCCCGCCCTCGCGGACAAGCAAGCGGCCGAAAGCGTCCTGTTTGACTCCGTGCAAAAGGGCACGCTCGACTTTCCGGCGTGGATTCATGCGCCAGTCGAAAAGCTTCTGCTTCGGTACTTGTGCAAAACCGCAATCACACCTAACCAGTTGACGATTTCGTGGGCGCTGGCCGCTTGCCTAACGACAAGCCTCTTTGCCACGGGCCAGTTGGTCTGGGGAGTGGTGCTGGCGCTGATCATTGGCATCCTTGATGGTCTCGACGGCAAACAGGCACGCCTTAAAGTCGAAACCACCGCCGGCGGTAAACTAGAACATCGGCTCGATGATTTTCTCGATGTCGCCTGGCCAACTGCTCTCGCCTTTCACTTTTACACATCAGGCCAGCTCCCGAGCGCTTTTTATTATTTGGTTGTTTTGTTAATCGCAGAAGGGATGGATGGAATCGGTAAACTCGTCATCTATTCTACGTCCGCGCGATTGATGACTACGCCCGGTCGGTTTGATACGATGGTGCGACTCATCGGCGGCCGGCGAAATATTTACATTTGGGTGTTGGCCATCGCGCTAATTCTTGGAGCGCCGGCAAAGGCGCTGATTGTGATGGCGTGGTGGGAGGCCATCACCGCCGCAATCGATATTCCGCGCGCCGCCCGATTGTTATTTTTGCGCGGAAAAGCGCGCTAGGCGAGGGATCGGCGATAAATCCGGTACGTCTTATACTTGGTTGCGCCGACCGCCTCGATGAAGCGGTTTATCATGACGTTATCTTCGAGCGTCATGCTGAGCTCGCCTTGGAACCCGCGGCCTGCTCCCTCCTCCATCACTTGCAAGACAAGCATCTCGGCAATGCCGGTCCGCCGATATTTTTCCAAAACGCCGAGCGCAACGAAACGCGCAGTGCGAATTTTGTGACGATGATAAAGCAACTTGATTAATCCGATCGGCAGACCAAAACGGGTCAGCCGCCCGTTCACGTGCTGCAACGCGACGTTAATGTCGGGGACGCAAATCACGAACGCGACCGGCGCGTTGTCGATTTCGGCAATCAATGTCATCCGCGGATCGATAATCGGGCGCATTTCCGTGGCCATATGTTTCGCTTCGGCTTCAGTGAACGGCACAAAACCCCAGTTATTTTTCCAAGCTTCATTAAAGACAGTGGCCAGACGCTGACTATCCTCAGCGACGCGGCGAAGATCGATCGGACGAATTTTTACGGACGTCTTTCGAGAGCGCGCGTCCACCAGCCGGCGCAACCGAGAGACCGGGGCGTTATCTGGATCGAACCACCATGCGTACCAATCCGTCACCTTTTCAAAACCGCAGGCCTCGATTAGTCGAGCGTAATAAGGAGGGTTGTGGGCGGTGAGCAGCGTTGGCGGATGTTGAAAGCCGTCGATTAATAATCCGCAAACGTAATTCGTGGAATAATCGATCGGTCCGAGCACTTCCGTGCGTCCTTTGCTGCGAACCCATTTCGTCGCCGCGTCCAACAAAGCTTTCGCAACATCGACATCGTCGATTGATTCAAACAAACCAAAGCAGCCGACGTTCGATTGATGGAGTGCGTTGTAATTCGGATCGTCGCTTGCCATGATGCGGCCCACGACTTCGCCATTTCGCTTGGCCAGGAAGAGCGCGGCGTCACCGTGCTGGTAAAACGGGTGCCGTTTGCGATCGAGAAAAGCTTTGCGCTCGATAATTAAAGGTGGAACCCAGGCCGGGTCGTTCCGATAAATCCGCCAGGGAAACTTGATGAATTGATCCCGCTCTTTGCGGTCAGTCACTTGTGAAACTTCGATCTGCGACACGGCCTGACAACCTAGACTTCTGAACGCCGCGTGGTGACGAGTTGCACGAGCGAGCGCAAAGCGTTTTCCTGCTGCCAGAGCAGATAGACTAGCGGAAAATTGAACAAGCTCACTTCTACCCAAAAGTACCAAATCGGCCGGCCAATCAACAAAAGGAGAAAAAGCAGCAGCATTCGCGTGTTGGTCATGAGCAATCTCCACCAAACGAGGAATGGCCGGGCAAGTTGGCGATATCCATCCCGCAGCCAAAGCGGAATTTCCTCCGAAAACGCGTGCTCGATCACCTGATGCAAACGCTGCAGGCCGGGCGCGAGACGCTCTTGCTGCAACGTAAAATTCAAATAGAACGCGAGCAGAATTTTTTGCCAAGGTTGATCGCGCCAACGCAGACGCTGAAATTCGGTTCGCAGGTCGAGGGATGAATCCAAACCGGACCGCGCTCGGCCTCTGACAAAGTAAAGGTAACCGCTTCGGTAATAATCCGCCGCAGCCGCCTGGCAACCATGGCTGAGCCCGGCGGCAAGAGCGAGAACAGCGATCGCGAGAGGCGAACCTTCTGTCACACAGCGCAACGCCAAATGAAAATAGATGCTTAGCCAAACCAGATGATCGGCCATACCATCGATCAACCTGCCCATTCGACTTGTCTGATTGGTCAGCCGTGCAAGTTGGCCATCGGCATTATCGAAAGCATTTGCGGCGATGTGCAGCAGCATTCCGAAAATGTTCAGGCGTAGATCACGGTAATAATAGAAATGACCTGCGATCACGCCGGAGATGCAGCCAATGACGGACACCGCCGTCGGCGTCATACCCAAAGTCGCGAATAGCCGCGCCAGTTGAAATCCAACTTTGCGATAAAAATAGATGTCGATCCAACCTTCGAGTTCAGGCGCCTTGTATGTTTTTTCGACTGTGGCCGACGTGGCGCCGGTCTCGAGATCGGTCTCCATTTGCTCCAGTTGCGACCCGCCGCCTCAGGAGACACGCGCCGTTTCCCGAACAGCCGGCGTAAATGTATCAGCGAGGATGTTGAGCGCTTCGTCGAGATCCGCGCGAGTGTGTTTCGCAGTCACGCAAGCACGGAAACAAATTCGATTTTGCGGAACGGCCGGGTAATCGACCGGCGCGACCCAAAGCCCGCGCCGCCGCAACTCATGTCCGAGTCGATACATTCGTTCCCGATCGCCGATGACGAGCGGCATAACGTAGGTTGTCGATGCTCCGGTGTCGATCCCGAGCTCGCGCAGTTTTTCGTGGAAGTAATCGGCGTTTTCCCACAAGACCTTTCTCAAAGCCGCTCCATCGCGGACGGCAATCTCCAACGCTTTGAGGAGACCGGCGATGACAACCGGCGGCAACGCGCACGAGTAAACGTAAGGGTGCGCGTAAAACCGCAAATATTGCAGCGTCTCTTTCGAGCCGGCGACGAATCCACCGAGCGCACCGAACGCTTTTGAAAAGGTGCCGTAGATGAGCGGGACGCGGTCCTCCACGCCGAATTCTTCAGCCGCGCCGCGACCGTGTTTGCCACAGCCGAGGACCGAGTGCGCTTCGTCAATGAAAACGCTCGCACCGTGCGATTCGGCGACATCGGTCAGCTCGGTTAACTTTCCGAAATCGCCGTCCATCGAATAAATTCCCTCGATGATGACAAGCTGCCGGCGTCCGCTCTTGTGACTCAAAGCGGCGTCGAGCGATGCCGCGTCGTTGTGCTCAAACTTTTCGGTGCGACAACGGGACAGCACAGCGCCGTCGCGCAGGCTCAGATGCGATCGATTATCGAGAACGGCGACGTCGCTCTTGCGGAGCAGACCGGAAATTGTGCCGAGTGCTCCGCCAAAACCGCTGTTGAAGAGCATCGCATCTTCGCGACCAAGAAATTTTGCGATGCGCGACTCCAGTTCGCGATGAAGATCGGTCATGCCCGAAAGCATGGGTGAGCCGCATGCACCCAAACCGTGAGTATTGAGCGCTCCATGGGCCGCCGCGACGACATCGGGATGGTTGGCCAGACCGAGATAATTGTAGGAGCAAAGATTGATGACGCTTTGCGACTTGCCGTCGTATCTAATGCTGGTGCGGGCGTCCGCACTGGCGAGCAATTCCGGCTCATATAATTCAACCGCCCACGCGCCGGCCTGCATCCAGGCGGTGAAACTTGGGGGGGCTTGCAATGGGTCGCGGCTTTCGCCCGCGAGGAAATTGCTCAAACTAAGTTTTGCAGGGTCTTCGTTCATTCCTTATGGCATATCGGTCGCCTTTGGCGACTTTCCATATCGGGGCAACAATTTTACGGAATTCTGCTTGTGGAACAAGCGTTTAGTTTGGCTAGTTCCGAAGTGCAGCCATGCGCTTTTCCCATTCCTCGTGGTTCTTTTTCGCGTCTGAATAAACGGCCGGGCCGCGATGCTCTTGATGATCAAGCCGTTCAGCGATGCCCACGCCATGGCAACGGCCGCGCAATCTCCATGAAAAGCTTATATCCACCTTTGAGCAAAAGGTGCCGAAAACGAGTGTTCAATTTCTAATAAGCCTCTTGTAGCGAATGATCTTTAAATGATGGACAACGGGGCTCGCTGACCGCAATTCATCTTATCGATGCCTAATGGTGTCGAGCTTTTGTGGGGCAAGCATCCTACGTTGCAAAATCGTCCGAAGTAAGGACCATCCTGGACTGCCGACTCGAAAATGCGCACGGCGAATCGCTCGGAAAGTACTGGCAGGTTCCTTCAAAAACATCCTGAAGAGGCGGATAACGACCCGGCACCGGTAATGCAGACGCCCAATCACAGTAGATTCCAGACGCGATCTGCAAATTAAGAGGAGCATCGCACAGTCCTCGCGAGCCAAGCGGTCGTGATGGCGCTCGTATATCTCCGGTAGAGCGCGCTCGCACAACATCCTCACTGTAGCTTGGTGAGCGCTATCTCGGGGAATACTTAGTTGACCCCCATGAAAACGCCACATCGCCAGCTTTTGCGGTAGATGAACTGTTCCGGTGAGACTGGTGAGACGAAGCAGCCATCCGAAATCAGCGACAGAACCGACTGTGGTCGCGAAAGGGCCCACCGCTTTTGCCACCGAAGTGTGGACGACCACTTGCGTAAGGGAAAAATAGACGCTGCGCCCAAAAAAGTGCATCAAACAATCGTGAGGGGCCGTCCGGTAATTAATCTCCCGCTGTAGCTCTTCTCCCGGGAAGGCACTTCCAACATTACCATGGCCCAACAGGCCCTTGATCGCCCGCCTGGATAAATGGCCGGTCAAATCTTTCGCCGAGAGCTCGTTGCCATTCCGATTGATCAACATCACATCGCAGACTGAGATACCTGCGCCCGGGCATTGGCTCAGCGCTTCCACCATTTTGACTAGAAATTCCGGAGACATGGTGTCGTCGCACGTAGCAAAATGCAGAAACTTGCCGGTCGCGAGCTGAATGCCGCGGTTAAGGGCCGCATAGACCCCTTCTCGCGGAACCTGATAGAGCCGAAAACGGGGATCAGCGGACGCAACCGATTTGAAAAACTCCCAACTGCCGTCGGTAGAATCGCTGTCGAGAACGATTGCTTCCCAATCGGGGTAAACTTGCGCCATCAGCGAATCGATTCGGGGTTCGAGATATGGCCGTGCATTTAAACACGGCAGAAGAAGGGAAACTTTCGGAGCACTCATCTCAAACCGCTCGCAATTAAAAGGGCCGGGAATTTCTTGTCTTTTGCTCTCCCAACCTGGCGCAGCCCCGGAAAATCATGAAATAGATGACGCGCCCGGATCGCTCGGCCAGCAGCGCCGAATCGGCTCAAATTCGTCGAGCAAACCTAACAAGCCTTTGGCAAAATCTTTACCGGTGAACCGGCGGGCTCGCTCTTTTCCACGGAGAATCAAGCTTTCCCGCTTCGCCTTGTCATAGAAAAGCGACTTGAGCGCCTGGGCAATTTCTGACTCACTTGCCGGGTTCACCCGCCAGGCTGCGTCTCCCAACTGCTCGCTCGCGCCCGGGACATCGGCCGCAACCACCGGACAACCGAGGGCGAATGCCTCCAAAGGTGGCATGTTCTCCGGGCCAAAGAAACTTAAGTAACAAAGTACGAAAGCGTCTTGATACAGCGCGCGTAACACTTCTCGAGACACGTGGCCGAGAAAATAGACTTGTTCCTCCAAGCGCAGACTTTGTACCAATTGCCGAACATGACTCTCGTTTCCCTGGTCCGATCCGGTAAACACTACCGGCAGAACGAGGTTATCTGCCTCTTTAAGACGCAAGATCGCCCGTAAAATGCCTGCATGGTTCTTATGGCTCCAAAACTGGGCTGGATAAAAGACATAATCGCGCGGCAATTTATATTTTGCGAGTTCAACTGGGGCCGATCTCCTTTCTTCGAGGGCAAAACGCGGCGTGGGATGGGGAAGAATCCGGATGCGTTCACTCGGCACTCCGTAAAACATTTGGATCTCTTCTTTGCCCGCCTGCGTACCCGCAATCACGTACGCGGCGCGTCTTAACACCTGGGAAAAGAAATTCTCTCGCCTTTGCCATATGTGCCCGGAACTGACTTCCGGAAAAAACGGCTGGAGGCGGTGTTGCAGATCCCAAACGATTACGAGAAACGGAATATCTAACGTGAGAGCCTCAAAGCTCGTACCCAGAAAGAATTCGATCCTTTCGCGCTTAAGAATGTCGCCGATCCATCTCTTTTCCCACCAATAGGTCCTCCTTTTGGCTATGTTTCGCAAAGCTGAGTAGGCCCGGGCCGCTAACGCCCCCTTCAGCGACACGTATTGGACGTTCGGCCGCTTGTTTTCTGCTCGACTGCCTTTCAGGCCCTCAAAAACTACGAACTCGTGATCGGAGGTCTCCGCGCATTCAAGCACCTGTTCAAAAATCTCACGTTCCAAAGTGTAGCCGCCCCCAATGCCTTCGGGAGCGACTGGCGCCAGGATCCCCACTCGCATAACTGGCCCTACCGGAGTTCCTGCGCTTTCCGAGCGATCGCGACCAAATGCCAGGTGTTCACGTCAATTGATTCGTCTTCTTGAAAGCCCGCGTAAAGTTTCAGCATTTCAAAGCCCGCGCCCGAGATAAGCGTTCGCATTTCCCCTGGAAAGAAAAATCGGTTTGTTTGTTTTTCGCAAAAAGTTGAATAGGTGCCGTCGTTGTTAAGCTCGTAAACGGTGTAGCTCACGTCCGCCAATTGATCTTTTCGATCGAGAGTCGTCTCAGAAATTCGAAGAACCTCACCATCCGGAACGCTCCACCGGCGAAGGCGCACCGGCGAATATTGGCTGAGCATTGCGGATGCGTGCCAGAATTCGAAGATAAAGAGCCCGCCCGGACGCAAGCAACGCTCAATCCCCGCGAATGCCTCAGCGACGGCTTCATCCGTTTTCAGGTAACCGATCGAGTCAAACAGACAAATGACGGCGTCGTACTCCGTCGCGGCCGATGGAAGCGCTCGCATATCCCCACGATTGAACAGAACTTTCGAGCCGGTTTGTGCGGCGCGTTCTCGGGCGACTTGCAGCATATCGGGCGAGTGATCGATCGCGGTAATGCGGTAACCATGTTTTTCCAGCTCGAAAGCGTGCCGACCCGTTCCGCACGCCAGTTCCAAAATTTCTCGCGCGGGAGATGCGCCGAATTTGTTCAGGCAGCGATGCACAAAGGCCGCTTCTTCGGCGTACGGTTTGTCGGCGTAGAAGAGATCATACAATTCCGCATGGCGCCCGGCGTAGGAGCTCATGCCGGGAGCTTCACTTCGCTTCCGGCAGCGATGCGGCGAATAGTTTCGGCGATGTGTTCGATAGTCTGCTCGTTGAGTTTCGGGCTGGACGGCAGATAAAATCCGTTTGCCCAAAGCCGTTCCGCCACCGGGCACGACATTGGCCGGAATCCCGGCTGCTTCTGTAAACATGGTTGCAAGTTCATCGGGCAGAAAAAAGTTCGCGTGTCGATGCCGGCGTCGCGCAATTGCTTGGTAAGCTCATCGCGCGAAAGACCGAAGGCCGACGGTTCGACGACAACGCCATACATCCAGTAAACGTGGCGGCCAATGGTAGATCTCGCCGGAAGTTGCACACCGTCGATCCCTCTCAAATGCCGATCGTACGTTTCCCCGACGCGGATCTTCTCCGCGATGACCTTGTCGATCTTGCCGCATTGCACCAGGCCCATCGCGGCCGCGTATCCCGTCATTCGAAAATTGAAGCCGGCCACTTCGTGCCGGAAACGCGGCGTGGTGAAACCCAGGTTCCGCAGAAGTCGCGCTCGCTCGGCCAGCTTTGAGTCGTTCGTCACAATCATCCCACCTTCACCAGTCGTAATCACCTTGTTCGCGTAGAAGCTGAAACATCCCATGTCGCCGAAACTCCCCGTGATTCGTCCGCGGCAGGTGGCGCCATGCGATTCGGCGCAATCCTCGATCACAGCGAGATTATGTTTTCGCGCAATCTGGCAAAGCCGATCCATGTCAACCGGATGACCGAAAAGATGGACGGGAATGATTGCGCGCGTTCGCGGAGTGATCAGTCCTTCGATTAAATCGAGATCCAGATTCCAGGTTTGCGGTTCGGAATCGACTGGAACCGGAATGAGATTGTTGTGATACGCAGCTAGTGCAGTCGCGATGTTGGTGGAAGCGCTGACCAGGATTTCCTCGCCCGGTGCAAGATCGAGAACTGCGACCGTGAGATGCAGAGCAGCTGTCCCATTACAAACTGCGATCCCGTATTTGCAGCCGCAATATGCGGCAAACACTTCCTCGAATTGCGGGATCGATTCACCGAAAGAACCCGAGATTTCGCCGCGACGCACCGCCGCCGCGACCGCCGCTACCTCCTCTTCGCCAACGTCAGGTTCGAATACTGGGATCATTTTTTCTTCACATCGACATTAACCTTGTCACTCTCCGAACCGAGAAACGGGCCCTGCTTAACGCTAATTGCCTGAAAATCTTCCAGCACGCGAAGCGCGTGCACGCCATGAATCAGAACAATCGCATCGCCAGCGCGAAGTTCGATCTCCTGCAAGAGATCGCCTTCGTCACTGTACAGTTCAATGACAACGCGACCGCGCTGCATAACGAACATTTGCTGCAGATCCGTAATCTCCCGGAGAAACGGTTTGTGATAATGCGGCGGCTCGAAAAATCCGGCCTTGTGCGCGAGCAGGCCAAACTGAAATGATGATTCGGGTGGAGAAAAAAAGCGGGTTTTCTCTACTCGATCATCCGCGCGAATAATCTCGGCGTAACGGATCCCGTGATGTTCAACTCTTTCCGGATTCATCGAGTTTTAACAATCGCCTGGGCGTAAGAGTGGCGTCCGATGTTTCATGGATGCGAAAATTTGCCGAAACGTGCAGGGGAATTGGAGCATCTCCAGTACGCTTCATTTCGAACGAAAGTGGCGTTGTTAATCGGGTAACGCAAAGCCTTCGCCGAAATATGGGTGAAATGAGGCCGAAACAAGTCCTGAACATCATCGGTGGTTTCGAAGAACTGAAGATGATCATGACCTTCATGACCGAGCGACTCCGAACCGGCAAAGACGCCATCTTCGCCCAAGGCCGTTGCAATTTTGTGCAACATGAAAGTTGTGTCCGCCGTGGCGAAATGTCCGATCGCCCCATTCCAGATAATTACGTCATATCTGTTTCGAGGAAACGGTTCTCTCACCGCGTCGCGCAGGAAGTAGGTAATATTCGCCCCAGCGTTGGTGCGGTTCGCTTCGCGAATGGCCGCCGGATCGACATCAATCGCATCCACCTCAGCGCATTGCCTGCTGAGAAAGTGATTTGTCAAAAAACCGTCGCCGGATCCGATGTCGAGAACAATGTCTCCGGGCCAGAGCACTTCCGCGCTGTAAAACGCACGAGCGAGTTGGTAGGGATGCACCGCGCCGGCGCCGAATCCAAACAAGAACCACACCACTCTATGATTGGTGAAGTGGGGTTTCTCTCTGTTGAGTTTCCACAAGCGGCGAAAAAGACTTTGGTAGTACTGTCGTAAAAACCAGATGAGCAGTTCTTCCCGTATCCTTCCGCCCCAGAGTAATTGCTCGCCCCACGCCGTGAGGGTCCGCGCCAGACTACGCGGTTCAAATCGGCCTTTTTCGCCGGGCACCCTGTGCGGTGGCGACATCACTTTTGCTCGAAAGAATTAAGCGGAGCTTGAATGGCTCGCTCTACGTCGTAGACCTCAAGGTGTGCAATCTGTTCAAACCGGTGCCTGCCGGATAAGTGAGTCAGCTTCCCCGATGGGCTTCGCGAATCGCGAAATCGCGCATCGACAAAGGCCTCCCGGGCGGAGAAAACTGGCAGCTGGCCAAGTTTATTAGTGCGAACAAAGTAGGCGTTATTGCCGGCGCTATTGCAACCGAGAAGCGAGTAGCCCTTTCGGCCGGCCAGCAACGCCAATGCTGTGAGTGACGCCCCCCAAAACTGGCCGGAATAATGAGCCTGGTGACGAACAAAGTTCGGATCATAAGGAATCGTAACTGCGAGATCGGGACCGAAGATACTATTGTATTCGGCAACGACGACTACCGGGTCGATCACCTTTAATTTCTCCCAAACCCAGTAATCGATGCCATCAATGTCGATGCTCAACAGTCCGATCTCACCCGTAAATCCGGCCTCGGTTAGGAGATCATTGATATTGTCGCGATGAATAAAGGCGCAACGTGCCGCGAGCGTATGACGCCAGGAAATGTCATCTTTCTTGACGTAACGGATAGAATCCTTATCGCCATCCATCACCAGACCTCGCCAGTTATTGTTCAGAAGCAAAAAACGCGTGTTTGATTCCCGATAGTTTTCGACGCCGAATTCAACAAACGAATCCGGTAACGGCTGCAAACGATGAATGAGATACTGAATGATACCGTCGTCACCAAATTGGGAGAAAACTTTGAATTCCGCCTCGTGCAAAGAAGAAAACAATTTGTTGGCACGGACGTTTTGGACCAGCGGCTGCGCGGCCAGAACCTTAAGTGTATCAAACTCCTTTCGCGCATCGTCCAGCTCACGCTGAATTCGCGACCACTTAGTGAATGGCCACATGATTGGAGAATGGCTTCGCCACTGTAGGATTGTCGAACCAGAACGATAAATTCGGCTCTTTGAAAGGGGACATGAAAATGTCCGGATGCTGCGCCAAATATTCGTGCAACGAAGTCGTGCCCGCTTTGCTCACGCCAACGATAAAAAAATTGGGTTTGATCCCAGCCACGTGGTTCACCCTTTGACAAATTGGCGCCAATTTTGTGTTAATGCGAAATTGGAAAGCGATCGTGTGGCGAACCGGCCACCCGTTGATTGTCGATCTCTTGCCATTTCACATCGGCATAAACGTGACCGAGCTCATCCCCCGCGAAGCCGTCATAGCTGTCGCCGATCGTGCCGACGACTCGGAAACTAAGGGCGCGCGTCCTACGATCGTAGAGCTTCGTCTTCGGCGTATGGAGCGCGAGGGTGATCGAATAGCGTCCGGGAAGGAGCAAACGGCCCGGAATCATGGCCGCAATATTATGTTCGCCGGCTGCTTCAACGGAAATCGCGGGCTTCGCCATTGAAATCGTGGAATAAAAAATCTGGTCGCCTTTGAAATTGAAGACCGAAAATGAAAACTGAAGTCCTTGGATTTGGCGGCTCACGGCAAACGAACTTTTCAGAAGAAGCGTTTCGTCCGCGCTAAAAGAAGCCGAGGCCTGACCTTTCTGATTATACAAGCCCGCGAACTGGAATCTTGCTTCGCTCTCTATTGGCGCAAAGTCGATCTCCGGTGACTGGTCTCGTTCGCCTCCGAGATACGCCCCAACCACGTCGGCTGCGTTCCCCATTTTTGCAACTTCACCGTGGCGAAGAAGAATGCATCGAGAGCAAAGATGACAGATCGCATCCATGTCGTGGCTGACGAAAATCACGGTCCGTCCTTCTTTCGTCGCGACGTTCTCCATTTTCTCGAGACATTTCTTCTGAAACTCGGCGTCGCCCACCGCCAGTACTTCATCGATCAAAAGAATTTCAGGATCGAGATGGGCGGCAACGGCAAAGGCGAGCCTGACATACATGCCACTCGAATAGCGTTTGACCGGGGTGTCGAGAAATTTTTCGACTTCGGCGAAGGCAACGATCTCGTCGAATTTTCTGCGAATTTCGGCTCGGCTCATACCCAGGATCGCGCCGTTTAGAAAAATATTTTCTCGGCCGGTTAACTCCGGATGGAAACCTGTTCCGACCTCGAGAAGGGCTCCGACTCGCCCGTAGATATCGACGGCACCTCGAGTCGGCTCTGTGATCCGGTTTAGAATTTTTAGGAGAGTGCTCTTGCCCGCTCCGTTGCTGCCGATAATGCCGAGCGCTTGGCCTGCTTTAACATCAAACGAGACATTCTTGAGCGCCCAGAATGTTTCTGATGTCGATCTTCCGCTGCGGCGCAAACGGTTGATCAATCGCCGCGGCAAAGTCATCAACTCGTCGTGAAGCGTCTTGTAACCCGGCAAACCACCGCTCTGGTGCGCGATTCGGAAAGATTTACTGAGGTTCTGAATGGAAAGGGCGACGGCGGACATTCTTAAAAGAATGGAAAATTAAATGATGTCGGCAAAGTCGCGTTCAACGCGGCGAAAGAAAAAGGCGCCGCTAATCAAGGCAAGGAAAGACATCCCTACTGTGACCCAAAAGATGGACGGGTTCAACGCGCTCCGGCCGAGCACCGACCAACGAAAGCCTTCAACAAGCCCAACGACTGGATTGAGCGCGAACAGCGTTTGCTTAAGCGGCGAAGCGATTTCGCTCGTTGGATAAACAATTGGGCTCGCTAACATCCAGATTTGAAGGAAGAAAGGCAAAGCGTAGGTACAATCGCGATACTTCACGCTCAGCGCGGAAAACCAGAGCGAAACACCAGTCGCGGTCATTGCGGTGAGGAACAGAAAGACAGGGATTGCAGCCAGGCGAAGTGTCGGCGGCACACGGTAAACCGCCATGAAAACGAAAAGCATGACCAACATCAACGCGAAGTCGACCAATGCGGAAAAAGTGTGCGAGAGCGGAATCAACATTCGCGGAAAATAAACTTTGGAAACGAGCTGGGCGTTGTTGACCAAGCTGCTGTTGCTGCGTTGCGCCGTTTCTGAGAAATAACGCCAACCGGTCATGCCACAAAAAACAAACAGGAGATACGGCACGCCGTCGCTTGGAAGCTTGGCTATTCGGCCAAAAACCACGGCCAAAGTGATCGCTGCAATCAGCGGCTGGAGCGCGACCCAGGTCATGCCGAGCGCAGTTTGCTTGTAGATGACCTTAATATTCCGCTCGACCAGAATCCAGAGCAGATCGCGATAATTCCAAAGTTCGCGCAGGTTCAGTGCGGCCCAGCCTTTGGTCGGGCGAATGCGAAGAGTCGGTTTAGCAGCTGAGGGCTGCATTACAACTGAGCTCACCGGCGACTCCGCTCCAGTGAGAATGATGGGAGATTCTGCGTTCAAGAGAGCAACGTTAAGATAGCGTCTCCCCGGCGCAAGTAGAGCCGCGCCTCAACGGCCCTTTTCCCGCTCAACGACTGTTCGCTTCGAGCGCGTCGCAAATCTCACCTGCATAGTCGGCCCAAGTTTTCATCGGCCGGTTTTCGATCTCATCAACCAGCTTGTGTCGCAACTCAGGACGCGTCGTGAGGGCGATGATTGCCTCGCCCAATTTCGCTGAATCGCGGACATCCACGCTTAGACAGCCGCCGCCTTTCACGGCCTCCGCCATCGCTCCGAAGTCCGCACAGATACAGGGACGCCGATGCCACAGACTTTCGACGATCGGAAGGCCGAATCCTTCGAGGAATGAGGGGTAGACGGTGAAATCACATTGGCGATAGAAATCGGCGAGCTGTTCGCCGGTCACCTTGCCGTGCCAGATCAAATTTCGATTTCGTGAGATCGCGCTCTCGACCATTTTAACTACGAATTCGGCATCTTTGTAGCGGTTGCCTACGAGATGAAGGCGAAGAGCCGGTCGAGTTATGGCGGAAGAGGCCATTTGAAACGCTTTCAACAATGTCTCATGATTTTTGCGCGGCTCGAGCGTGGAGACGCAGAGAATGTTAATCGTCTCGGAGAAACCGTTCGGTTTCGCGCTCAGCCGTTCCCGGTTCGTCAATTCGCCAGGCGGACTACAAACAGAAATCGGCGGAAGCCGTAGCCTGTGCTTTTGCACAAATACGCGAAACTGCTCCGCGGCCGAGTTGGAAGTGGCGATGAGAAGATCAACATCGCACAGGGCCTTCATGTAATCGGCATGATATTCTGCAGCTTCGCAACGAACCAACTCCGGATGCGAAACCGGAATCGCATCGTAAAAGATGGCCGCAACCCACATGTCCCGGTGTCGCGCGTAATCGATCATTCGATTAATTCTGCCGCGATAAACAAGCTCCGGGAGAAGAAGCCAGGCGCCATACATGCGGCTGCCGGGGAGTCGCTCCGTGCCAGAAGGCAGGCCGAGGCGCTTGCGGCGCCGCGAGCCCAGCGTGGATAACGTCCTACGCCACTTCCTCCATCTGACTACTTGAACGTCGGCATCGCGCTGACTTAATCCCCAAAGCAAACCGCGCACGACGGTTTGGATCCCAGTTCGCGCCTTGCTTGTCGCGGTATGCGTCGCTACTACAAAAATTGTGTCCATGATCCGAAGAGTCGATTTAGCACCTGGGGCCTGCGTTACAACTGAGCTTACCGGCGGCTCCGCTCCAGTGACAATGTCCGAATGTCCGCGCGCCCGCGAGCGCGCAATGCTCGAATACTATCAGCGCATGCTCCTAAAGCCTAACCGGTGAACCCCGCGAACCCGTTTGGAAAGTAATTCTTATGAACTGCAAAACGGCCGCTCGTAAAAATTTTTGTAACCTGTGATTAACCTGAGCGGTCTTAATCTCCATGGTCGGCGGCTCACGCATGAAAGCTCTTCGCTTCCCGACGAGCCTGCCGATTGTGTTGCTTCTGTTTATCGCTTAAACGCTATGCCCGACCGAAACGAAGCCCTCATTTTTCTTCACATTCCAAAAACGGGTGGATCGACTTTGTACAAGATTCTAGAACACTGTTACTCGCGGGCCCAAATTGTAACGTTGGATGGTCCCAAAATCGCGCGATTCAAGACGCTCCATGTCGCGGAGCGCGGACGGTACCGCTTGATTCAGGGGCATCTACACTTTGGTGTGCATCGTTTTATCCCGCGAGCGAGCACTTATTTCACTTTTTTGCGCCGTCCGGTCGAACG
>DATNKD010000074.1:0-6354 GCA_035603575.1 Chthoniobacterales bacterium
ACTCGGGCCGGTCGTCATCGACATCGAAAACATCACCAAAGATTACGTGATGGGCGAAGAGATCGTGCGCGCATTGCGGGGCATCTCGCTCCAAATTCGGCGCAACGAATATCTCGCGGTGATGGGTCCGAGCGGCAGCGGTAAGTCGACGCTGATGAACATGCTCGGCTGTCTCGATACTCCGACCTCAGGCCGTTACGAATTCAATGGGCGCAACGTCGCCGAGATGGACGACGATGAGCTGGCCGCGATCCGCAACCGGGAGATCGGTTTCGTTTTTCAAACGTTCAACCTGCTGCCGCGCGCGACCAGTCTGCGTAATGTCGAGCTGCCGCTGATTTACGCCGGAATGGATCCGGAAACTCGCATGGAACGCGCGACGGAAGCGCTGACTGATGTCGGATTAGGCGATCGCATTCAGCACAAGCCTAACGAATTATCTGGCGGCCAACGTCAACGCGTCGCGATCGCGCGCGCATTGGTGAACAATCCGTCCATCATTTTGGCGGACGAACCAACCGGCAATCTCGATTCGAAAACCGGCGAGGAAATCATGGCGTTGCTCGAGGATCTTTATCAGCGCGGCCACACCATCATTTTGGTTACGCATGAGCGCGACATTGCCGCACATGCACGTCGGACGATTCGTTTGCGTGATGGCGTGGTTGAAAGCGATCAATCAAGTTTTGTCCCGCGACTGGAATCGGTTGCGGCCAGTTAAGACCGACGTGAAACGTTTTCTATACGAACTCGAGGAAAGTTGGAGAATCGCTTACGCGCAGATGCGATCGAACCTGACGCGGTCGACACTCACCGCGCTTGGCGTCATCATCGGCATCGTCGCCGTCACACTGATGGGCACAGCGATTGGAGGAATCCAGGTCGGCTTCGATAAAAGCATGGCGGTTCTGGGAGATGACGTACTGTATGTGACGCAGTGGCCGTGGAAGCCGGTGGACGATTGGTGGAACTACCGGGACCGAAAAAAAATCCAGACCGAATACGCTGAGACGATTAATCGCATGATCGCGGCGACCCCGAATTCGAACCTGATGGTCGCGGTGCCGACGTCGAGTCTGATGCGCTCAATCAAATATGGCGGAAACGAAGTGGAGAATGTCTTCACACTTGGAACCACGTCCGATTTCACCGTCACATCGACAATCGACTGCAAGGAAGGCCGGTTCTTTAACGAAATCGAATCGCGCAGCGGCGCCCAAGTGGTGGTGATCGGTTACGATGTCGCGGACGTTCTGTTTCCATCGGAGAGTCCGATCGACAAATCTGTTCTCATTAACGGCCACTTGTTCAAAGTGATTGGCGTGAACACTCGCCAAGGAACGTTCCTTGGATTGTTTAGTTGGGACTCAATGGTAGCGATGCCGTTGGCGGCCTTTAACAAATACTTCAGCTTAAAAAACCAATTAGACGCGCGGGGAGAGAATCAAGGCGAATCGGACGTGCGCGTGAAGGTGAAGGACAAAACTAAACTCGCCGAGGCCAAGGATGAGCTGACCGGAATCATGCGACGCGTCCGCGGCTTGCCGCCGGAAAAGAAAGAGGACTTCTCGATCAACGAACAGCAAGCATTCAAGAGCACGCTTGATCCGGTGAAGAATACCATCGCCATTGCCGGACTTTTCATTACCGGACTATCGCTGTTTGTCGGCGCGATTGGCATCATGAACATCACCTTCGTGAGCGTTAAGGAGCGGACGAAAGAAATCGGAACGCGCAAAGCGCTCGGCGCCCGACGTCGCACGATTCTGCTCCAGTTCCTGATCGAATCGACGGCGCTTTGTTTGCTCGGCGGATTTATCGGCCTGGCGGTCGCTTATTTCATGTGCTTCGGGATCGGCAAGGCTTTCCCGTCGTTTCCGATTCAATTTTCGCTCGGGCTTGTTATCGCCAGCATGATCGTATCGGTGATGACCGGTTTAATCTCCGGCTTTGCCCCGGCCTGGTCGGCTTCACGACTCGATCCGGTCACAGCGCTGCGCTATGAATAAGGCTGCTTTAACCGCCGAGGACGCAGAGGTTGGGAAGAGCTTAAACGAACTGACGGAGGCAATCATTGGTTCCGCGATGGAAGCTCACCGCGCACTTGGACCTGGTTTGCTGGAATCGACCTATGAAATGTGTCGGTCTCGCGAGTTGAGTATTCGCGGTCTTCGTTTCCAACGTCAGGCGCCAATTGCCGTGGAATATAAGGGCATCAAACTGGACTGCGGATATCGAGCCGATGTCGTAGTTGAAGACTTATTCCTCGTTGAGATCAAAGCAATAGATTCGCTGCTGTCGATTCATGAACCGCAATTGTTGAGTTATCTCAAGCTCGGTGGCTGGAAGATTGGATTGCTAATTAACTTTAATGTCGAGCTGTTGAAGCACGGACTGCGACGACGCGTGCTTGAACTTGTTGAAGAGATCGATTTATGACTGTGCTCTGCGATCTCCGTGTTCTCTGCGGTAAATAGGTAAAACTGGTATGCTCTTTGGCGAAATCATAGCGATGGCGTTGAGTTCGTTAGGCGTGAACAAGCTGCGTTCCGGCCTGACGATGTTTGGGATCACGATCGGCGTCTTCTCAGTCATCTCGGTCATGACCGCGATTGGTGCGCTGCAGTATTCGATTGAGAATGGCCTCAGTTTTCTCGGTTCGAACATTTTTCAGTTCGCAAAGTATCCGGCAAACGTGAGCGCGGGTGGCAACATTAAGAAAAAATATCAAAACCGCCACAACGTCACTTATCAGCAGGCGCTCCATTACCAGAAACTAATGGAAGGAAATGCGCGCGAGATTTGCCTGAAATGTTTCGGCTACGAAGTAAAAGGCCAGGCGGTTTATAACGGAGTGAAGACGACACCAAATCTCCTCGTTGTCGGCGCGAACCGAGGCTTTTTGACGGCCAACGCCTATACGCTCGGTTACGGAAGAAACATAAACGACGAAGATGTCGATCTTGCCCGCAACGTCATTGTCGTGGGCAAAATGGTCGAGAAGCGTTTGTTTCCTCACGAAACGCCGATCGGCAAAGTGGTCCGTGTGACCGGTCATACTTACACGATCATCGGAGTTCTGGCCGAGAAAGGGACGGCGTTCGGTCAAAGCCAGGACAGCCTCTGCATCATGCCAATCACCCGGTTCTTTGAAGACTTTGGCTCGGCGAAACGCACCGTGAACATCGCAACCCAGGCGTTTTCCACCGAGACATACAATGGGACGTTCGACAAAGCCGTCGGCGCGATGCGGATCGCGCGGGGTTTGCGCGCAGACCAGGAAAACGACTTCGAGATTTACTCCAACGACTCGCTCAAGAGCGCGTTTGTTTCCGTGGCCGGCATCGTGCGGGTCGGCGCGTTCGTGATCAGTTTCATCGCGCTGGTCGCAGCGGGCATCGGAATCATGAACATCATGCTCGTAAGCGTGACCGAGCGAACGAAAGAAATCGGCGTGCGTAAATCGATCGGAGCGCGTAGCAAGGATATTTTGCGGCAGTTTTTGACTGAAGCGGTTTTCATTTCGGAAGCCGGCGGGATTTTGGGAATCATTCTCGGAATCATCGTCGGAGATCTCCTCGCCGCCTGGCTCAAAGTGGATCTGATTTTCCCTTATGGTTGGGCGATCGCGGGACTGCTCGTTTGCTCGGTGATCGGCATCGGGTTCGGCCTTTATCCCGCATATCGCGCCGCCAGCCTGGATCCGATCGAAGCGCTGCGTTACGAATAGACTGAGAGTCGAGCGCAGGCCATCGTGCGAAGGGCACGCAAACTACGCCTGCTTCCCTTTGACCAGGCGTTCAGCTTTGTCGTACCCTAGAAATCTTGAGGTCTTGCCCAGATGCCTGCTCGTCGTAAATCTGCCGCCGCGGATATGCCGCCACATAACATTCTTCTACTCGAAGAGTACGACGCGCTGGCCGCGGCGATCAGCTCTGCGCTGAAAAAATTCGCGCCGCAACATGCCCGCATAGTCGCCCGTTCCCTTGCCGAAGCCGAGAAGCTGGCTTCCGATCTCGATCCGGAGCTCTTCATTGTCGATGTCGATCCGCCTTGGGCTGGCCTAACGAATTTCTTGGAAAAAATGCGGGCGGCGCATCCAAACGCGCGCGCGCTCGTAATCGGCACCGCGATTCCTGCCGAGATCGCCGCGGAGCGCAGAGCGTCCGGCGCACTTCAATTCATCGAAAAGCCGTTTGACCTGGGAGCGTTCGGCGCAGCAGTGCAGGCTTTGCTCGGTCCATGGCGGGAACAGGAAGGTCGAGGGACATTAGGCGCACTTGACGCGATCGACGTGGTGCTTTCACATTGCGCCGCCAATTCCAGCGTCATTCTCGATCTACGCGCAGGGACGAGAACGGGCGAAATTCATATCGCCGGCGGCCAGGTGTTGCATGCCGTCGGCGGTAAACTCAAAGGCGAAGATGCGTTGCGCGAGATGCTGAACTGGTCGAAACCGCGCCTCGGTGAGAAAAAATTGTCCGGCTCTGGTCCTCGAACAATCGCCAATTGGCAGGCGATCGTTGTCGAAGCGTTACGCGAACCTGGCGCGGAGGTTTCTGAAGCACGCCCGCCCGAAACCGAAATCGTTTCGGCGCGCCCTGGAAAAAGAATCGTCGTGGTCGACGACACCGAGATGCTCTTAATTTTCGTCGAAGACATTCTCGCGACCGCCGATCCGAAATTGCAGATCACCACTGCGCTCAGCGCGACCGAGGGTTTGCGAGAAATTGAACGACTAATCCCCGACTTGATTTTGCTGGATTACAGTCTGCCCGATTTTAACGGCGACGAACTTTGCGAACGACTTTTGGAAAACGAACGGACCGCCCACGTGCCGGTGCTGCTGATGTCCGGACACGTCCTGGAAATGAATGCGGCGGCAGCGCGCCTGCCCAACGTGGTGGCGAAAATCGAAAAGCCATTTCTCTCCGACGCATTTGTCGATCTTGTCCAGCGAACGCTGGAAACCGAGCACACGTTCGAAAAGCAAACCGAGAAGGAAACACTTGCGCCGACCATCTTCGACTACGAACCAACGCCACCGTCGCCGCCGAAAGAAGAAATCTCAATAGAGCGGCAAAGTCGCGCGGTTCCGCCCACGACGCTGGCTCCCGCTGAATCCCACATCGAATACCAGACGCCGACCGGTCCTCCGACAATTCGAGTGGCGCCCACTGATGGGAATGGCGCCGTGCTCGATCTTTTTCTGGAGGTGGTCTCGATGCAACTGACGCCGCAGCTTCAGATGGGCGCAATTCGCGCGCGCCCGGCATCGCTGACCGCGTCGCTTCGGCTGCAGTCGGCGGCGGCGCGTAACGCCATTCCAGCCGAGTTAGGATTTCAACTTGGCCCGGCAAAATTGAACGTCGAGGGTCGCATCTCGACGCTGCGATTGGTTCCAACTTCAAAGCCTTTTCAGCCGGCGCAAATGCGGACTGCTTTTGAAATCGGCGGAGTCGCTCTCATTCCAGATGAAACGCGCGCGCGCGTTCAACTGACTCCCGCCGGCACAACACCAATGACGATGGAGTTGCGAGCTCATCTTGAACTAAACGCGGTTGAGCTCACACCCAGGTTTCAGGTGGCGCAGTTAATTTTGAATTGGAGCACGAATGCCGTGCGCGTGACACTCAATCCAAAAGCACCCGAGCAAACCGCCGCGAAGTTCGCACTGCGCGTGGTAAAGCTCGACCAATCGGGGCGCATTGCCGAGCTGCTCTTACAACCGAGCAAGTAAGTCGGGCGTTGTCGATCTACTCCAATCCGAGCGCTTTGAATGTTTCATCGACATGCTGGAAGTGGACATCGAGCGAGCAAAGCCGATCGATCTCCGCCGCGGAAAGTTTTGCCGTGATTTCCGGTTCGGCTTTCACGTTTTCGGCGAAACTCCCCTCGCCTTTCCACGTTTTCATCGCCGCGCGCTGCACCGCTTCGTAAGCAGTTTTGCGTTCCGCGCCGGCGCGGGTGAGCGCGAGTAAAATCGATTGGCTGAAATAAAGACCTTTCGTGACTTCGAGATTCTGTCGCATCCGCTCGGGATAAACTTGCAGCCGCTCAACCAAATTGCGCAGTTCAAAAAGCATGAAGTCGAGCAAAATACACGAGTCCGGCAAAATGATCCGCTCCGCGCTGGAATGGCTGATATCGCGCTCGTGCCAAAGCGCGACGTTCTCCAGCGCGACCATTGAGTTGCCGCGAATCACACGCGCGAGTCCACTCAGTCGCTCGCTGGTGATCGGATTGCGTTTGTGCGGCATGGCCGAGCTGCCCTTCTGCCCTTCGCCAAAATATTCTTCAACTTCGAGAACTTCTGTTCGTTGCAAGTGACGAAACTCCGTCGCCCAGCGATCG
>DATNKD010000075.1:0-11070 GCA_035603575.1 Chthoniobacterales bacterium
GTGAGCTGCGAAAGGCCTGGCTGCGCTTGACGTGTCGGGATGATCCTCAAAGAGACCGCTCTGCGTCGACAATTGCGTCGCCTCAAACCAGTTCAGGTAATCGTCGATCTCGCCCATTCGCGCGGACAGTTTTGCGCACAAGATTTTCAATTCGGCCAACCGTGCGGCCACGGCCCGATTTTTTCCGAGTGCGAGCTGCGTAGCAACTTGCTGATAATCCTGGACGACTGAGCGCAGCGCCGGGTTGGCCTGCGCAGCCAACAACATTAATTCCTGACCGAATTTTTGCAGCGCCAATCGCTGCACGGGAGTCGGCTTCTTTTGGCAAAGATCTTCGAAGGATAGAGATTTATCGCGCTCGTCGGCCCGCGGAAATTTTGTCCGTAACACGTCAGCGAGCTTTTCCTCCGTCTGCGAAAAAGTCAGAAGATCAGCACGCCCTGAACTCTTGATGTCTGCAATCTTCGATTTCCAAATTTTTTCATTGTTCCCAGCAAGTTGGGGAAACGCCGTCTCCAAATCGGCGAGCGGATCATTTGACGCGAACGAGAGGTTGTCAATGTAGCGGCCGAGGCGCGCATGACCGTCGCCACTTTCGACGAGCAATTGCACCAGCGCCAACGAATAGGCGCGATAAAGCAATCGCCCCGCCGGATCGAGCAATTCGGGGCGCTGGCGCAGAAATTCATTGAGCGGCATGACTCGTTCCGACACAGCCAGCACATTGATGAGCGACGCGCGATCACGATTCGGCGTCAGCACCAGCAAACCTTCCACCAGCCAGCTCGGCGGCTCGACGTAAACATCGCCCGGCGCGACCGCGGTCTGATTGCGATAAATCATTTCCAGCAGAATCGCCCGCAAAAGTTCGCGCTCCGTCGCCGCGGGATTTATTTCCCGCGAAATGGCGAGGTCGAGCTGCAGCTTCAAACCAGAACCGGTTTGGCTAAAACGCAATGCCGCACTTGGAATTTCCGGCAGGTTCGGCGCCCGCGATTGCAAATTAATAACAGCCGCGGTGACCCATTGATCGCGGCGTTGCAAAAGAGCGAGGAGATTGGCTTTGGTGCGCTCGGCCAGGGCGGAGACCGCACCGCGCCACGCCGCATCGCCTCCATAAATGACGAATTCGCCGGAGGGACTGACGCTGCGCTCAATCGGTGTCGCGGCGGCAGAATCGCACCCCAGGATCGACAATATAAGAAGCGCCGCAAAAATTCGGCAAATTTCAGATTTCATAAACCGTTGCCGCCAGAATAGTTGCGCACCGCGCTCCGTGGCGAGCACGATTGCAAATTTTCGTTCAAAAAAAAGTGAAACTCTCGCCTGTTTCTCACGTCTAATTTTTAGAACCAAAAGAGAGAATTATGAACACGAAACGCACACTAATAAGTGTGGTCACAGGGTTGATCTGGACCGGGTCGCTAGCCATGGCGGCCGACGGAAACAATCAGGCTCAGGCTCGCTCAAAAGCAAATGTCCGAGCCGCAAAACAGACCACAGCAATGACAACCCGCGGAAACGCCTCAGTCCGAACTAGGAGTTTCGCGACCCACGGAAACGCCGCGGTCCGAACTCGTAGTTTCGCGACCCGCGAAAACACCGCGGTCCGAACTCGTAGTTTTGCAACCGGCGAAAACACCGCGGTCCGAACTCGTAGTTTTGCAACCGGCGGAAATACGACCGCGGTTCGAACTGGTACCCCTCGTAACCGAAGTACAGTTTACGTAGGCGGCAGCAGATATGGGTATAGCTACCCGTACCGCTCATATGGCTATGGTTACGGCTACGGCTATCCGTATTACTCGTACGGCCCGTCCGTTTCCTTTGGATTCGGTTACCCGTACTCTTACGGCTACTACCCGTACGGTTACTCCAGTTATTACCCGTACGACTACAGCTACGGATATTACGGTTATAACCGGCCCGGGTACGACACCTACGCAAACGGATCAATCGTGATCCAGGTCCAATCGCGACTGGCGCGAGCCGGTTACTATCACGGGCGCATCGATGGAGTGATGGGACTCCGGACGCATTACGCCATTCGCGCATATGAACGCGACCACGGCCTCCGCGTGGACGGCGCGATCAGCGGATCGCTCTTGCGGAACATGGGTCTCCGTTATTAGCGAAAAACTAAAACAGATTGATTGGTTGGTTGGCGGCCGGCGAGTCCGATGGAGAAATGGCGGGCTGCCGGCCACTTCCTTTTTAACGAGTCGGCGCCGTGATTGTAACGCTGCCGTTGTGGAAGTTCACCGCGCCCATTTTTCCGATCAACTTACGCTCGCGCTCGAGCGCCGACCATAAATCGGCGAAAATGATATCGCCGAATTGCATGATCGCCGGATGAACCGGCAGCCGCCCGATCCAGCCGCCATTATTTGTGGCCGCAATTTTTCCCGCACCCGCATCGACGCGATAGGATGCGCCGCTGAAAATTGAATAACCAAAGAGCGAGCGTTCCACGCTGATCGTGCAAGCACCTTCGCGGAAAGAAGCGGTGGAGCGCACGAATGTCAGCAGCGGTTTATTCAGCGCCTTTTTTTTGCTGGTCAATCGATAAGCCAGATAAGCGTTGATTTGGTCTTGCGAATATTCCAGCGGGCCGGTCTTTTGGTACGAAGCCGCGTTTTCCAAATCGAGATCGATTTGCGACGGCAGGATTTTGGTCGGCGCTGGAAGATCCGGCGGCAGCGCAATTTCCACCAGCGCGGCCGCGACAGCGGCGGCCAAAGCTAATTTGCTAATCGCGAAAAAATTCTGTCGGACCTTGTTCGGCGGTGCCAACATTTTCTGCAAATGCCGAAGCGCTTCCTGAGGGTCCTGCGCCTTTTTTTGCGCGGCCACAGCGGAACGATCCAGTCGTTCGCCACAGTTGTGGCAGTAGATACGCTCGGCTTCGTTTTCGTGCCGGCACTCCGCGCAAACCAATTTCGTCATTGTTGTTGTAGTCGTCATGCAGCCGATTCCTTTTTCGGTTTAGTCGGTGGGGCTGATGTCGATGTTTTTGCCGGAGGCGTCTTCGATTCTTTGCCAGCGGATTCTTTCCCAGCGCCAGATTTTTCGCCCGCAGCGATGGGCGCTTCTTTCTTGGCCGCTTCCTGGTAGGCTTTGCTCCGATAATCGGTGCTGTAAAAACCGGAGCCTTTGAAAATAATCCCCGCGCCGGTGCCGAGAAGACGCTTCACTTTGCCGTGGCCCCATTTTGGGAGCCGGCAAAGATCCTTCGGACATTCCTGGAGCGGTTCGTCGCGCATCGATTGAAACATCTCAAAATTCTTATCGCACTTCCGGCAGTGATACTCGTAAGTCGGCATGCCGGAAACGCTGCCTCGAAGAAAGCACAATTCAAGCCGCGGAACGGGCCGAAGCTCGCCGGCTCTGCCCACGCCGCACCTTCTTGACTTTGGATGCGCCGCCGGTAAAGGGTTCGACCGAAAAGTTTTTATGCGTTCTTCATTTTATCGGCTGTGCCTTTTATCGCTCTTCGCAACGTCGGGTTTGATCGTTACCAGCTGCGAGGAAGACATCCGCTATTCAGGACAAACGCAATATCTCGGCGGCGTTTACGGCAACGCTCCAACTACCGGCGCGCCGAGCGACAGCGTTTCCTATTGGGATGGCGACCACATCGGCGGCAAGCCGTCGGTGAAAATCAGCCTGAAAGAGCAGCGCGCTTATTTTTACAAAAGCGGAATGCTGGTCGGAATTTCGCAGCTATCTACCGGACGCGAGGGGTTAATTACGCCTACCGGTCATTTCTCGATCATCCAAAAGGACGTTAACCACGTCTCAACCAAATATGGCGACTTCGTTGACGACTCCGGTAACGTCGTGATGCCGAACGTCTCGGTCGACGACAAGAAACCGCCGGGCACGCATTTCAAAGGCGCCCCCATGCCCTATTTTATGCGCATCGTCGACGGTGTCGGCATGCACGCCGGATATCTCCCTGGCTACCCCGCATCCCACGGTTGCATCCGAATGCCGCAATTCATGGCCGAAAATTTCTTCAAGTCGGTTTCCACTGGTACTCCGGTCACCATCACGAATTAGGTAGGGACGGCACGCTGCGCCGTCCGCGGACATCGCAGCGGGATATCCCTACCTTTGAAGCTTCGCCACTTTCGGCGAAAGTTCGCCGTGGAAAGATCGACATCCCGCGAATTGATCGAGCGTGTCGCGCACTCTGAACGGATCGCGCGCAAACTCGAGCAGATCGGAGCGCAACGGGCGGCGGTAAAATTTTCACACGTGATCGAGCCGGCCCAGGCGTTTCTCGCCGCGGTTGTCGCGCGCCATGTCCAGAAGACGGTCTGGATTCTGTGTCCGAGCGTGCGTGCGCAGGATTCGCTTTACGAAACGATCCTGAACTGGCTTCCGAGTGCGCAATTCCTGCCCGAAGCCGAATTCGCCGCGGTCGAAAACGTTTTACCAGATCCTGAAATCGCGGCCGAGCGTCTTGCGCTATTGGCGAAGATGGACAGCGACCCCGGGCCGCACGTCATCGTCACAACGCGCGCGAGCCTCAACCAACCCGCGCCGAAGCGCGGCGCCGTGTCAGCGGCGACTTTGAAAATCAAACGCGGCAGCGCCTCGACCATGGAGCAGTTGCTCGAAAAATTGAGCGCGGCTGGTTACGACCGCGTCGCGCAGGTTACCACTCGCGGCCAATTCGCCGTGCGCGGTGGCATTGTCGATCTTTATTCGTGGCAAGCGCCGCTGCCCGTGCGGCTTGAATTCTTCGGCGATGACGTCGAATCGCTCCGCGAATTCGACATCGATACTCAAACCTCCGTGCGCGACCTGCGCAAGATCGACATCTTGCTCGGCGCAGCGGACGACCAGAGCGGATTCGTTCGGGATTACATCGGCAACGATGATCTCACGATCGACATCGAGCCGGAGGAAAAGTCGGACGCACAAATTCAGATCAGCGAGAGCTGGATCGAACGCGGCCCCGAAGATTTCAGCGGCGCGTTTCAGGATTGCGACATCGGCGAATTCGCGGTCGGCGATTTTCTGCTCGCGGAAGCGAAGCGCGATCAATTCATCAAACGATTAAACGAATGGCGCAAAAATAAGGCGCGCACCGTCGTTTATTTTCAGACCGAAGGCGAGATCGAGCGTTTCCGCGAGCTGATCAGCGCCGATGCGTTGCAGGATGTCGATCTTGTCCTCGGCACGCTCGCGCGCGGTTTTTGTTTTCCGCCGGCAAACCTGGTCGTTTTGTCGGCCGCCGAATTGTTCGGCCGTTTCGCGCCGCACGCCCGGCGGAGGTTGTATCACGCCGAGCGTCACCGCGCTCAAATCGATTTCAGCGAATTAAACGAAGACGATCTAGTAGTTCATCTCGAACACGGTGTCGCGCGTTTTGCCGGTCTGACCCGAATTCCGACGTCGACCAACGGCGAGCAGGAAGTGCTCGCGCTCGAATTTGCCAACGAAGCCAAGCTCTACGTCCCGCTGGAGCAGGCATATCTCGTCTCGCGATATGTTGGCGTCGGTAAACGATCGCCGCAGCTCAGTTCGCTGGCCGATTCAAAATGGGCGCGCGCAAAAAAGAATGCCGCTTCATCCATTCTTGATTACGCCGGCAAAATGCTGGCGGTTCAGGCTGAGCGCGAAACTGTTCCCGGCCACACGTTCGCCCCTGACACGAAGTGGCAACGCGAATTCGAGCATTCGTTCCCGTTTCGCGAGACCCCCGACCAGATGAAAGCGATCATCGACACGAAGATCGACATGGAGCAGCCGCGACCGATGGACCGGTTGATCTGCGGTGACGCCGGCTTCGGTAAAACGGAAGTGGCGATCCGCGCCGCGTTCAAAGCCGTCATGGACGGCAGACAAGTCGCCGTGCTCGCGCCCACGACCGTGCTCGCGCAACAACACTTCGAGGTTTTTCGCCAGCGCATGCTCGATTATCCGGTGCGGATTGAAATGCTCAGCCGGTTTCGGTCGCAAGGCGAGCAGCGCAAAATCCTCGAGCTTCTTCGCCAGGGCGGCGTTGACATTGTCATCGGCACGCATCGCCTCATTTCCGGCGACGTCATTTTCAAAGATCTCGGACTGGTTGTGATCGACGAAGAGCAGCGGTTCGGCGTGTTGCACAAAGAAAAATTCAAGGAGCTTTTCAAACTCGTCGACGTCCTGACGCTTTCGGCAACGCCGATTCCACGCACGCTTTATCTCTCGCTCGTCGGCGTGAAAGACATGTCCACCATCGAAACGCCGCCGCTCAATCGTTTGCCGGTGGAAACTATTGTTTGCGGTTACGACGAGCGCATCATTCGGGACGCGATCAATCGCGAGCTGGAACGTCAGGGCCAGGTTTATTTTTTGCACAACCGCGTCCAAACCATCGAGCGCGTGCGGGAATGCATTGCCGATCTTGTCCCCCAAGCGCGGATCGAGATCGGCCACGGCCAGATGAATTCGGACGAGCTCGAGGAAGTGATGGCGCGCTTCGTCGCCGGAAAGATCGACGTGCTCGCCTGTACCACCATCATCGAGAGCGGCCTCGATATTCCGAACGCGAACACGATCATCATCGACCGCGCCGACCGTTTCGGTCTGGCCGATCTCTACCAACTCCGCGGCCGCGTCGGCCGAGCCGAGCACAAGGCTTACGCCTACCTCCTTTTGCCGCGCGAAATGATGACCATTGGCGCTGCGCGCAAACGCATCAACGCGATTAAACAATACAGCTCACTCGGCGCCGGTTTTCGCATCGCCATGCGCGATCTCGAAATTCGCGGTGCCGGCAGCATTCTCGGCACCGCTCAAAGTGGCCACATCATCGCTATCGGTTTCGATCTTTATTGCCAGTTGCTGAAACAAGCCGTCGCGCAGTTAAAAGGGCGAAAATTTCAACCGCGGCTCGATGTCGATCTTCGCATCGATTTTGTGGCGACCAATGAAGCCGAATTCGCCCAGCTCGGCCCCGAGCAGCGCATTCCGGCGTTCGTTCCAGCCAATTACATCAGCGATACTGGCTTGCGGATTAAAGCTTACCGCGAGATCGCCGGGATCAGCACCCGCGAGCAATTCGACCGCGTCCGCCGCGAATGGCGCGACCGCTTCGGAAAGTTTCCAACGGCGGTTGACAACCTCTTTCTTCTCGCCGAAATCAAGCTCGCCGCCGCCAAAGCCGGTATCACTCGCGTAGAAGTGCGCGAGCGAAAGTTGATGCTGACCCGGTGGGGCGAATTTATACTTGTCGACGGCAAATTCCCCCGTTTAGTTGCGAAGCCAGCGCATCTCGGGGAAATTTTGGAGCTAACGAAAAAATTTACATGATGCGGCAAATTCTCATCGCACTGATCGCAGCCTGCCTGCTGAATTTCTCGCCCATTTGCCACGCTGCCTATGCCGCGGGGGACCCGGAAGTCGTCGATGGTGTTGC
Source organism: Chthoniobacterales bacterium (assembly GCA_035603575.1). Taxonomy (GTDB): domain Bacteria; phylum Verrucomicrobiota; class Verrucomicrobiia; order Chthoniobacterales; family UBA10450; genus AV40. The sequence continues at coordinate 7,415 of DATNKD010000075.1, forward strand.
GGCCGTCGTGAACGGCGAAGTCATCACTTTTTCTCAGGTGCGCGGCCTCGTCGGGCCGCGAGAAAAATTATTGCGCACCCAATTCAGTGGCGAGGAGCTCATAAAAAAAGTTAAGGAAGCGCGCCAGGCCGCGCTCCAGGATTTGATCGATCGCCAGCTGATTCTTCAGGCGTTCAAAAAGGAGAACTTCCAGATTCCGGACCACTTCGTGGAAGAACGGATGCACGACATCGTCCGCACCGATTTCGGCGGCGACCGCAACACGTTCATTAAAACGCTAGAGGCGCAGAACTTCACCATGGGCGAATTCAAAAAGATGGAGACCGAAAAAATGATCGTTCAGGCGATGCGGAGCAAAAACGTCAAACTCAATACCATCGCTTCGCCCGCGAAGGTGGAAGAATATTACAAGGCGCACCGGGACGAATTCACGACCAAGGCGCAAATTAAATTGCGGCTAATCATGATCCCGAGCCACGCCAGTGACGGCAACGCCGCCGCCCAGAAAGCGATGGCCGACGAAATTTTCGGCAAGCTCGTCAATGGCGCCGAGTTCGAACGCATGGCCCAGCTTTATTCCGAGGACAGCACCCGCGAACACGGCGGAGACTGGGGCTGGGTCGAGCGCAAAACGCTCGCTGCGCCGCTCGAAAAAGCGGCCTTCAATCTCGGGCTGGGCAAAATCAGCAACGTCATCGAACTCGGCGGCAACTACTACATTCTAAAAGTCGAAGACAAACACGGCGGCGACACCAAATCGCTCGCCGATACCCGTGCCGACATCGAAAAGAAATTGATGCATCAGGAAGCGCAAAAATTACAGGAAAAGTGGCTCGCCAGTTTGCGCTCGAAGGCGTTTATCAAAACGTTCTGAGTTGTTGATCGACAAGATCGACGTCCACTCTTCCGCTTCCTCGTAATCTTAGTCCTCTGCGATCAGGTTTCCTTGTTAGCCGAAAACTTTTCGTTGGACCTAAATGCACACCGTTGATTTTGTGATGCTCGGCATCGTCGCCGCTTGCTGCGCCGTATGTTTCATTCCGGCCACGTCGCGCTCGGTTCGTCGCTTGGCACTCATATTGATTTTGGCTGCTGGTCTTTTCGGCCTGTTCGGCGTGTTCCTTATTCACCGTCTAGCTTGGTATACGCCACAGGGGGAGAAGCACATCTCATATTCTGAGGCCGACAAAGAGAAGTTCGCCGAAGGCGCTGCTGCTGCAGGCGATACCGCAACGCGATTTCTGCCGCTGATCTTTTCGTCGCTTGTGGTGCTAACCGTCGTCGCGATTCGCCGCGTGTGAGTTGCGTCACCTCAAACCAAACATTGCAGTCGACATTTTCAGGCGCTTGCTACGCGGCGTAGTGTTGCTGACAATGCCCGATGCGACCGCGCATTGGCATCACCCTTGGCGATTGCGCCGGCATCGGGCCGGAGATTGTTGATCTTGCACTGAAATCGGGAGGCGTCCCCGGTTCAGCGGAGTACGTCGTCATCGGCCGACAGCCCAATTGTAAACCCGGCGCACCGACAATTGAAACTGCGCGCGCGGCTGCAGCCGCGCTGGAGGAAGCAGTCACCCGCGCGCGACGCGAGGAACTGCACGCGATCGTGACCGGACCAATTCACAAAGCGCGGATGTACGAAGCGGGATTCAAGTTTCCCGGCCAAACCGAATTCTTTGGCGAGCGCTGCGGCATGAAAAACTTCGCGATGTGTTTGACCGGCGGCAAAATCACGGTCGCGCTCGTGACCACGCACATTCCGTTGAGCGAAGTTCCGCGCTCGCTCAATAAAACTGAGATCGTCCGCGTCGGTTTGTTGCTTGCAGATTTTCTGAAACGCCGCGGCATTCAAGCGCCGCGCATCGCCGTCGCCGGATTAAATCCGCATGTCGGCGAATCCGGAAAACTCGGCCGCGAAGAAATCGACATCATCGCGCCGGCGGTTGAAGAGCTAAAATCCAAAGTCCAGAATTCAAAATCAAAAATTGTCGGTCCGGTTTCGTCCGACACGGTTTTTCATCGCGCGGCCGAAGGCGAATTCGATGCCGTGCTTTGCATGTATCACGACCAGGGTTTGATCCCGCTGAAACTGCATGCGTTTCATAACGGCGTGAACGTCACGCTCGGTTTGCCGTTTCCGCGCACAAGTCCCGATCACGGCACCGCGTTTGAAATCGCAGGCAAAGGACTCGCGCGCCCCGACAGCATGATCGCGGCGATCAATCTCGCAGTCGAACTCGTTTCGAGAAAATGACGCGCGCCAGGATCGACAAATATATTTCGGTCTTCAACATCGGGCTCCAGAACACGTTCGTCTATCGCTGGAATTATTTTCTGCGCGCGGCCTTCGGTTTGATCCCGCTCGCCGGTACCGTGTTTCTATGGAGCGCGGTCTTCAAGGAGCGAGGCGGCGCTCTCCACGGCTACGACTACGGCTCGATGATCTATTATTATTTACTCACCATCCTGGTCAGCAATCTGGTCACCCCAACCGAAGACGAATGGCAAATCGCTGCTGACATTCGCGAAGGTCAGATCAACGCACTCTTGACCAAGCCGATGAGTTATCTCGCGTATCGGTTCAGCATTTTTTGCAGTGGCCGGCTCGTTTACACCTTCGTCACCCTGCCGCCGATCGCGCTGATCTTTCTCTATTTCCACAAGTACGTCGCGCTCCCGCACGATCCGATGACTTACATTCTCGCGACGTTGTCGATGTTGATGGCGGCGTTCATCCAGTTCTTCATCACCTATTCGCTGGCAATGATGGCGTTCTGGATTTTGGAAATCACTACCATCGTGTTCATCGTTTACTCGTTCGAATATTTCCTCGGCGGCCAGATGTTTCCGATCGACATCATGCCGACCGGAATTCAGGCGGCGCTGAAATGGATGCCGTTTTATTACGAATTGTTTTGTCCGGTCGCGATTTTCCTCGAGCGCTTAAAAGGCGCGGAACTTTGGCAAGCGCTCGCCATCCAAACCGGCTGGCTCTTTCTCACCTGGGCCATTGCGCGCAGCATGTGGCACCGCGGCCTTCGCCATTATCAAGCGGTGGGCGGTTGAGGAAACAATCGCGCATTGGCGCGGCGCTTTACTTTTCTGTCATGTCGAGCGGAGTCGAGACATCTCCAAATATTTCCGCGCTGACTAAGCTCACCACGACAGAAATAGTAAGAGATTCCTCCTTTTCGGTCGGAATGACAAAACAGGCGCTTGGCACAAGCGCCTCTACAACCATTTCTGAGGCGGTGGCGCTTGGCTAGACCTTTGAGTGCGCAGCACTTTGTTCTGCCACTGATCACGCATAGTACCGAGACCTGACATAAAGGCACTCAAACGGATTGCACCGTAGTCGCGCGTCTTAAGGATGTGCCACTTGAACGAGTAGCTAATCACGGCGCTCCACGGGATGACACGACGCTTCCGCCAAGGTGAAAATGTGTAAATGGAATTCTCGTCAAATTCTACGTGCACAAAGTGGAACTCTACGAATATGAGCAGCGTCGCGAAAAAAAGTGTGCCGCCGACGCAAGCCGCGAGAATTCTTTGGTCGGCTGAAGCTCGAGACGCTGCGTACGCAATGAAGAGGCCGAGTCCAAGGAAGACGCACGCTGCAATCTTTGCTGCCAAACTATATTGAACAATGAAGC
>DATNKD010000076.1:0-29369 GCA_035603575.1 Chthoniobacterales bacterium
GTCACAGCTTGATTCCGAGAACGCCGCCGCAGCCCAGGGTGTCCAAGCGGCTAACCTCGAGAATAACAAGGAGAATGTGAAGCGACTCGAACAGTTGCAAGGTTTTCAACGAGTCGTGGCTCCCTTCGCTGGGACGATTACCATCCGAAACGTCGAGGTCGGCGACCTGATCAATCCCTTGGGCGGCAAGGAAATGTTTCACATCCAGCAAACCCAGTCACTTCGCGTTTATTTTCGCGTCCCCCAAGCGGAGGCGCCTAACATCGCGGTCGGACAAGCTTTCGACGTTGTGGTAGGGACAGGAGGCGGAAAGCCGTACCCGGGAAAGGTCGCCACGACTTCCGAGGCGGTCTCACCCGACTCGCGGACGATGCAAGTAGAGCTACAGGTGGATAACTCGCAGAATGAGATCACCGCTGGCAGCTATGCTACGGTCCGCTTGCCTCCGAATGTTTTGGGAAAGCAACTGATCTTACCTGATAACACGCTGATCTTTCGCGGAAAAAATCTGCAAGTTGCGGTCGTGGACGCAAAGGGCGTGGTCGAGGTACGCGACGTTAAAGTCGGTCGGGACTTCGGCATCCAGTCCGAAATTCTCGGTGGCGTCACCGAATCCGACAAGGTCATCGTGAATCCGTCCGATTCTATTACCACCGGAACGATCGTTAACGTCGCCGCGACACCGACAGCTCCTTCTGCGACACCGGCTCCCTCCGCGACGCCGGTTCCTTCTGCGTCGCCACTCCCGTATTGAGAAAACGATGATATTCTCGTCGGAGAAATGCCGTGGCTAAAAATTTCAGGGACCTTTCGGAACAGGAAATCCTAGCGCTCGCGATCTCCTCCGAGGAAACGGATGCGCGCATTTACGCCGACTTCGCCGCCGGATTGAAAACCGATTATCCCGCGACCGCCCAAATCTTTAAGGAAATGGAGGCGGAAGAAGATCAGCATCGCCGCAAACTGATCGAGGAATACCGGCGTCGTTTTGGAGAACACATCCCGCTAATCCGTCGAGAGGATGTAAAGGGCTTTGTCCACCGCAAACCGGTATGGATGATCCGGCCGCTCGGAATCAAAACCGTTCGGAATCAGGCCGAGGTAATGGAGACAGAAACCCAGCGCTTCTACGAGCGCGCTGCCGGTAAAGTCAGCGATGCCTCAACGCGAAAACTACTGGGAGACCTGGCCGAGGCGGAGCGGAAGCATGTCACCCTTGCCGACGATCTTCAACGCGAACAACTGACTCCGGAAGTTGAAGCACAAGAGGACAAAGCGCATCGCCGTTTATTCGTTCTACAAATCGTGCAGCCGGGCCTCGCGGGACTGATGGATGGTTCGGTCTCAACCCTTGCGCCAGTTTTTGCGGCCGCGTTTGCGACCCATAACAGCCACGCCGCATTCCTGGTTGGTCTCGCCGCCAGTGTTGGCGCGGGAATTTCAATGGGGTTTGCTGAGGCAGCATCTGATGACGGCAGCCTGACCGGCCGAGGGAAACCTCTGCTGCGTGGAGTCGTCTGCGGATTGATGACCACGGCAGGCGGAATCGGTCACACATTGCCATATTTGATACCCGATTTTCGAACTGCTACCGCCGCTGCTGTTGTGATCGTGGCAATTGAACTTTTGCTCATTAGCTGGATCCGAAACCGGTATATGGACACGCCGTTTCTCCGCGCCGCGTTTCAAGTAATTGTCGGCGGAGTGTTGGTGTTCCTCGTCGGGATTTGGATCGGAAGCTCTTAACCGTCGGGAGCAGTTGTGAACTCCCAGGTTATTTGACGCCTCAGCCTTCCTCCGCAAATTAGCTGCTCTTTGGCGCCCGTAGCTCAACTGGATAGAGCGTCTGACTACGGATCAGAAGGTTAGTGGTTCGAATCCTCTCGGGCGCGCTTTTGCCTAATTAAAGGGGGCGAATTTTTCAAGATCCGCCTTCGACCGGCGTTTCCTCTTCCGCCGTGATCATTGGTTCGCTTTTCGAATAGTGTGTCACCGATCCACGCAGCGCATTAATCGCATCGGCCACGGTGCCGCTGCTAGTCGCGGTATCAAGTTGAGTCTGAACGAGGTCGCCAAAGACAACTATCAGAAGACTGACAAGACCTGTAGCAAGCAATCCAATTACGATCCGCGAAGTCGCTGACAGCCAAATGCTTTTTTGTGCCAGAAGCGCTGCGCGATACTTATCACGCTCGGCTGAATCAAGGTTGGCTACCTGCTCGAACGTATCATCAAGAGTCCATGATGTAAGCAACATCTGGCGGACTCCGCCGCGAAGTTGCTCTAGCTGGCGAGCAACGCGCTCGGAGAGCAAGACTTTGCCGTCCTGCTCTGCTGGTGGGTCCTTCGAGGAGGCTATTGCCGTATCCGGTTGTGCAGCGGCTGAGGCGTTGAATTTTTCCGGCAGCAGCTTGGCCAATCGCTCAAGTTGATCTGCAGCCTCGCCGAGTGTCACACGATTGTCGGCGTTCTCGGCTCTAATCGCGAGCACTTTAAGAAATTCCTTTCGCTCCTTCAGATTTGCGCTCCGCTCATTCGCGTCGGAAGTGCCGAGCTTGGATGAAAACAAAAATTCTTCCCTCGGCGTCGGCGTCGCTTTGGAGATAAGATTTTGAGCGGTTGCGGGTGTTGGCGTCGGCGACGACTGCAACACGGCTGCGTAGGCATGAAGTTTCTCCTCGATGCTCTTAACCAAAGTCTCAAACCGGCTCACAATTGACTCTTTCAACTTTTGCCGCTCACCGTCGATTCTGGAGAGCTCGGCGCCAATTCGGGCAAAATCGTCCTCTGAGTCAATCACCAGCGGAAAACGCGGCCCCTGAACATTCGGTGTTGTTGATTGATTGCCGGCATTAAACGACTCGATGATCTGTCCGGTTGCCAAAAAGGCATCTTTCAACCGGTCGAGTGCCTGTTGGAGATGCGGCGAAGGCTGATACGCGACCGCGCCGGCCGCAATGCTGGCTTGGTAATATCGTAGCACGCAAAATCCGACCCCGATCAGTATCACCAGCAGAGCAACTCCTTTTGCCGCTCTGACAAAAAGGTAGGCGAAGAAATATTGTCTCTTCACAACCCGAGACTGTTCCTTTGGAGTTGACGGATCTTTTCGGCTGTAGCCGGACTCGGGAATACCCGATAAGCTTCCTGATATTCGCGGATGGCGTCCCCGGTTCTACCTGCCGACGCAAATGCTCCTGCTCGCTGCACGTGGATCTCAGCTTCCTTTTCTAATCGGCTGCACAACAACCGCATTGAAGTCAGATAACGCCATAACGGTCTCTGAGCGTCGACCATTGGTTCGGGATTATTTTTCAGAAAATCGGTTAGTTCCGAGTTCGCCGCAGAAGCGTCGTTGCCCGCAATATTGCGTGTGCTCTGATCAACCGCTGAAAGCGCGTCAACCGTTTCAGTCTCGCTTCGGCATTCGCTCAGAGCAGTTTCGTATCCGAGCTTCGCCCGAAAGTCACGCGCCCGATCGACAAGCGACGCTACACTTTCAGCTACCGGCGCTGGCAACTGTTGCACCGAATCGAGCCGGTCGATCTCGGGAAAATTTCCCGTCGCATCGTCTACTCGAGATAAAACAGCTTGGGTTTGTTCCTTAAAGTCCACGATCATGCGGCTCTTTACCTCAGGCACGGCGGCTGCCGGAGTTGAAGGCGGAGTCGCTAAAGTCGCAGGCGCGAACGGTCGAATTGGTGCCGCAGCTGCGACACGCGGTGGCCCTTCGGCTGGCGGCTGCGCCTTGACCGCGCTTCTGGAAACACGTTCATTCAACTGTTGATCAGGACACGGCAGCGGTCCGGCCACCCAATCATTGGCTTTGGTCCCATGGACAAACGTGCCGTGAGACATTTTCCCGCTCGCGTCGACATTAACCGCGGGCCCATCAAATCTCCCGCGGACCATTTTGCCGGAATAACGGTTGATGACGACGGCCTCGACGGCCTGTCCTCCGGAGGACGGAATGTTGGAGCCGGTCACGACTGGTCGCTGAACTTTATACCACGTCAATGTGCCATCTCCCGTAGCGAACCCGTTCGAGTCTCGCTTGCCCGACCACGTCGCCTCAACGTCCCGTCTGGGATAATTGTTCCAGATAACCGTCCGCCTGTCCCTGGTATGCTGGTAGGTGCCGCCACCATACGCGCCGTTGGCAAACAGCAGCAGCGTACTGCAAACGACAAGACATCGCGCGGTCACGGTCTTCTTTTTTTCCCAGCTTCAATCTCCAGCAACGCAGCGAAGATTTAACGCATTCGAAAAACCAAAGGCAAGATCAAACCCAACAAGCAAGTTCTGCTTCGCTCTAATTCTGCGGCACTTCGAACTGACTCATGAGTTTAAAAGCTTCGTAGCGCTCGTTGATCTGCTCCATCGTTAAATTGCGCAAGCGCTCGAGACTGAACGCTTCCACGCAAAAACTCGCGAGCACACTGCCGTAGATCATTGCTTTGCGAAGATCGGTAAAGGTCACTTTCTTGACCGTTCCCGCCAAATAACCGGCCATACCACCGGCAAATGTGTCCCCTGCCCCGGTCGGGTCGTGAATGTCTTCGAGCGGATAGGCGCCGCAGCTGAAAAATTCGTTCTCGCCGAAAAGCAGCGCGCCGTGCTCGCCTTTTTTGATCGCGACATAATGCGGACCCATTTTGCGAATGGCGCGGCCAGCTTTGATCAAACTTGTTTCCTTTGTCATCTCGCGCGCTTCGCTGTCGTTCAGAATCAAAAGATCGACATCCGGCAGGAGCGCATCCAAATCGCCGCGCGTGGTCTCGATCCAAAGGTCCATCGTGTCGGCGACAACAAAGCGCGGCTTTTCCATTTGCTTGAGCACACGCGATTGTAAAGCTGGCGCGATGTTGGCCAGCAACGCAAAATCAGTTTGCCGATACGACTTGGGCAGTTCCGGCTTAAAATTCTCAAAGACGTTGAGCGCGACCGAACGCGTCTCGCGCGTGTTCAGATCCCACGAATATTCCCCCGACCAGCGGAAAGTTTTTCCATCCACCCGCTGCACGCCCGCGGTGTCGATCTTTCGTGATTTCCAAAAGTCAAACTCGGCCCGCGGAAAATCGCTGCCGACAACACCGACCAGTTTCACTGGCGAAAAATAACTCGCGGCCGCGGCCGCGTATAACGCCGAGCCGCCTAACAAGTCGCCATGTTCTTCGACTGGCGTCTTAACGGTGTCGAGCGCAATGGAACCAACAACAAGCAGAGACATCAGGTTTCTGGACTTAACAGAGTTTTACACGCCCGCGCATACTTGGCGATGTCAGGCGCCTTGAGCAAACCGGAGACAATCGCGACTCGCTTTGCGCCGGCGGCAATGACTTGGCCGAGATTCTCGATCTTGATTCCACCGATGCAAAAAATCGGGACGGTGACTTCGTTATGAACCCGTTTGATACCGGTCAGCCCGACCGGCTGGTAATCCGGCTTTGTTGGAGTCGCGAAAATAGGACCGAACCCAATGTAATCCGCGCCTTCGCGTTCCGCCGCAACCGCCTGCTCGAAACTGTGGGTGGATTTTCCGACGAGAACGTGGTGGCCCGCTTTCTTGCGTGCGTGCGCAAGCGAGTCGTCGTCCTGGCCGACGTGAACTCCTTCCACTGGAACCTTGGCCTCAACTTCCGCATGATCGTTAACGATTAAAGGAATTCCAGCTCCAGAAGTGATTTGGTGCAGCGCGCCTGCGAGATCGACAATTTCTTCGAGTGACTGCTTCTTTGCGCGCAATTGGATAAGATCGACATCGCCGTCAATCATCGCCTTCGCGACACGTTCCAGATCGGCGACACCAACGTAACCGAAATCGAGAATACCGTAGAGGCGGCAATCGCTTAGATTTCGCAAAGCTCTTATTCGTGGAGCCGGACGGGCGGCGGCTTCAGCTCAAAAGTCTCCGAGTTCATCATCCGCTCGACGAAACCGGTATCGTACTTCCCATCGCGGAACGCGCCGCTCCGCATGATCGCGGCGTGAAAAGGGACCGTCGTCTTAATTCCGGTAACGTAGTATTCATCGAGCGCGCGACGCATGCGATCGATCGCCGAATCGCGCGTCGCTCCGATCGTGATTATTTTTGCAATCAGCGAATCGTAATACGGCGGCACGACGTAGCCGGTGTAAGCGTGCGAATCTATCCGGACGCCGCGGCCGCCGGGCGCGTAGTAAAAAGTAATCCGGCCCGGCGACGGTTGAAAATTGTTTGCCGGATCTTCGGCGTTGATCCGGCACTGGATCGCATGTGAGCGCGGCACAGCGTGAGCGACGTGCGGCGATAAGGGTTCGCCCGCAGCGATGCGGATTTGTTCCTTCACCAGATCGCACCCGTAAACTTCTTCGGTGATGGTGTGCTCGACCTGAAGTCGCGTGTTCATCTCCATGAAATAGAAGCGGCGGTCTTCATCGACCAGAAATTCGATCGTGCCGGTGTTTTGGTAGCCAACTGATTTGGCCAGCTTGATCGCGGCGTTTCCCATTTTTTTGCGGAGCCCGGCGTGAACGATCGGCGACGGACATTCTTCGATCACTTTTTGGTTACGCCGCTGAATCGAACAATCGCGCTCGCCCAAATGCACGACGCGACCATGGCTGTCGGCCACGATTTGAAATTCGATGTGGTGCGGATTCACAATCAGTTTCTCGATGTAAACAGCAGCCGTTCCAAACGCCTTCTCCGCTTCAAGACGCGCGCTATGATATCCTGCCATCAAACTGGTTTCGTTGTGGGCCGCGCGCATCCCGCGACCGCCCCCACCCGCCACCGCTTTGATCATGACGGGATAACCGATTTCTTTCGCGACCTTGGCCGCATCCTTGTCATTTTCAACGACGCCGTCACTTCCCGGCGTCACTGGGACGCCGGCTTTGCGGGCGCATGCGCGCGCCGTATTTTTGTCGCCCATTTTTTGAATCACTTGCGACGGCGGGCCAATGAACTTGATCTTGCAACTCTCGACCACTTCAGCGAAGTGCGCGTTCTCGGCCAGAAAACCATAACCGGGATGAATCGCATCGACATCGCCCACTTCGGCCGCGCTCATGATCCGATCGATCTTTAAATAACTTTCCGAGCTCGGCGCCGCGCCGATGCAAATCGCTTCATCCGCAAGTTGCACGTGCAACGAATCGACATCGGCGTCGGAATAAACCGCGAGTGTGCGAATACCGAGTTCCTTGCATGCGCGAATCACGCGCAGCGCAATCTCACCGCGATTGGCAATCAGGACTTTCTCGAACATGCATTGCTCCCGCGAGTTGGCGGGCCGCACTCAGTTATCGCACGCGGAAGAGCACTTGGCCGAACTGCACCGGCTTACTGTTCTCGGCCACGACGTCGGCAATGACCCCACTGGTTTCCGCCTTGATCTCGTTCATCACTTTCATCGCCTCGATAATGCAAACCACCGTGTCCTCGTCCACTCTTGTTCCAACATCGACAAACGGCGAAGCATCCGGCGACCCAGCCCGGTAAAAAGTCCCGACCATTGGGGAAACAATATCTTTGAGCGCGCTTTGGGCTGAAGCGGTTGCCGCTGGACTGTTGGCAGCCGGCGCGGTCGTTGACGTTATGATCGGTTGGTCCAAACCTTTTTGCAGTTTGATACGAAAGCCATCCTTCTCCATCTCGAAAACGGAGAGATCGTTCTTCTTCATCAAATCGATCAGGGCTTTGATGTCTTTTAGGTCCACGGCAGAACTCTCCTAGGAGATGAAAGTGAGGCATTTACGTAAAGCGGTTTTCCCAACGAGGTCAAGTCAACGAATTGGAGCGGCGGTCTACTTGTCGCGCCGTAGTCATCGCGTAGGCGGATGACCGTCGCACTTTTTCAGCGATGAGACATCGCCGCTACAACGGCTTAATAGTTAGGCTAGTTTCAGGATCGAAATTTGTATGCTCAAACATGTCGATCGCGATTTTCGAATTGTCGACGAAACCGACGATTACATCGTGGTCGACAAGCCGTCATTTCTGTTAACGCATCCAAGCAAACCCGACCAGCGCACCACCCTTTGGAAAGAGCTGCGCGAACTGCTCGCGTTCGAGATCGCGAACGGCGGCCAGGTTTCAATTGTAAATCGATTGGATCGCGAAACGAGCGGACTGGTGCTTGTGGCAAAGACGGCTGCGGCAGCGCGGCGATTCGGATTGCTCATGCGAGAGCGGCGCTTGCACAAAGAATATCTCGCGATCGTTTGGGGTTGCCCGGATTGGGAAACAAAAATTGTCGACGCGCCGATGGATCGACAAGGCAAGCATCAACCGTCAGCGATTTGGTTGAAGCAAATGATTCATCCTGATGGCGCCCCGGCGCTGACCGAGTTTCGAGTCGAACTTCGCTTCACAAGATCGACATCCCCACCCTCACCTGCCGCTTCGCGATCGGGTCGGGATCGCGACTGGGCGGAGCGCCGAGAGGATGAAGGTGAGGGGTGTCAGCGCGACCAATTTAGTTTGATTCGCGCTATTCCCCGCACCGGTCGCACACACCAAATTCGTGTTCATCTCGCTTCCCTCGGTATCCCGGTGGTCGGCGACAAGATTTACGGGCCTGACCAGCAGCTCTATTTGGAATTTATCGAGACCGGTTGGACCACGAAGCTCGAACGCCAATTACTTCTGCCGCGTCACGCACTTCATTCCGCCAAGCTCGCGATCGAGAAAGGGCAGCAATGGAACAGTCAATTGCCGCAAGATTTGATCCGCTTTGTTGACACTTTCTAAAACAATGTGCTCGCTTCACTGTCATCCCGAACAAAGTGAGGGATCTCTCATTAACCAAGTTGAGCACGCTATGTACATTGTGGGATCCATGCTTCGATTGTGAGATCCCTCGCCTCCGCTCGGGATGACACGCGGAATCTAGATCAGAGATATTTCCAGTTTTGCGGTTTGCCCTGGGCCAGCCACTGAATCGCAGTTTCCAATCGACGCTTCCGCGTTTCGTCGCGCTTCGCACCCGTAATCCATTCCACGTATTCTTTTTTGTGGCTGCGGCTGAAATTGTCGAACGTCTTTCGCGCCTTTGCATTTTTTTGCAGCGCCGCTTTCAGATCGGACGGAACGCTCACCTTTTGTTTCGCGCGGGATCGCGGACGCAGTTTCTTAACACCGGCTTCGTTTAATTCCGCCGCTTTCCGAACAAATGCGATCAATTGTTTTTCGTTAGGCAAATCGTCAATCGACGTGATCCGACCGAAATGTCCCATCGCGCCTTTGTGTTTCGCGCCAAAAATGAGCGAGCCTTTCCAAAAACCGAAAACGCAATGCAGCTTGAACGCGGCCATGAAGCAAATGATCCCCTTGTGCTCGAAGAACGGCGAATTCCACTTGATCGTTTCTTCCACATCGGGACAGCCGGTGTGCACGATTTTGCGCAGGCGTTTCAGGATCGGCCGGGCAAACGGCGCCGCGCGTTTAATGTAAGCGTCAACGCGCGGATCTTTCCCGGCCATTCGATCGCTAGCTGTTTTCGCGCGGCGTTTGCGACGGGCTGGCAGCGGTAAACGCGAGCCGGCGTTTACGAATCAGCATCAGATTGCGAATGTAAATGATCGAGTTCGGAAGATACGCGATGACGCCGACCGGATCGCGCCGGAAAAGAAAATAAAAAAACATCAGGATGCTGCCGCCGATACTCCAGTACCAGAAAGAAACTGGAATGACGCTCTCGCCTTGTCGCTCGGAGGCCCACCATTGCACCAGAAATCGCATCGAGAACGTCGCGTTCCCGATCAAACCCAGGATCACGAGATAATTCCAGTCCAGACCGAGAACGCGATGTTCCTGGCCGAACCACGTCGTGGCAATAAAGAATGGAAGATTCATAGGTAATTTAAGTGCTTGGCTCCGGCATCATCATTTCTTACCGAAAAATTCCAGGATCGCGTCGCAAACATAATCGACATCTTCCATCGCCAGATCGCCGTAAATCGGAAGCGAAAGAATTTCGTTCACGGCTGCTTCCGTCTTCGGCAGGCGCGGCAGATTGGAATAAAGTTTCAAGATTGCGGGCTGCTGATGGTTTCCTACTGGATAGTGAATGCCCGTGCCGATACCTCTGCTTTTCAAAAATTCCGCAAGCGCATCGCGGCGCTCGGTCCGGATCACGTACATGTGATAAACCGCGCGCGCCCACGGCCGCTCCCGCGGGACTTGCACCGTGCCTTCCAAACGCTCGTTGTAACGCGCGGCAACATCGCGGCGGTGCTCGTTCAATTTGTCGATGTTGCGCAACTCGACCCGGCCGATCGCAGCTTGAATTTCATTGAAACGAAAATTGTAGCCAACGAACTCATGCACATACTTCGACCTCTCGCCGTGATTGCGCAGCATTCGCAGTTTCCCGGCGAGTGCTGAATCGTTCGTGGTGATGCAACCGCCATCGCCCATGACAGTGAGATTTTTCGACGGATAAAACGAAAACACGCCCGCGCCGGCGATCGAGCCGACGCGTTTGCCGCCGAACTCCGTCCCGAATGCTTGCGCGCAATCTTCCACCACCCAAAGACCGTGTTTCTTCGCGACCACGAAAATTCCATCCAGGTTCGCGGGATGGCCATAAAGATGCACCGGAAGAATTCCGACTGTGCGCGAACTGATCGATTCCTCCAGAAGATCGACATCGATGCAGTAGGTCTCGTCGATGTCGATGAAGACCGGCCGCGCCCCCCGATGAATCATTGGTTCAATCGATGGAAAAGCGGTGTGAGACGGCACAAGAATTTCGTCGCCGGGACAAACTCCCATCGCGTGATGCAGCATTAAAGCCCCGGTCGTCCAGGACGAACAAAGGACCGCTTGTTTCGTCCCGACGTAGGCCGCCAGCTCGGCTTCGAACGCTTCGCACTCCTTTTCGAGGATATACCAGCCGGAATCCATCGCGCGCAGGCCAGCCTCACGGACTTCGTCGTTCACGAAAACCCGGGAAAGCGGGACCTTTTTCATTTCGCTCGGCCCCGACTCACTCGAAGATGTCGATCCACTTTCCAAATGAGAAGAATTCGTTTCGCTTGTTGCATGTGTTACCGCTGATCAGCAAAGTCCGTCATTTAGCGCGCAGCATTAGTTGGCAGCAATGAGATTCTCACGCAAGCTCCAGAAGTTACTTTCGACCGAGCTCTTTGCCAGCGCGTTCGAACATCTCAACCGTTCGACGCACCCCGTCAACAAGCGCCGCATTCTCGACAGCCTTGATCGCGCACAATTCGAAAAACTTCGGGATCAATTTCCCTATCGGCCGGGCTCGCCACGGATCAATCGTTTCGAGGACGTCGTCTATTGGATCGAAATTAACATCGAGCGCGCGCAAGATCTTTGGCTCGATCGTTCGCCGCCAATGTGCATTGTCGATCTTGGCTGTGGCGCCGGCTACTTTCTCTACGTCTGCAAATTCTTCGGCCATCAGGTTCTCGGCTTCGATACCGATAACGAGCCGCTTTTCCGCGCCATAACGGCTTTGCTCGACGTTCCGCGCGTGATCGGCCGAATCGAACGACAAACTCCCCTGCCCGATCTCGGGCAAAAGTTCGATCTCGTGACCGCGCACCGGATTTGTTTTCACCGGATCGGGCGCGTCCGCGATGGTGTTGAATGGTCGCTCGCAGATTGGGAATTTTTTATCAGCGACATCCGGACGCGTTTCTTGAACGACAACGGCCGGTTGCTTCTCGATTTTAATCCGCGTCCGGACGACTCCTCCTTTTTTACTCCCGAGCTGCGCGAATTCTTTTTATCGCAAGGCGCACGGCTTTTTCGGTCGAAAGCGTTGTTGGGCGTGCATCCGAAGCAGCGGCCCAAATTTAAGCAAACAAATCGGTTGTAGAGGCGCTTCTACCAAGCGCCTGTTTATTTAAGTGCCAGTCCGGCTCGGACCGGTGCTTGGCACAAGGACCGCTACAATATTTTCCAGTCCGAGCAATCCCAGCCGAGCATTTGCTCGAGCTTCGTTATCTCGGCCGAGAAAACTCCGGAAAGATACTTTCGTTCCTCCGGCGTCATCGCCCGCTCGTACGGAACAACGTTTCGATCTTTGTCGCGAACACCGCGCAGCGGTTTCACGCCAAGAAACTCAAAGATCCCGTCGAGCGTTTCCTGCTTTCGATCGCGAAAATCTTCGAACTTCACAATCTTGATTTGTTCTCGCGGGAAAAATTTGAAAACGCGTTCGAGCTGGCCGGAATAAAAACCACGATCGACATAGGCAAAGCGCCGCGATTCGATCGTCAACGGTTGTGCGATTCGTCTCGGTTCTTCTTTGAGCGCGTCCAGGAAATCGAGCGGCTCGCGGTCCTTGAAGCGTTGCATGTTCCAGTGCGCGAAGGCGCGATCGATCGGACTTCGCAGCAGGATGACGAGTTCGATTTCCGGGTTGTAATTCCAGATCCGCTCCATCGCCGGCTTCCAATACAAATAACTCGGAGTGCATTCACCGGCGACTCCGAAAGGCTTCGCGAGCCCCGATTTTTTCGGGGTTGCCGATCTTAGGATCGGCCGGAAATGTCGGTGCAACAGTTCGTAATCGACCGGGCGCGAGAAAATTTCCTCGTCATCGAAGAAATGCAGCTCCTGCCGGTTCGGCAGCGCGATCCGCGGATGCTTTTTTAAAAAATAATGCAGCGCGGTCGTACCCGATTTTTGCGCACCGGCGACAATGAAATCGAGTCGCTCCACCTTTCGACGTTTAATGCCAAACACGTATCCAATCGTGATACTGCTGTCGCTCCATGTCCACGGTCGAGTTCCCTCAAGCTCAGATGCCACAACTTTTTGTAACCGGTAAGGACCACCTCCGGTCTTAGATATTAATGGTGCACGGACTAGCGAGGTTGATGTCAGCTGCGGCCACGGTCGTTGAATTTGCGATCGTCCTGGCGGTACTCCTCGTTCTTGGCGCCACCGCTATTCCTGGGCTCGTTCGCATCCGCAGGCGCGGCTAGCTGCGGACCTGACTCGCTTGTCGGAAATCGCATCGCGATTATCGTGGCGAATGCGAAAATTTCTTGCCGCCACCTTTTGCGGCTCAGTTTTGCTCGCCGGTCTGAGCGATTACGCACTTGGCGATGAGGGAATGTGGCTCTATAACGCGCCGCCGACGAAACAACTAAAGGAAAAATATAATTTCGAGCCAACCAAACAGTGGCTCGATCATCTCCAAAAATCGAGTGTGCGGTTTAGTTCTGGCGGAAGCGGTTCATTTGTCTCCGCCGATGGTCTGGTGATCACCAATCATCATGTTGGCGCCGATGCGCTCCAGAAATTCTCCGATGAGCAGCACAATTATCTCCGTGACGGTTTTTACGCCAAGGCGCGGACCGACGAAAAGAAATGTGTCGATCTCGAGCTCAACGTCCTGATGTCGATCGAAGACGTGACCACGCGCGTGAATTCCGCCGTGAAATCAGACATGCCGGGCGAGAAAGCTTCCGATGCGCGCAAGGCCGCGATCGCGACAATCGAGAAAGAAAGCAAAGACAAAACTGGATTGCGTTCGAACGTGGTCACACTTTATCAGGGCGGCGTTTATCATCTGTACCGATTCAAACGCTACGATGACGTCCGCCTGGTTTTCGCGCCCGAGCAACAGATCGCGTTCTATGGCGGCGACCCGGACAACTTTGAATATCCCCGCTTCGACCTCGATATCTGCATTTTTCGCGCTTACGAAAATGGCCAGCCGGCGAAGATCGACAATTATCTGAAATTCAGTCCGCGCGGACCAGGTGATGGCGAGCTGACATTTGTCAGCGGTCACCCCGCCAAGACCGATCGACAACTTACCATCGATGAACTGGCCGACATGCGCGATCGCGAGCTGCCGCGGTTTCTGTCTTTCTTCAAGCGCCGCGAAGTTTTGTTGCACAGCTTCGGCGAACGCTCTTTCGAAAATTCCCGCCGCGTTCGTGAAGATTATTACGGGATCACGAACAATCGGAAGCGTTACGATGGTTACGTCGCCGGGTTGCTCGATCCCGAAGTTTGGAAGGCGTTGCAAACGCGCGAGCAAAAACTACGCGACGCGATTTCCGCCGACCCGAAGTTAAAATCGACAACCGGCGCTTACGATCGAATTAAAAAAGCGCAGGAGGAAATTGCGAAGAACGCGTTGGTCTACAGTTATTTCGAGCAGGAGCGCCCGAAGTTTGGTCTCTATCGGCAGCCGCGCGCGTTTTACAGCACGCTCTTCAAATACGCGCGGCTGCTCGTGCGCGCCGCGGACGAACGCGCCAGGCCGAACAGCGAACGGTTCCAGGAATTTCGTGACAGCAACCGCGAATCGCTCGAGCTGGAACTTTTCTCCGCGGAACCGATTTACGACAACGTCGAATTGCTGACGCTCACCGATTCGTTGACCGATCTTTGCAATGCGTTCGGCGCACAGCACCCGCTCGTTCAGAAAACGGTGCTCGGCGATAAGTCCCCGCACGATCGCGCATTTGAACTCATCAAAGCAACTCAGCTCCGGGACGTCGCGACGCGGAAAAAACTTTACGCTGGTGGCAAAGGCGCAGTCGATGGCGCGCACGATCCGATGATTGATCTCGCACGGGCAATCGATTCGACTGCGCGCACAGCGAAAAAGACTTTGGAGACGCAGGAGGAAATTAAGCAACAGGCCTACGCCGAAATCGCGAAAGCGCGATTTGCCGTTGAAGGAACGAGCAATTATCCGGACGCGACATTCACGCTGCGCCTTTCTTACGGGACGGTGCGCGGTTACGAGGAAAATGGAAAACAGATCCCGGCGTTCACAAATTTTCAAGGCATGTACGACCGCGCGGCCGAGCACCAAAACAAAGGGCCGTTCGATTTGCCGCAACGTTGGATCGACGAGAAAGAGAAGTTGGGGCTGACGACGCCTTACAATTTCGTTTCCGACGCCGATATCATTGGCGGCAGCAGCGGCAGCCCGGTCGTGAACAACGCCGGAGAATTCGTCGGCATTATTTTCGACGGCAACATTCAATCGCTCGTGCTCGATTGCATTTTCACCGACAAACAAGCACGCGCCGTCTCAGTTGACTCCGCCGCGATCACCGAAGCGTTGCGGAATGTTTACGACGCGCAACCGTTAGTCGATGAATTGACGGGCGGTAAGTAAGCTAGTTACCGAATCAAGATCGGACCATTCGTTCGAAGGTCTCGCTGCTCAATAGAGATTTGAATCGAATTGAGGTCGATCACCCAGGCGCCTGCGCGTTTATACGCGTTAAATTCGTAATACTTGTCTTCGTCAACCGCGCTCCTGCCTCCCGAGTGAATGTGAACTTTATCGATGGCAACGGCCTCAATTTTTCTCAGCCTGTGATCAACGGCCCGCTCTTTCGAAACGACAGACTTGATCTGATCCAAATCGCCTTGAGACAAACGATTCGCGTATCGACCGGCAAGTTCATAAGGCAGCGCCCAGATTTCGGGAGACGTCAGCCAAAGGATCAATAGAACCGCTCCGATAATCAGCTGCCAAAGTCTGGGAGGACCCCTTTGCATCGCGCGATCGTTATATCAAAATCATGACCCTTGCGGCAATTGCTTTAGCAGAGCTTTCCACCGCGCCCACGCTTCGTCGCGCGCTTTCTTGTCGCCTTCGCGAACCTGTGGATTATTCGGTTCGCCCGAGCGCATGAAGCCGTGACCGGCGCCTTTGTAAATTACCGGCTCGTATTTTTTGCCGGCAGCTTTCATTAACTCTTCCGCTTTCGGAATAGTTGCGTCCACGCGCTCGTCGTTCTCGGCGTAAAATCCATAAACCGGACACGCGACCTTTTTGGCGTCGTCGGCGTTATCGACTGCGACTCCATAGAATGAATACGCTGCTTTCAGTTTCGGATTGATGTGTGCGTAATCGAAAGTCCATCCCCCGCCCCAGCAAAATCCACAAACCGCGAGCGTTCCATTACACGCTGGAATTTTTGTGAGCGCGTAATTTGAAGTAGCGTCGAGGTCGGCTTTGACCTGCTCCTTCGGCAAAGCGGAGGTCGCTTTCCGCGCGGCGTCGAGATCCTCCAACTTTTGGCCGCTATGCAAATCAGGCGCGATCGCGATGACGCCGTTCTCCGCAAGCTCGTCGCACAAACTGCGGACCCAATCAGTCAGACCGAAAATCTCATGAATCACCAGCACGACCGGCGCTTTATCTTTGCGTTCCGGATAAACGACGAATGCCTTGATCGTACGATCGCCTGATTTGATGTCGACCCATTCGCCGTGCCGCGGCGAACTGTTCAGACGCTCCCTGCCAAAGTCCTTGATCTCCTCGGCTAAAATGGCGTTCGCAACCAGGATGCAGCCAAGCGCAATAAGAAATTGTTTCATGATGAAGACGAGCTAGCGGCTCTTAGTGTTGCTCTTCCTTTCAGTAAAGCATCGATGCTCCAGCGGCCGGGCCCGTAAAAAATAATAAAGAAAAAGGCGAAACAAAACATCACCGGCAATTCGCAAAAGTTGAGGATTGGAAGAAGCCGCTCGAGTGCGATCGGCGCGTGACCGAGCGTCTTTCCTGAAAAGGAAGTCAAAAAATATGCGACAGCCATCTCGCCGCTGGCGATGAAGGCGACGAGTGAGCAAACCAACCGCGATCAGAAGTCCGCCTGCTAACTCAATGCCGCCAGCCGACCATCCCAGTGCGTTCGCGGCGTGCCGGCCGCCCGGCGGAAAACCAAGAATTTTTTGTCCACCATGACAAGCAAACATGAGGCCGATTACGAGTCGGACAATACAGTAGACCGGATCGGCGTAGCGATTGAGCCAAGTCACTGCGAAACCAAGATGTCGACGTTAGGGAGTCGCTGGCGTTGCGTCCGACTTCTTACAGAATATCGAATCGATGCCCCAGCTGCCTGAGCCGCGCAGGAAGATGTAGAAAAACACGAAACAGTAAACCACCGCCAGCTCGCCCTTGTTCAAGTAGGGAATCAAACCTTTCGGCGCGTGCATCATGAAAAACGCGACCGCCATTTCACCGGAGGCGACGAACGCGGCGAGACGCGTCAGCAAACCAAACGCAACCAGAAATCCGCAAATGATCTCCACCCAGCCGCCGACCACCATCAAGGGCGGAAGCGCTTCGGCTTTAGGGGTGAAGGTGCCAAATATCTTATCGAGCCCATGGCAGGCAAACATCAGCCCGACGACCAAACGCATTATGCAATAAAACGGGTCCGCAAAGCGATTGAGAGAGTTCATGGCCGCTCAGGCTGACGATGTCGATCTTGTGTGTCAAGCCAATCGGCAGCGTAACCCACACAATGAATTTGGCTTCCGGCGGTCTTAGGCAGCGAGCTCGAGTTGCTGGCGAGGGATTCCGCGCAACTCGAAAAGCCGGATCAACGTTTCTTCGATCAGGTTGTTCGGACAAGACGCGCCGGCCGTGATCCCGACGACGGTCGGACCGGGTGGAAGCCAGAAGTGTGAAACCACTTCGCGTTTTTCGTGCAGGTTGTAATGCTTGATTTCATTGCGCGACTGCAGACGCGAAGCGTTCAGGACAAAATAGGTCGGCAATTTTTCCTCGCCCATTTCCGCAAGGTGCGACGTGTTCGAGCTGTTGTAACCGCCGACGACGAGGAGCAAATCCATCTTCACGTCGAGTAATTCGCGCAGCGCATCCTGACGTTCCTGAGTTGCGCCGCAGATCGTGTCGAAGAACCGAAAATTCTGAGCGGCAGCATCGGCGCCGTCGCGATCGACAATCGCCTGGCGAACTCGCCGTTGCACTTCCTCGGTCTCGCCGCGCAACATCGTGGTTTGATTCGCGACGCCGACCGTTTTGAGATGTACGTCCGGATCGAACCCCGGCGAATACGCTCCTCGGAATTTTTCGAGAAACGCCTGCTTATCGCCGCCATGGCGAATGTAATTACAAACGTAATCGGTGTCGGCGAGAGTGAGCACGACCAGATAATGACCTTTGCCATCCCCGAGCGCGCGCGAACTGGTCGCCTTCGTTTCTTCGTGCTCGGCTTTCCCGTGAATAATCGACGTGACCGATTCGCTCGCGTATTTGCGGACGCGTTTCCAAACGCTCATCACGTCGCCGCAAGTAGTGTCGACAATCTGGCAGCCGCGCTCCTTGATCTGCTGCAACATCGACAATTCGGTGCCGAACGCCGGCACGATCACGATATCTTCCGGTTGTAAATCGGAGATGTCCGCTTGTTTGTTGCGACCGGTCAGATTCTTGATGCCTAACGCCGCGATCTGATGATTTACCTCGGGGTTGTGAATGATCTCGCCGACAATGAAGAGCCGGCGCTCTTTGAAAACTTTGCGCGCAGCGTAAGCGAGATCGATCGCGCGCTCGACCCCGTAACAAAAGCCGAACTGCTTGGCGAGGCGAACGGTGGTGTCGCCGACTGTAATGATCCCTCCGGCGCGATGCACTTTGTCGACGATATCGCTGCGATAATGCTGCTCGACCTGTTCCTGCACCGCGGCCATGACGTCCGGCGTACGCAAGTTTACTTTCTCGCGCGCCGTCGTTCCGCTGGAGATGAGGTTGGTTGTGCTCACAATGTCCAACGGCTAATTTGCCGCAGGAACGCTATTCGAGCAACGTGCCGCTTGGTTTTTGAAAGGCGGCGTCGGAAACCATAATGTGCGGGTCTGGATCCGGTGTCCGCGAATCGTCCACCCGTTGCACCTTCGGGCCGATCGTCTCGTCCTCGGCTTGTGTGCTGGCGATGTTGACCGGTGTGCCGATGCGCATCAGGGCATAAAATTTTGGTGCGGCCTCGCCTTTCAAACGGATACAACCGTGCGTTCGTGGGACTGGATGCACAAAACCCTGATGAAATCCGTATCCCGGCGCGAACTCACACCAGTAGCCCATCGGATAACCGACGTAATGTCCGCCACCCCCTCCGGTTGACGGCACAATCCGATCGCCTTGCACGCTGAAGCCGTAGGAGCCGGAGCGCTTGTGCTCCTGCTTTGAGTAAATCGTGAAACTGCCGCGCGGTGTCGGTTTGTTAGGTAAGCCCACCGAAATGGCGGCTGCCATCAGGCAGCGATCCCCTTCCATGACGTAGACGTTTTGTTTCAATAACGAAACTTTTACGCGCACGGCGGACGGATCGTTAGGTTTGTAAGCGGTGACGTGATAGGGGCCGCCGCCACCTCGGGAGAGCAGACCTCCGGTTTGGCAACCCGTAAGCAACGAAAGAGCGGCAGGAACGGCGACGAAAGCTAGGCGGGAAACGATTCGCATGGCCGTACTGGAGAATCTGCCGGGACTTTTGTCAACCGCGTGGATAATGCTGCGTCTTCGCCGTTATCTATTTATTTTGACTGTTGGCGCTGATCCGTTTGTCGAAACGGCGATGCGGCCGTGCATAAAACGGATAAGGCCGAACGGCCGTGGCCGGTTTGTATCGCCAATGTTTGTACATCCAAAGCCATGGCGCGGGATTTTTGCGGACATATGGTTCGAACGAATTCCAGCATGCCTGCGCGATTTGCTGGTAACTCCGCCCCGCGGTTTCGATTTTCGGATGAAACACCAATCGATAGCGGCCGTTCGCGAGCGGCTCGGTGTGCGCCGGAATGATCGGTGCGCCGGTCTGCTCGTTCAGCCACGCATGCGCGGAAGTTACGCTCGTTTTCAGACCGAAACAGTCGATCGCCACGGACGGCATCTTCGGGTGCAGCGTAAGATCGACAAGCAACGCGGTTCGCCCTTTTCGCCGAAGCACTTTGTAGAGCCGAACAATCCCGCCCTGTCGCGGAATCAATTCGTGGCCTGATTGCTCCCGCAATTTTTTGAAGATGGGATCCAGGAGCGAGTTCTTGAACTCCTGCGAAATGATCGTGCCTTTTAAATCGAGAAAACCGCTGGCCAGGCTCAGCCACTCGAAGTTGCTGTAGTGGTAGCACGCGATCATGATGCTGCGTTCCGGACCGTAGCGCGCAGTTTCCTCGAGATTTTCCAGCTCGATGTACCTTGAAAAATTTTCGGCTGTCAGGCGCGGGCTCCACAAAAGATCGAGCATGGTCCGCGCAAAATGTTGAAATGATTCACGCGCGATTTGTTCGCGTTCCCGTTGCGAAAATCGATCGCCAAAGGCGACTTTGAGATTACTCAGCGCAACTTTGCGACCGTGCTGGTCCAGGATCGACATCAACTCGCCAAGCGCGAGCGCGAGCTGGAAACAACTTTTGCGCGACAACAGCGGCACAAGCTTCGCGGCAATGAATAACCCTGCCCACTCCAGCCGATATCGGATTTTTCTCCAACTCGAACGCACTCGCGGATTGTAACGCCTTTCGCGCCGGCTGCGAATCGCTCGTTGGATTGACCTTGTTCGCGTTCAAACCTACGTTATTTGCGCGTTCGCAGGCGCGACGCGAAATCGTGAAAAGCGTCCTCTTTGTTTGCACGGGCAATATCTGCCGGAGTCCGATCGCGGAAGGATTGTTTCGCCGGTTAATCGGGAATCGCAAAGACATCGAAGTTGCTTCAGCCGGCGTGCACGCAGTCCGGGGACAGCCGCCCAGTCTTTACGCGGTGCAAGTTTGCGAGGCGGATGGCGTGAACATCAGCGATTTGCGCAGCCAACCGCTCACGGCCGACCTGGTCGAGCGCGCCACACACATTTTCGCCATGACCGGCGCGCATCTCGAAACGATTCACATGCTCTTTCCACATGGCGCCGAAAAAACTTTTCTGCTCCGCGAGTTTGAAGAACCCGGCGCAACCCTGTGGCGCGATGTGCCGGACCCGATCGGTCTCGGGCGCGAAGTTTACGAAGATTGCGCGCGCACGATCAAAAATGCGTTGCCAAGTGTGCTCAGTTTCGTTGAGCAAAGCGAACTGGTTCCGCCTGGTGCGGCGCGGAATCGCGGAATATCCTCGTACTCCATGAGCGATCTTCCTCGCCCGGCTCAAACCAGCGCTGGATCGACATCCTACGGGGGTAGCTCTCTTGAAGCGTTGCGCAAGGTCGACCCTGAAATTTACGATGCGATTCGCGCGGAAGAAAAACGGCAGCGCGAAAATATCGAGCTGATTGCCTCCGAAAACTTTACCAGCCGTGCAGTGATGGAAGCGCAGGGTTCCTGCCTGACCAACAAGTATGCCGAAGGTTATCCAAAGAAACGTTGGTACGGCGGCTGTGAAAACGTAGACACTGCCGAGCAACTCGCGATCGACCGCGCGCTGCGATTGTTCAGCGCCGAGCATGTGAATGTTCAACCGCACAGCGGCGCTCAAGCCAACATGGCGGTTTATTTCGCCGCGATTAAACCGGGCGACAAAATCCTGACGATGAATCTCGCGCATGGCGGCCATCTCACTCACGGCCATCCGGCGAATTTTTCCGGGAAGTTCTACCAGGTCACGCATTATGGCGTCGCCGAGAAAACGGAGACGATCGATTACGACGCGCTCCAAAAACAAGCCGAAGAAGTGCGGCCGGTCATGATCACGGCCGGAGCGTCGGCCTATCCGCGGACAATTGATTTTCCGCGGCTGCGGCAAATCGCCGATTTGGTCGGCGCCATCCTTTTCATCGACATGGCGCACATCGCGGGATTGGTGGCGGGTGGACAGCACCCAAGTCCGATTCCGCACGCGCAATTTGTGACCACGACAACGCACAAAAGTTTGCGCGGCCCGCGCGGCGGCATCATTCTCTGTCAGGAAAAATTCGCCAAGGCGATCGACTCAACCCTTTTTCCCGGAGTGCAAGGCGGACCGCTCATGCATGTCATCGCCGCGAAAGCGGTTTGTTTTCACGAAGCGTTGCAGCCGTCGTTCCGCGATTATCAACGCCAGGTTGTGATCAACGCCAAGGCGCTCGCGGCCGGTTTGGCCAAGCACGGTTACCGGATCGTTTCCGGCGGGACCGACAATCACCTCATGCTTGTCGATCTTCGCCCGAAGGAGATCAACGGCAAGGAAGCGCAGGAAGTTCTCGATCGCGCCGGCATTACCGTGAATAAAAACGCGATTCCATTCGACACTTATCCGATCTTCAAACCCGGCGGCATTCGCGTTGGCACACCGGCCGTGACCACGCGCGGCATGAAAGAGGAAGAGATGCTCGAGATCGCCGATCTGGTCGCGGAAGCGTTGGCGAATCGCAGCGATGAAGCCGCGCTCGCCCGCGTGCGTGACCAAGTGCGCGAGATGACGCGCCGTTTCCCTCTGCCCACATAACGCAAAACCAATTTGCGTTGTCATCCTGAACGAAGTGAAGGATCTCTCACAAGCTGGTCGATCACGCTAATTACTTTGTGTGACGCGGTCTTCGACTCTGAGATCCCTCGCTCCGCTCGGGATGAGCGCACGATTAGCTGGATATTTTCGCTTTACTCAATCTTCGGAAATCTGCGTAAGCTTCTTTGAGTCATGAATCGAGCGGCAGACCAATCGCAGGCGAACCCGTTGCGTGAAGGCTTATCTACTCGCGCCGTGCCGCAGCCGTGCAGCGTCATCATCTTTGGGGCCACGGGCGATCTAACCCACCGCAAACTCTTGCCGGCGCTTTACAATCTTGCCGCCGATGGCGAGTTGCCGCCTGCTGTCGCGGTTATCGGTTTTGCCCGGCGCGAGAAGAGCGATGAGGAATTTCGGCGCGAGATGGAAGAGGCGGTCCGAAAATTTTCACGTCAAACTGTGCGCGACGAAATCTGGAAGACCTTTTCCCAGTCAATTTTTTATCATCAAAGCGATTTTAGCGATGAAGCCGGCTTCAAAAGTTTGGCGGAGTGCCTGGACAAGATCGACAAGGAACGCGGTACCCGCGGCAACCGGCTTTTTTATTTCGCGGTCGCGCCCGACCAATTCGAGCCGATCCTCAAACATCTCAAAGCCGTCGGTTTGAACAAGGCGCGCGAAGGAAGTTGGGCGCGCGTGATCATTGAAAAACCGTTCGGAAGCGATCTCGCTTCGGCCCGTGAACTCAATCATGTGGTCAGCAACTCGTTCAGTGAGCATCAAACTTATCGGATCGACCATTTTCTCGGAAAAGAAACCGCGCAGAACATTTTAGTGCTCCGCTTTGCCAACGCGATTTTCGAACCGCTCTGGAACACGCGTTACATCGATCACGTCCAGATTACCGCCGCCGAAACGCTCGGGGTCGAAGGACGCGCTGGTTACTATGAAGGCGCCGGCGCGTTGCGTGACATGGTGCAAAATCATTTGCTCCAATTGCTTTGTCTTGTCGCCATGGAAGCGCCGAGCGACTTGAGCGCCGACAGCATTCGCGATGAAAAAGTGAAAGTAGTTCGTTGTCTGCGCAGAATGGCCGCAGACGAAGTCGCCAGCAACGTCGTGCGCGGCCAGTACGCCGAAGGCGCGATCAATGGCCAACCAGTGCCCGGTTATCGCAGCGAAAAAAATGTCGATCCAAAATCAATGACCGACACCTTCGTCGCGTTGCGTCTGAACCTCGACAACTGGCGCTGGTGGGACGTGCCCATTTACATGCGCGTCGGAAAACGACTACCGAAGTCGGGCACGGAAATCTCCGTTCATTTTAAAAGAGCGCCGTTCGTTTTGTTTAACAAAGAGACCAACGACTCGAATGTGCTCGTCATTCGGATTCAGCCGGACGAAGGAATTTCCTTACGGATGCAGGCGAAAATGCCGGGAACAAGTTTTCGGATTGAACCGGTGAAAATGGATTTTCATTACGGAACGTCTTTCGGCAAAGCCAGTCCGGAAGCCTACGAACGCTTGTTGCTCGACGCGATGAGCGGCGACGCCACTTTGTTTGCGCGCCGCGACGAAGTCGAAGAAGCGTGGGCTTTCATCGACATCATCGAAAATGCGTGGTCGGCAAAAAAGAAAGCGCCCGACCTTTTCTTTTATCCAGCGGGCTCTTGGGGACCGGAAGAAGCCGACGAATTACTGGCGCGCGACGGCCGTTCCTGGCGGAGGCTCTAATTTATGCCAGCCATCGCTGAAAATTACTCGTTAGGCCAGTCGGTTGAGATCGGCAAGATCCATAAGGAGCTGAAAAAACTCTGGCAGGAAAGCGAAGGCGCGATGACTCGCGCGTCGCTCATTAATCTTGCCATTTACAGCGAAAAGCCTGGCTCGCTCCAAAAGAACACGCAACTGATCGCCAGGATCACCGAGAATCATGCCTGCCGCGCGCTCGTGATCGGAGCGAATCGAAAATCAAAAGAGAACCGGGTCGAAGCCTGGGTCAACGCGCATTGCCACGTGACGCGCGCCGGGAGCAAACAAATTTGTTCCGAGCAACTTTCGTTTTCGCTGGAAGGTCCGTGCGTAAAACTCCTGCCGAGCATTGTCTTTTCTCATCTCGACTCCGATCTCCCGCTTTATCTTTGGTGGCAGGACGATTTCCCCGAACCGATGGACCCGCAGCTTTGGGCCTGGGTCGATCGGTTGATCTTCGACAGCCAAACCTGGCAGGACTTTGGCGCGCAGATGCGTCTCGTCGAAACAGCGCAAGAGGAAGCAAAACAGCGAATCGTGCTTTGCGATCTCAATTGGACGCGGCTGGACAAGGTGCGTCACGCCATCGCGCAATTTTTCGACCATCCTGCGTCGCATCATCATTTTTCGGAAATAGAAAACTTGCGGATCGATTTCGCGCCCGGATTTAAATCGACCGCCCTCCTTTTGCTTGGCTGGTTGGGCGCGCAATTAAATTGGAAGGTCAATGAGCCGGCACGCAACGGAAGCTGCAGATTGGTGGATGCGAATAATCATAAGATCGACATCGAGCTGCATGAGCGGGAAACCGGTCCGATCGGCGAGATCACGATAAATTCCAGTGGCATTCAGTTCCGGGTCGCATCAGCGCAATGCGGGGACCTTCTCGAGATTTCGCGTAGTGGCGAAAATGAAACTGCGTTGCCGCAAATGATGCCGGCCCAAAGCAACGACCCGGTCGATCTGATGACCCAGGAGCTGTTGCGTGGCGGTCCGCACCGCATTTATCTCCACGCGGTGAATTGCGTGCGCGAATTGCTCTAGGCGTTCCCGCAAGATGCCAGTCCGGCTCGGACCTCGCACGCCTTGTGCTTTACAAGTCGTGTGCACAAGAAAGCCCTGCCTCTGCTTCTGATCTTTGCCGTTTCGTTTAGCTTCGGCGGTTGCGCTTACACAAGTGCCAATGGGCGTCGGGAAATGGCCTATCGACATTATGTCGCAAAGCAGACGAAGCAGCGCAGACGCGCGATGGTTCGCGCCCAAAAAGCGGCCAATCGCCAGTTGAAGCTGAAAATGAAATCGGCAGTGCCGAGCGAGCCGTACATTACAACGAGTGTTGAAAGTGCTGCCGAACCCTGGTCTGAGCCGGTAGCTCCCCCAGTGACAGTTTCCGCGTCGGGCGCAATCGCGAACGAAACCGACAACCAACCGGCGCAGCCGTAACGTTAATCGCGTTTCACGGGGGTCGGCTTTCCATCCGGTCCGAGCGCGACATAAGTAAAGACGCCGTTTGTGACTTTGACGCGTTCGCCCGTCCGATAACGTGTCACCCAAACATCGACACAGATCTTCATCGACGTGCGACCGATTTTCTCAACCCAGGCGTAGCACGCGACGGTGTCACCCACGCGCACCGGATTAAGGAACGACATTCCTTCGATAGCCACGGTCACAACGCGCGACTTCGCCACTTTTCCAGCCAAGATCGCGCTGCCCAAATCCATTTGCGAAACCAACCAACCACCAAAGATGTCGCCATCGCGATTAGTGTCCTTGGGCATTGCGATCGTCTGGATGACGAGCTCGCCTTTGGGTTGATCGGCCTCGGCCATTTGCGCGCAGGATAACGTTACAAGATCAACATGCAATCGCCGTAACTGTAAAAGCGGTAACGTTGCCGGATCGCTTCGTCGTACGCCCGCAACAAAAATTCGCGGCCAGCAAACGCGCTCACCAACATCAGCAAGGTCGAGCGCGGCAAGTGAAAATTTGTGAGCAACGCATCAACCACACGAAATCTAAACGGAGGATAAATGAAGAGATCGGTCTCGCCCTTTTTCGCGACAAGCCTGGGCTTTGCAAACTTGACCGCTTTAAGCGGTCGAGTTTCGCGTGCGACTGATTCGAGGACCCGGATGGTGGTGGTGCCTACCGCCACGATTCGCTTCGCATTATCGATCTCAGCGGCGGCATCTTTAGAAATTGAGAACGATTCGGCGTGCATCCGATGCTCCGCGATATTTTCCGAGTGCACCGGCCGAAAAGTTCCAGGACCGACATGGAGCGTTACGAAGGCATGCGGAATTTCGGATAAAATTTCCGGGGTGAAATGTAAACCGGCGGTCGGCGCCGCGAGCGCGCCTGGTGTTTGCGCGAAGACGGTCTGGTAGCGATCGCTGTCCGCTAGATCGCTCTCCCGACCAATGTAGGGCGGCAACGGCATCGACCCGCGCGCGTAAAGATCGACATCCTCAGCAAGCGCTACGATCCGTTCGCCGTCCGGCAAAATTTCTTCGACCCGCAAGGTTACGCTGTCGATCTTCGCCGTCGCGCCAATTCGCATTTTGCGGCCGGGCCTGATCAAACATTTCCAGAGCCCAGGTCCGACCTTTTCCAAAAACAAAAACTCGACGGCATGGTCATCCGAAAATCTGCGCGCAGCGAGAACGCGAGTGTTGTTCAAGACCAGCAAGTCGCCCCGTTGCAAAAATCCGTTTAGATCCCGAAACCGTCGATGTTCGATGGTCTGGGAGTCGCGATGCAGCACCATCATGCGCGACTCGTCCCGCCCCGGCGGCGGACGCTTGGCGATCAGCGCTTCGGGCAACGGATAATCGTAGTCGCTCAGCTTCGAACTCATCGCCGCATCATCAACTCCGAAAACTTTCGCGAGTCAAAATCATTTGCCGATTCGCGCAAAACTTCACAATATGCGGCTGATGCAATTTCCGCAGGCGCTCGAAACGGTTCTACGAACTCTCGAGCGGATGCGCGACGAAACTGCGCATCGTCCGTGCGCATCGAGGGGTGCTCTCGATTCCATGAAACAAGTCGCGCCGGCCCGCGGCTCTGAAAACTTTCGCGAGGCAAAGATCGACCCGCCTTCGCCGAGCCTACGGCGGGCAGGCATCGACAAGATCGAGCAGTTGGGCTCGATTCAACACCGAGTCGCTGTTTGTACCAAATGTCCAAACCTCGCGAGCTCGCGGACGCAGACCGTTTTCGGAGTCGGCAATCCGGACGCCGATATCATGTTCATCGGAGAAGCGCCGGGCGCGGATGAAGATACGCAGGGCGAACCG
The DNA here is from genome assembly GCA_035603575.1 of Chthoniobacterales bacterium. Taxonomy (GTDB): domain Bacteria; phylum Verrucomicrobiota; class Verrucomicrobiia; order Chthoniobacterales; family UBA10450; genus AV40. The sequence goes on from DATNKD010000076.1 coordinate 27,224, forward strand.
TTTGTCGGGCGCGCCGGACAATTGCTCACCAAGATCATCAAGGCAATGGGGTTCTCGCGCGAAGAGGTTTACATTGCCAACGTTCTCAAATGCCGGCCCGACGTGCCGGCTGGTTCGTTCGGAAATCGCCCGCCGACGCCGCGCGAGATGCAAACGTGCCGGCCTTATTTGATGGAGCAGATCGACATCATCAAACCGAAAGTGATTGTCGCGCTTGGAGCCGTGGCGGTGGAAGGACTGCTTGGGACACGTGCGCCGATGCGCGACCTGCGCGGGCGCTGGGATTCGTTCAACGGCACGCCGTTGATGATCACGTATCATCCGGCGTATCTGTTGCGAAACCAATCGCCCTCGGAAAAACGCAAGGTCTGGGAAGACATGATGTTGGTTCTGGAGCGGCTCGCTAAACCGATCAGCGAAAAGCAGCGAAATTATTTTTTGTAAGCGCGCGCGGTCAGTGTGATAAATCGCGATACAATGACTCGATGCGCGATCGCGCGGCGAGTCCGAAAACGAGCGACGCAACAATCGCGCGGACTTCGCGTCGTGGAACTTTAATGTGCCGACGGAGCGCGGTTGCGCCAGCATCGTGTAAAAGCGCAAGCGTGCGCGCGCCGATGAGCGCCGGGAGCACTGTTGCTGCCCGAACGCGGCGGATTCGAATCGCGCGGGCGTATTGCAATCCGGCCTCGATCCCCCTCTCCGCTTTCTCGCGCCACTTGCGGTAGATTGGCTGAAATCGTTCCGGTTCGCGCAAGATTTGGGAAGGCTCCATCGCGGTCACGGCAAGGTCTTCGTTCGGAAAATAACACCGGCCCGCGCGAAGATCAGAGCCGGCATCGCGCAAAATGTTAATCAATTGCAGGCCCATGCCGTAGAGTTTCGCCATTCCGAGCATTTCGTCTTCGCTTCGCGTAGCAAATTTTGGCAGGTGGCGAAAACAAAGCCGGGTCCAAAATTCTCCCGCGCTCCCGGCAACGAGATAGGTGTATTCGTCGAGGTCGGCCACCGTTTCCAAGGCAACGATTTGCTTTGGATTTCGGAAACGCTCGAGATCGAGAATTTGGCCGCGATTAATTTGTTCAAGCACGGCCCGGACTTCTTCGCGATCCAGGACTTCGCTTTGATCGAGCCAATCCAAAGACGATTGGAGCGATTCAATGAGAGCGCGTTCGGCTTTGTTCGTCTGCAATGGCGCCAACGACACGCTAAGATCGACAATCGCATCGCCCAATGCCTCGCCTTGGATTCCGCGCGCGAGGAGACGCAAATTTTCGGTCCGCAAATCGATCGGCACCTCGGTCGTATCGGCGATCGTGTCTGATGCCCGCGCGAGTAAATAGCCGAGCGAAACGGGATCGCGCAGTTTTCTCGGCAAAAGCCGGATCGAGAGATAAAATGAGCGTGAGACCGCCGCCAAAATCGATCCGCGCAAAACCGAAACAGAAACGGGGGATTTTGTTTCCTGGCCTAACGAATCGTCAGCGGTCGACATTTTTCACCTCGATTCGGCTCATGTCTGAATTGCCGAGGCCAACCGTGGTGGCGGTTTGCACGTAACTCGCCAATCGGCCGATGGGCGGGAAATTGGATTTCGAGCGCCACGCGTCGAGTTGTTTCAGCGCGACCGTATCCAGCGCAACCGGATCCTTACTCGCGTAAAGTGTCGCGTGATGGAGGGCAAAGTTCGGCTGCGATTGCGGACCGCCGGCGTATTGCGCGGCGAGGCCATCCATCACGTTGAGAACTACTTTCTGCGAAATAACCGGATTGGCATAAATGATGGCGACGCTCTCCGCGCCGAAACCGCTGCCCAGCGCGAATCGCCGCCAATTATCGATGTTAGGGATGGTCATGTTGTAGAGGCAGCCGGCGATGCCGTTGGTCGTGCTGTTGCTCATCACCGGAACGTTAATGATTTTTGTCACGTCACTCGAGATGATGCGCGAGAAGTGGCTGACGTTGCTCGTGTTTTCCGTGTCCGACAAAGGCACGCTTCTTCCGCCGTCGCTGATATAATCGATGTCGCCCCAGACCAGTTTTCCGAGTAACGGCGCGGTCAAAGTCGCTTTCAGATCGTAGCCATCCCGAGGTGCGATGGCTTTCAATTCGAAGCCATCGCCCTTTTTGTATCCAGCTCCTTTTA
>DATNKD010000077.1:0-34594 GCA_035603575.1 Chthoniobacterales bacterium
AACGTAAACCGCCTGGAAGGAAGTGATCGAGCCTTTCTTGGTCGATGTGATTCGTTCCTGCAAATCGCCCATTTCCGCCGAAAGCGTCGGTTGATAACCAACCGCGCTCGGCGTCCGGCCTAACAAAGCCGAAACTTCCGAGCCCGCTTGCGAGAACCGAAAGATGTTGTCGGTGAAGAGCAGCACGTCCTGGTTGCGTTCGTCCCGGAAAAATTCCGTCATCGCGAGAGCGGAAAGTCCCACGCGCAAACGCGCGCCCGGTGGCTCGTTCATCTGGCCGAAAACCATTCCCACTTTCGACTTGGACAAATCCTTTTGATCGATCACGCCCGCCTCGCTCATTTCCTTGTAAAGATCGTTGCCTTCGCGGCTCCGTTCGCCCACTCCGGCGAACATGGAGACACCGCCGTGCCCTTTGGCGATGTTGTTGATCAACTCCATGATCACAACTGTTTTGCCGACGCCGGCGCCGCCGAACGCCCCGACCTTGCCGCCTTTCGAGAACGGACAAATCAAATCGATGACTTTGATTCCAGTTTCAAGGATCTGAATTTTTGTATCTTGTTCAGTCAATTGCGGCGCAGGCCGGTGAATCGGATAGCGCTTGGTAAATTTCACCGGGCCGCGATTATCGACCGGATCGCCGGTGACATTGAACAAGCGCCCGAGCACGCCCTCGCCCACCGGCACACTGATCGGGCCGCCGGTGTCGTTCACGCTCATCCCGCGCTTCAAACCTTCGGTCGAAGACATGGCGATCGTCCGGACCCAGCTTTCGCCGAGATGCTGTTGCACTTCGAGAGTGAGCTTGGTCGGGTTGCCGTTGACTTCGTACTCGATCTCGAGCGCGTTGTAGATTTTCGGCAACTGCTTCACGTCCGAAAATTCGACGTCCACCACGGGACCGATCACTTGAACGATGTTTCCTTTATTCATAAATCTTAACTAGCCACCGAGCGCCATTTGCGCGGTCGCAATCTCAAGCAGCTCGGTCGTGATTCCCGCCTGCCGCATTTTGTTGTATTCGAGAGTGAGATCCTTGATGAACTGGTTCGCGTTGTCGGTCGCGTTCTTCATCGCCACCATCCGGGCGCTGTGCTCGGACGCGCGCGCGTCGAGGATCATTTGGAAAACCTCATGCTGGATGTAAAAGGGCAACATCGCGTCGAGCACGACATCGGCACTTGGCTCGAAAACATAACCGAGCATTGGATCGACATCTTCCGACGCGCCCTCGGTTGATTCGCCCTTGGGCAAATCGAAACTGCTGATCGGCAACAGCGTTTCCACGACCGGCCGCTGATTGATCGTGTTGATGAAATGGGTGTAGAGGACGGAGACCTTGTCGACTTCGCGATTGAGAAATTTCTCAGTGCAGAACTTCGAGATCGCCTTGGTATCCACAAAACTCGGCGAGTCCTTCAATTCGAAATCGGCCAGCAACTCGCGCTTTGTTCGCGCCACGAATTGCCGCGCTTTTTTTCCCGTGACGACGAACGACGTCTTCGCCTGATCGAAATTTGCGGCTTCACGGAAAAGATTTGTGTTAAGTGCGCCGGCCAAACCTTTGTCGGTGCTGATAATCAGGACCAGCTCCTTCTTTATCTCACGAATGTGAAGCAGCGGATGCAACGTCGGATCGGCGCGCTTTTGCAGCGAAACGAGCACTTTATTCATCAACGCGGCATACGGCCGCCCGGCGAGAGCGTGCTGTTGCGCGCGGCGCATTTTCGAAGCCGCGACCATCTGCATCGCCTTCGTAATCTGCGCGGTGTTGCGGATCGATTTGATCCGGCGCCGTATGTCCTGCGTGTTTGCCATTGCTCGTTAGGCGAAAATCATTGCCAGGTCGCTTTGAAGTCCTCCATAGCGCTCTTGAGTTGCGACTCGAGATCTTCATCCAGCTGCTTCTTCTCGCGAATTCCTCGAAGCAAACTTTCTTTCCGGGTCTGCAACCAGTCTTGAAGCTTTAATTGAAATTCTTTGACGCGATCGACCGGCACCGGATCGACATATCCATTTTGCATCGCCCACATCACGGCGACCTGTTCTTCGACCGGAATCGGGTTGTATTGCTTCTGCTTGAACAACTCGACGATGCGCTGACCGCGCTCGAGTCGCGCTTTGGTCGCCGCATCCAGGTCGGAACCAAACTGCGCGAACGCGGCGAGCTCGCGGAATTGAGCGAGATCAAGCTTCACTTTGCCGGCCACTTGCTTGATCGCCTTGATCTGCGCGGCTGACCCGACGCGGCTCACTGAAAGACCGACCGAAATGGCGGGACGCACACCCTGGTAAAATAAATCGGTCTCCAGATAAATCTGTCCGTCGGTGATCGAGATCACGTTGGTCGGGATGTAAGCCGAAACGTCCCCCGCTTGCGTCTCGATGATCGGCAATGCGGTCAGCGAGCCGCCGCCGAATTCCTCGGCGATACGAGCGCTGCGTTCGAGCAAACGCGAATGCAAATAAAACACGTCACCGGGATACGCTTCGCGACCGGACGGACGTTTCAACACGAGTGAAACCTGCCGATACGCGACCGCGTGTTTCGACAAATCGTCATAAATAATGAGCGCGTCCATTCTGTTGTCCATGAACCACTCACCCATAGCTGCGCCGGCGAATGGCGCCAGATATTGATTCGTCGCCGTGTCCGACGCAGGCGCGGAAATGATGGTCGTGTAGGGCATCGCTCCTTCGCGTTCGAGAACATCGAGTGTGCGCGCGACGTTGGAATTTTTCTGACCGACCGCGACGTAAATGCAATAAAGCGGTCGATAATTTTTGTCGCCTTCCTCTTCAGCGGCTTTGTTCAAGCGCGCCTGACTGATGATTGTGTCGATCGCGATCGTCGATTTCCCGGTCGCCCGGTCGCCAATGATCAATTCGCGCTGGCCTCGGCCGATTGGAATCATCGCGTCGATCGCCATGATTCCGGTCTGAACTGGCTGGCTTACACTCCGGCGTTTGATGACGCCGGGTGCAATTTTTTCGAGCGGATAAAAGGTTTCGGTCTTAATCGGCCCCTTGTCGTCGAGGGGCAGACCGATAGTATTAACGACGCGGCCGAGAAGCGCTTTGCCCACAGGGACTTGGAGAAGTTTTCCCGTTGTTTTAACTTCGTCGCCTTCTGAAACTTTGGTTGATTCGCCGAGCAAGATCGCGCCGACCTCGGTCTCCTCCAGGTTTAAGGCGAGCCCGAACACGCCGTTCGGAAACTCGATCATCTCATTGAGCATGACGTCGCTCAGCCCTTCGATGCGGGCGACGCCGTCGCCGGTTTCGCGGACGACGCCGACATTGCTCTTGGCTGTCGATGTTTTTAATCCCGCGATTTTCGTTTCAATCTCTTCAAGAATACTGCTCATGGTTTTAGTTGATTAAAGTTGTTGCTGGAGGCGTTCCAACCGGTTGCGCAACGTGCCGTCCCAAACATCGCTGCCCACGCGCACGCGCACGCCGCCGAGAAGCGTTGGATCAACAGCGAATTCGGTGGTCAAATCGTTGCCATATTTTCTCTTGAGGCGCGCGCCAATATCGAATGCTGCTTGGGGACTCAGGTGTGTCGCGCTTTCGATTCTGGCGTGCCTCTTTTCAATCTCGAGCCGAAGCAAACGCTTGTAGTACTGCAGCACGTCCAGGAAATGACGCGGACGCTTTGAGATGAGCGACTGCACGAGCGACGCTATTTTGCCGCGGTCGAGTTGGCCGTCAGTAAAGCTTGCGCGCAGCATTTCCCGGGAAAGCTGGCGGATTTCCTTGTTGATCTTCATCAGGCAACCTGGCGGGCGGCTTCCTCTTGCAAGCGCTTTTGGTCCTCGGCCGTAAGCACTTTGCCGGTAACTTTTGCGGTCGTATCAATGACGAGGCGGCCAAGTTCGCGTTTCAATGTTTGCATTTGGCGCTCATGTTCGAGCGCTGCCGCTTCCTTCGCCTTGACCAGGATTTGCTCTGCGGCAGCGATGGCTTCCTGCTGTTTCCGCTCGGCCAAGTGCGCGCTGCTCTCCCGCGCTTCATCGATCATCCTTTGCGCGTCAGCGTTGGCTTTCCCCACAATTTCCTGATAGCGCTTCTCTGCTTCGGCGAGTTCTTTTCGGATCTTCTCCGCGTTGAGCTGACCCTCCTCAATCTTTCGGCGCCGATCTTCGAGCACGGCAAGGATTGGTTTGTAAGCGAATCGCCGCAGCAAAAACGCGACGATGGCGAAACTGATCACTTGGGAAAAAAACAGCCACGGATTCCAGCCGAACGTGTCGGCAGTATCGCGAATCATCTCGGCAAAACCTGCGGCTGCAGCACCAGCGGCAATCATCATCGTCATAAGATAAAACTCATGCGCTCAGGCGATTCGCCTGCTCGCAATAAAATGTTAGCGAGGCAGAAGGTAGAGCGCGTAGAACACGATCGCTTCAGTCAACGCGATCGCGAGAATCGCGTGCACAAGCACGGGCGTGAACGCGCCGGGATTGCGACCGACCGCGGTCGTCATTCCGAGACCGGTCAGGCCGATTCCGATTCCTACACCCATCGCGGCGAGGCCGACGTGAATGCTTCCGCTCATTTCTGCTAGTAGTGGCAATATCATAGTTTGTTTTTTCGGTTGGTTTGGCGTTCCCATTTTGAGTTCGCTAAAATTTTCATCAATGTGCTTGCTCCGGTCCGTGTGACGCAATCAAGAGAGTGAAAATCGCCGTCAATAACATGAAGACGAGCGCTTGGACAAAACCCACCAGCACTTCCAAAAAGTAAAACGGCAGCGGCAGCAGCCAGGAAAGATATGGGACCATGTTCGACATCGCCTCGAGTATGCTTTCACCGGCGTAGATATTTCCGAAAAGCCGGAAGCTCAACGAGACCGGCCGGAACAAGATCGAAATAATCTCCAGCCATCCGACGAGAAAGAAAATCACGACCATCACGATTTTGAGGACACCGGACGTTTCACCTTTTGGTCCGAAGAGGTGCGCCAAGAATCCGCCGACGCCATTGGCTTGAAGCGCCCAGACCAACCACAGGACGAAGAAAACTGAGGCCATCGCCGTCGTCATGTTAAGATCGGCGTTGCCGCCGCGCAAAAGCGGGCGATCGATGTGGAAAGCGCCGTTCGGATCGTAATGACCCCAGCCAATTGTACCGACGCCGGGAATCAGGCCGAACCAGTTCACGAATAAAATAAAGATAAAAATCGTCGCGAAAAACCAAAAAGTTTTCCTGACCAGCTCGCGTCCGATGATTCCCTCGAGGAAATTGTAGAGACTCTCGACCATCCATTCCCAAAAATTCTGGAGCCCGCTGGGAATTGGTTTGATCCGGCGGGTCGCAATTTGCGCGAAAATGATGACACCGGCAGCGACGATCCAGGTTACCAGCATCGAATTGGTGACCGCAAACTTGCCGATTTGAACCAGTGGCGCGGCTTTCAGCGATATGCCTTCGTGCTCCGCCGGCGGTGCTTCCGCTGCGAACACAGAGCTCGCCAGTGTCGCGCTGCACATCAGCGCCAGGATCGACATCAGTAAATAACGATTGCGCATTTCGATTGTCAGCCAAGTGGCACAGGCATCCTGCCCATGATCTCTCGCGCTCCGAAATCGAGCCGCGAATCTTGACGCGGATACCAAAGCCGTTTTTGCCTGAATGACAAGCGACTTTCGGAGAAAATTTCTAACAATCCGCGTGTTGTAGCGGCGGTTGTGTCAACCGCCGAACTAAATAAACAGGCGCTTGGCACAAGCGCCTCTACAACAACTTTTCCGCCAACTTCTTCTTCAGGTCATCAATCCCCTCGCCTTTCGCCGCCGAAGTCTGGACGATGTCAACCTTGGGAAATTTTTGCCGCAGCGCATTGAGATTTTCCTGCGCATTGGACAAATCCATTTTGTTCGCGATCACAAACCACGGACGCTGTGATAGGAGCGGATCGTAGAGATCGAGCTCCTTGCGCAATTGTTGGAGATCCTCGACCGGATTACGCCCTTCGCTTCCGGCAACATCGACAACGAACAGGAAAATTCGGCACCGCGTAATGTGCCGTAAAAATTCATGACCAAGCCCGAGGCCGCGATGCGCCCCTTCAATCAAGCCAGGAATGTCGGCAATCGTCGCCCGACGATATCCGGAAAATTCCACTACGCCGATGATCGGATGCAGCGTCGTGAAAGGATAGGCTGCCACTTTGGGCCGCGCCGCGGAAATTTTTCGGAGCAAAGTCGACTTGCCGGCATTCGGATAACCGACCAATCCCCCATCGGCGATCGTGCGTAGTTCTAATAAGAAGTGCCCTTGCTCGCCTTCTTCGCCTTCGGTGTATTCACGCGGCGCCCGATTGCGCGAGCTTTTGAAATGCACATTGCCTTTCCCGCCAGCACCACCGCGACACAAAACAAACTCCTGACCGTCTCGCGTAAGATCGACAATCACATCTTCTGCATTCGATATTGAGCGTTGAGCGCCTGTCGCGCCGTAGCCTTGTGAAGGCGGATTGGGCGTTGGGCGTTTTCTATCTTCCGCGAGCCAAACGATTGTTCCCACCGGCACCTTCACGATCTTCGACGGCGCAGATCGCCCGTGCATTTTCTTGCCCATTCCGTGACCGCCGCTTTTCGCTTTGATGATGGGCTCGTAGAAAAGGTTTGAGAGATTATCAACGTGCCGATCTGCGCGCAGAATAACATCGCCGCCGCGGCCGCCATCTCCGCCATCAGGCCCTCCTTTTGGCACAAATTTCTCCCGCCGAAAACTAACCGACCCGCGGCCGCCACTGCCCGCTTGCGCAAAAACTTTGATCCGATCGACAAACATTTCCTATTTTTTCCTTTAAACAATTGGAGGCTGCAACCGTCCAAGTATCTATGCGACTTCAACGCTTAAGCTTAGTCGGTTTCCTTATATTTGCCGGTTTTTGCTATGCTCAAACATTACCTACGCTCACGCCCATGCCCGAAACAGGCAACACTGGCATTGAAGGCGTGATCACGGTGGGGCCAACTCACGGTGGCCCTGTTCGACCCGGCATGACGAGTTCAGCGCCGCTGGCCAATGCGACATTCGTTGTCGGTAACGAAAACGGCGCGATCGCAGAGTTCACGACCGATGGTCAGGGCCATTTCAAAGTCTCGCTTACGCCCGGTCATTACACCGTGACAAAAAAGGATCGGCAAAGAGGAATTGGGCGCTACGGACCGTTCGATGTCGATGTTGCCGCGGGGCAAATGACCAAAGTCGAGTGGCAGTGCGACACCGGAATGCGGTGAGCAGAGTGAGGTTGCGTCCGAAGGCGGAGCGCTGTCCGATACCGACGATCTAGATTTGATCTTATTTCGACCAGTTTGGCGGGCGTTTTTCGTTGAACGCCGCGATGCCTTCGCGCGCTTCCTCGGATTCGCGCGCCTGCAAGTGATGCTTCAACGCAAGGTCGACATCTTCCTTCACCGACGTCGACCAAAGTTTTTCGATCAAACGCTTGGTTTGCGCGAGGGCGCTGGGCGCGCCTTGCAAAACGGAATCGGCAAACTTTTGCGCTTCGCTCATCAACTCGTTAGGGGCAACCACGCGATTGACCAAACCTATTTCGCGCGCGCGCTGGGCATCGATTAATTCTCCACTCAGCACCAACTCGCGCATGTTGCGCTCGCCGACTTGGCGACGCAAAAAAGTCATGACAAGTCCCGCGACCAAACCGCGCCGCACTTCCGGATAACCGATCTTCGTTTTCTCGGCGGCGACGACAAAATCGCAGGCCGACATGATTCCCGCGCCGCCTGCAACTGCGGCGCCGTGAACGGCCGCAATTGTGACCAAGCGCGTTTCAGCGAGCGTGATCAAAGTCTTGGCCACTAATTCGGCAGTCATGTGTGCCTTCTTCGGATCGGCCGCTTCTTTCAAATCGAGTCCCGTGCAAAACGCGACACCCGCGCCGCGCAAAACGAGAACCCGTTCGTCCACCTGATCGGAAGCGACTTCAATGGCGGCGATCAATTCGTTCAGCAGCTCAATCGTCAGCGAGTTGCGCCGTTCAGGACGGTTCAACGTCACCACCTTGATCTGCGGATTCTGCTTCTCGATCAGAACGAGTGGCATAAATCAGAGGTCAGACATCAGAAGTCAGCGATGAGCATTAAACTTGAATGACGCCGGTGTGGAAGCGCGCTTTCGGCGTCGGACGCGACACATATTGAAGCAACTGAATCAACGCATCGCGCGTTTCATGCGGCTGAACAATGGCGTCAACCCAACCGCGCGCCGCGCCGTAACGAATGTCGGTTTGCTCTTCGTAGCTCCGTTTCACTTTTTTGCGAAGCTCATCGAGCTCTTCGTGCGACGCCTTTTTGTCGCCGCGATCACGAGCGCGGGCGAGAATTGAAAAGACTGTGTCCGAAGCCTGGGCCGCGCCCATCACCGCGTAACGCGCAGTCGGCCACGCCACGATGAATCGCGGATCGTAAGCTTTGCCGCAGAGCGCGTAGTTGCCTGCGCCAAACGAACCGCCAACGACCACGGTGATTTTTGGAACAACTGAATTGCTGACTGCATTCACGAGTTTCGCGCCACTTCGGATGATCCCGCTCTGTTCCGCGTCGCGACCGACCATGAACCCGGTCACGTCCTGGAAAAAAATGATCGGCAGTCCGTCTTGATTGCAATCCATCACAAAACGCGCGGCTTTGTCAGCACTGTCCGAATAAATGACGCCGCCCATCTGGATTCCTTCCTTTTTCGTGCGCACTTGCAGCCGTTGACTGGCGACAATGCCGACCGGTCGACCGGCAATACGCGCATACGCCGTCACCAACGTCTTGCCGTAATCGGCTTTGTATTCTTCGATCGAGTTGGAATCGACAATGGCCGCGAGCAAATCTCGGGCATCGTAATTCTTCTGACCATCGAGACTGACCAGGTCATAAACCGAGTCTGGACTTTTCGCCGTTTTGAAATCCTTCTTGTCGATCTTGGCGTCATCTGCGATTTGCGCCTCCGGTAAAAGCGCGACGAGCGAACGCAATCTTTTCAAACATGATTCGTCGGTCTTTTCATAAAAATCGACGGTGCCGCTAATTTCCGAATGCATTTTTGCGCCGCCAAGTTCTTCTTGATCGACAACTTGTCCGATGGCCGCTTTGACCAGCGACGGGCCGGCGAGATAAAGGCCGCTGCCTTCGGTCATCAAAATTTTATCGCAGAGAACCGGAAGATAAGCGCCGCCGGCAACACAGTTCCCCATGATTGCGGCGAACTGCGGAATTCCGGCCGCGGAAATGACCGAATTATTTCGAAAGATCCGCCCGAAATCGTCTTCATCAGGAAAAATTTCGTCCTGCATCGGCAAAAAAACTCCGGCGGAATCGACCAGATAAATAATCGGCAGGGAACATTCAAAAGCGATCCGTTGCGCGCGCAAAAGTTTCTTCACGGTCGCGGGAAAGAACGCACCGGCTTTCACCGTCGCGTCGTTGGCAATGATCATGCATGGAATTTCAGACACGTTTCCGACGCCGGCGACAGTTCCGCCGGCGACAATGCTCCCCCACTCCTCATACATTTTGTAGGCCGACCAAAGTCCGAGCTCGAAAAACTGCGCGTCTTTGTCGAGGAGTTGGCCGATTCGCTCACGTGCCGGGAGCCGACCGAGTTTGCGTTGCCGCTCGAGTCCGCCTTTCCCGCCGCCCTGTCGCAGGAGCGCTTCCTCTTTTAAGATTTCGCGGCAGAAATCGCGCAACGGCTCACCGGAAGATGTCGATGTTCGGGCCATGTGCGAAGGAGGGTTTAATCCGCGAAGCCGGCCGAATCAAGCTGTCCTCGAGTGAACGGCACTCGGTTCGCAGACTAATAAATGTCTGTCTCGGTGGAGTAACCCGAGTCGCCGCGAATCGAGCGAAGTCGTGCGCGGCTGCCGCGTTCCGATTCCGGACGATTGATGCGCTCGAGTGCGATTTTCACAAGAAATGGCACAGCGGCCAACGCGCCGACCGACATCAAGGCAATAGCAGCCGTCTGTCGGGCTGGGCGTTTGATTTTGTCCGCGACGAGCATTCCGATTCCAAGTCCGAACGCGGTGCGCGTCAGGCTGAGTAAACTGTCCAGCGGAATCTGTTCCGCCGTTTTTGGAATGGATACCGAGAGGGACATCGGCTACTTATAAGTCCCGTCGGCGAAAAAGAAACGGGAAAATCTCCGTGCTGGCGTGATCTCCGTTATTGGCAGCTTCTGACATGTCGAAACCGATTTATGCTCTCATTCTCGCCGGCGGCAGCGGTGAGCGGTTCTGGCCGTTGAGCCGGCGTAATCGTCCGAAGCAATTGCTGCGCCTCATTTCCGAGCGAACCTTGCTCGAGGAAACAATCGCGCGACTGGACGGCTTCGTGCCGAGCGAGCGCATTCTCATTCTCACCAACGTCGAACAAGAAAAAGCTGTTCGCGATTTGCTCAAAAGTTTTCCGAAACAAAATATCATTGCCGAGCCTGCCAAACGCGACACCGCGGCGGCAGTCGCGCTTGGAGCCGGCTGGGTCGCGGCTCGAGACCATGGGGCAACGATGTTGGTGTTGCCGGCCGATCACGTGATTGCCGATCGCGCAGCATTCCAAGAAACAATGAAAACCGCCGCTGCGGCCGCCGAAGAGACCGGCGCGCTCGTAACCATCGGCATTAAACCGACGTGGGCGTGTCCCGGTTTCGGTTATATCGAGCAAGGCGAACCGGTGCGATTGCGCGGAGACGACAAAATCGCCGTTCATCGCGTCGTGCGTTTTCGCGAAAAGCCGAACACCGATCTGGCCGAGTCCTTTTTGCGAAAAGGAAATTTTCGTTGGAACGCGGGAATGTTCGTCTGGTCAGTGGCCACGATTTTGCGCGAATTCAATCGCCACGCGCCGGAACTCGCGGACTTCATCTCACAAGTCCGGACGCCGAAAGATCTCGACAAAATTTTGCAAGAGCGTTTCCCAAAGTTGCCGCGCATTTCGTTCGATTACGCGATCATGGAAAAAGCCGATCGCGTTTTGGTGGTCGAAGCGAGTTTCGATTGGGACGACGTTGGCAGTTGGCAGGCGGCCGCGCGCTATTTCAAAAACGACGAACACGGTAACGCAGCCAACACCGCGCTGATTGCGCTCGATTCCGGTGATAACGTTATTTTCAACGATGGCGAAACGACCGTAGCGCTACTCGGCGTACATAACCTGATCGTGGTGCGCACGGCCGACGCAATTTTGATCTGCCACCGTCATCAGGCCGAGAAGATCAAAAATCTCGTCGGCAAGTTGCCGCCGGAGCTGCAATAGTTTCGCCGCTGCGAAAATGAATCCAATCCTGGGGATCGATTTCGGTCGAACGCGAATCGGACTGGCAATTTCAGATGAATTGCGCTTGCTGGCGCACCCGCTTGAAACGATTCCGGCGAACAAAAATTCGGCGAAGCGAATTGCGGAGATCGTTCGAGAACGAAAGATCGACAAAGTAGTCGTCGGTATTCCCCGTCACATGAGCGGCGAAATTGGCGCGGCGGCGAACGAAGCGTTGGAATTTGCGACCAAACTTCGCGCCCTGCTGCCGTGCGAAGTTCAAACCTGGGACGAACGATTGACAACCGTGGCAGCGAATCGCGCGCTCAGAGATGCCGGTAAAAAAACGCGCCACACGCGCAAGTTTGTCGATCAAGTCGCAGCCCAAATGATTTTGCAAACCTATCTCGACCGCGAAAGCGCGGGAATACCGACAAACGAAACTCCGCGCTGATCGAATGTCGCCGCGGCTTAAGTTAACCGTTGCGTACGACGGCGCAGCCTTCGCCGGCTGGCAAAGCCAGGCACATCGCAACACGGTTCAAGACGAACTGGAACGCGCATTGCAAAAGATCAGCGGCCAGCACGTCCGGGTTCACGGCGCCGGGCGCACCGATACGGGTGTTCACGCGCTTGCTCAATGCGCGCATATCGATCTTTCAGATAAACGGATGTCGATTGAGCGCTGGAGAAGCGCGCTCAACGCAGTCTTGCCGGCAACCGTTCGCATTTTGCGTTGCCAGTACGTGTCGCAAAAGTTTCATGCGCGCTTTTCCGCGACGGGAAAACTTTATCGCTACCGGATTTGGGCGGCGCCAATTTTACTGCCGCTCGAGCTTGGCCGCGCGTGGCACATTTCCCTGCCCCTGGATGTCGAACTTTTGAAGGCTGCCGGAGAAAAATTTATCGGCCAACACGACTTCGCCGCGTTCGCTGCGAATCGCGGCAAAAAGGAAAAGGAAACGACACGCACGATTTCATCGGTCCGCATTCGGGGAAGCGGGCCGCGTATCACCATCGATGTCGCGGGCGATGGTTTTCTCTACAAAATGGTCCGCCTGATGGTCGGCGCGATGACACGTGTCGCGCTCGGCAAAATGGACCTGAGCGAAATCGCCAATCGGCTGCAGTCGGCGCGCGCCGATAGCTCTCGGTTTGTCGCGCCGGCAGAGGGTTTGTACTTAGTGAAGATCTGGTACTAACTCTGCTTTGGAGTTCGGCTGGCGCCGGCCAGCATGGAAGCAGTCGTGGTGGCAGGGGAGCTGCTTTATCGCAATTATGGTAGATCCGTCTGTCGACGCCTCCGTACCAACAGACTTGAAAGCCCGCCGGCGGTCGATCTTCGGCCGCATCGGCGATTGGCTTTTTAGCCAGCGGCATTTTCATCTCAAGTTGCTTTCCGGAACGACGGTCGGCGTCGCGGTTATCATTTTCCTGGTCGGCGTTTTCCTGCTCGTGACCTTGCGCAGCCATTACCAGGACTCGCTCCGCACTCACACGATCGAAGTGATGCGGTTAAGCAGCTTGATCGAGAACGACATTGCTGGTTTGGAAAGCAGTCACCGCGGTTATCTCTTGAGCGGTAACGAGGACTACGTCGCGCCGTTTGAAAAGAAGCGCGGCCTCATTAAACAGCGGATTGAAGATCTGACCGCGCTCATTCTGGACACTCCGCGACAACGCAAGCGCGTGATAAAGGTCCAGGAAGTCGTTCAGAGATGGCTCGACACCGTTGCGATTCCGGAAATGAACGCGCGGCGGGCCAACGGCACCACGCCCAGTAATGCCGAGACAAACGCAGCAGGCTCTTTCGGGCTCGGGAATTCTCTCCTCGATCAAACGCGTGAAGTTCTGCAATCGTTGCAGGACGAAGAGCAGATCGTGCTCAACCAGCGCATGCACGATCAGGAATGGGCAACGCAATCGGCTCAGATATTGGATTTCCTGCCGAAACTGGACCGTTCGGTCGTGGAAATGGAAAAAGAGAAACGCGGCTACCTGCTCACGGGCGAGAACAGTTTCTTCGAAGCGTACAAACGCGCGATCGCGGATTTTTACACCTACAACGGTTATCTCTCTATTCTAGTCGCGAATTCTCCATCGCAAGCTCAACTGCTGGCCGAAATTCATTTTAACGTGGAGCGATGGATCAACCAGTCGGCCGCTCCGCAAATCGACACCAAACGTGCCGGCAAAGATGCTGACGCCCTCGCTTTGACCGAATTGGGCGAGACGATGATGGGCGATATCCGCCAAAAGCTGACAGATTTCGAGAAGAACGAACTCAATCTTTACGAACTGCGCGCAAATTCGGCCACTCGCCAGAGAATCTTTCGGACGTCCGCCCTGGCACTCGTTGCGTTCTTCGCCGTTAGCCTGCTGCTGGCTTCCAACAGCTACAGTTTTGTTCTCGTGCGGCGCCAGCTCGCGGAGCTCGAAGGCGCCGAGACCCACATTCGCTCCGTGATCGAGAACATCCTCGATGGAATGATCACCGTCGATGAGAACGGCGTCATTCGCTCGATGAATCCCGCGGCGGAAAAAATGTTCGGCTGTCGCGACAACGAAATGATCGGCCACAATTTCACGCGGCTGGTTCCGAAACGTTACGAGAGCGAACACGACGCCAAGCCGGTCGTTTGCAACTGGATGGAGATCATGCGGCGCACCGGCGGCAGCACGCTCGCTCTCGGCCGCACCCGCAAGCATGTCGCATTCCCGATCGAAATGTCGCTGAGCGAAATGATTATCGACCAGCAGCGGCTCTACTACGTCGCGATGGTGCGCGACGTGACCGAGCGGAAACGCTTTGAGAAACAGATCGCGGCTGAAAAGGAAAGTCTGGTGGTGACGCTTCGCGCCATCGGTGACGGCGTTATCACTACCGACGTAAACGGCAAAGTGATTATGATGAACAGTGAAGCGGAGAAATTGACGGGCTGGAACTCAAAAGAAGTGATCGGCCAACCGCTCAAATCAGTCTTTGACGTGACTGTCGATCTTGCCGCGCAAGCCAAAGCGCAAAAAAGTGGTTATCGCAGCGAGGCGCAGTCGATCTTGCTCAATCTCCCCGAAAACGTCACGCTGACTTCACGCGACGGCAGCGAACGCGTCATCGAACAGGTGGCGTCGCCGATTCGCGACAACAAAAATGAAATCGCCGGCGTCGTTCTCGTTTTCCGCGACATCACTGCCCGGCAACGCGCGGAAGCAGAGCGTCGTAAAGCGGAGACGCTCGAACAAATCGGACTTCTCGCCGGAGGCATCGCGCACGATTTCAACAACCTTCTCACCGCGATTATCGGCAACATTTCCCTCGCATCCTTGCTTCTTCCGCCGGGTGCCGAAATGGCGCAGCGTTTGGATGACGCTAAAAATGCGTCGGTCCGCGCGCGTGATCTCGCTCAGCAGCTTCTGACTTTCGCTCGCGGCGGGGCGCCAATTAAGAAGGCCGCTTCGATCGGAAAATTAATTCAAGATACGGTGAGCTTTTCGCTCCGCGGCAGCCGCAACCGCAGCGAATTTGAATTTGGGGCGGATCTCGCGCCGGCCGAAATCGACCCCGGCCAGATCAGTCAGGTAATCGCGAACCTTGTCGTCAATGCGGACCAGGCGATGCCAAACGGCGGCACCCTCCATGTCAGTTGCGAGAATTTTTGCTACGACGTCGATGACGCAGTGATCCCCGATCTTGCCCCTGGAGATTACGTCCGCGTCCGGATCCGCGACGAAGGCGTGGGCATCCCGGAAAAATACATGAAGCGGATTTTCGATCCCTACTTCACGACCAAACCAAAAGGCAACGGGCTTGGCCTCGCCACCGCTTACTCCATCATCAAAAATCACAACGGTCTCGTGACGGTCGACTCTGAAGTGCACGTCGGTTCGACTTTCACGATTTATCTGCCGGCGGCGCTGCATGAAGACTTGCCAGTTGAAGCGCCGCGAATCTCGACTCCGGCAATATCTGGAACCGGCCGCGTCCTCGTGATCGACGACGAACACGCCATTCGCAATCTGGTTCAATTCACCCTGACGCGACTGGGCTACCAAGTTTGGCAATCGGCCACCGCGTACGAAGGCGTAAACATTTACAAAGAAAAATTCCAAGCCGGCGAACGATTCGATGTCGTCATACTCGATCTTACGCTTCCGGGCGGGATGGGCGGAAAAGAGGCGCTCAAGAAATTAATTGAGATCGATCCGACCGTGAACGCGATTGTCTCGAGCGGTTACGCCACCGACGCGACAATGAGCCGTTATCAGGATTTCGGGTTCCGAGGCGTCATCGCCAAACCGTACGAAGCCGCCGAACTCGGCAAAATCGTCCACGACGTGATTGAATCGAGTCGCGTCAGCATCATCGATTACCCGACCCGGGTCGCGGGTTGATCCTCGCGCAATCTGTTTAATGCCAGTCCGGCTCGGACTCTAGTCTGCCGGCATCGGCAATTCCTTCACGAAGCGAAAGCCATTGCGCGTGTAGCGAGCCTTCTCATAAAACTCGTGCGCTTCCTTCCGCTCGAACCGCGTGTTCACCGCCACGCGTCGAATATTTCTTTGGGCGAGATTTTTTTCGGCGGCGGCAATGAGCGCGCAACCAACACCGCAGCCGCGCATCTTTTCTGACACGACCAGCGCAAGAATTCTGCCTGAAGGACTGTTACGTTCGTAGCTGTAACGCGTGAATGTGCCGATCATTCCGCAGACTCTGCCTTTGCTCACTGCGACAAACGTCGCGTAATTCTTGTTCGCGAGGATCGCTTCCATTCGCATCTGCATTTCGGCTGCGCGCGTTTCGTAACCGAGCTGCGTCATTAAGTCTGCCAACGCTTCCGCATCGGCAGCTTCCGCCGCGCGAATCGTAAGATCGACATCTTTCGCGTCACGCATTGGATTCTTCCGGTTCTAGCCGCGGCAATAGCCCTTCAAGAATCGTCGCGACTGATTCGTTCACCGTTTGTCGATCGGTGTGAACGATAATCTCGGCATCTTCGGGTGGCTCATAAGGTGCGTCGATTCCGGTAAACTCGCGAATCTCTCCGGCACGCGCTTTCTTGTAGAGATTTTTTGGATCTCGCGCTTCGCACACTTCCAGCGGCGCATCCACGAAAACTTCCACGAACTCGGCATTGCCTTCGAGCGCAATCTCGCGCGCGCGTCTTCGATCCATTCGATAGGGCGAAATGAATGCGGTAATCGCGACCACACCCGAATCGGCCATTAGTTTCGCGACTTCGCTCACGCGACGAATATTTTCGACCCGGTCTTCCGGTGAAAACCCGAGATTGGAATTCAAACCGTGACGAATGTTGTCACCGTCGAGCACATACGTTTGCATTCCGCGCGCGAAGAGTTCGCGCTCGAGCGCTTGCGCGATTGTCGATTTTCCGGCGCCGGATAATCCGGTGAACCAGACCACCGCGCCGCGATGACCTGTTCGCGCCGCTCTCGCTTCCGCGGTGATTTTTCCTTCGACCCAGAAAATATTTTTACTCTTGGCAACAGTGCGATCGGTGTAAACGCCACCGAAAATTGTGCCACCGCCGCAAATCCGGTCATCATCGACGATGACAAAGCGTCCAAGCTTCGGAATGCGATCGTGGTTGTCGATCACCAGCGGACTTCGTGTCTGAAGGGTCAGGCGACCGACTTCATTGCGTTCCAACTGTTCGCGCTTGTCTTTCGTTGCCTCGAGGGTCGACGAATCCATCACTTCGTCGATCGAAACGATTTCGCATTTTACTTCCTGCGTCGCCAAACGCAGATCGTAGAGATGGCCAGCCCGCATCGGCTCGCGCACAATCCAGAACACATCGGCATGAACTCGATTTGCTTCGATGGGCGTGTCGGTTTGATGTGACGCGACGTAGCCGCGCTCGACGAAAATTTGTTCCGTCAGCGTGATCCCGATTGAATCGCCGGCAATCGCTTCGCTGTGGGCATTTCCACCCCATTCTTCAATCGATTGAACTTTCGAAGCCTTGTTGGCAGGGGAAAAAACCAGTTCATCCCCCACCCTCAGTTTTTCGGTCTCGATCCGGCCGGCAATAATGCGGCGGTCATCGAATCGATAGACATCCTGGACGCAAAACCGCAATGGAAGATCGACATCGCGCTTTTGCGCCTCCAACAAATCGAGCGCTTCCAGAACCGTCGGCCCGCGATGCCATTTCATTTTCTTGCTCGCGCTCGCAACGTTGTCGCCATTCTTGGCTGACGCGGGAACAAAGACACGCGCTTTCAGTCCGAGTTCGGCGAGAAATTTTCGATATTCGCTTTCGATCTCCTCAAATTTCTTCTCTGAGAAATCGGCGAGATCCATCTTGTTGATCACGACGATCAGTTGCTTGATTCCGAGCATGCTGAGCAAATACGCGTGCCGCCGGCTTTGTTCGCGGACACCTTCGTTCGCCGCGATGACGAGAACGGCCGCGTCGGCGCGTGACGCGCCCGTGATCATGTTCTTCAAAAACTCTTTGTGCCCAGGCGCGTCGATGATGATGTATTTGCGCCGTTTGGTTTTGAAACGGATCTCGGTCGTGTCGATGGTGACGTTCTGCTTCTGCTCCTCGAGCAGTGCATCGAGCACGAACGCGAACTCAAATTCCATTCCTTCCGCCGCGCACGCCTTCTTCACCATGTCGATCTTGCCTTCCGGCAACGAATCGGTGTCGTGCAAAATCCGCCCGATCAGCGTCGACTTACCATGGTCCACGTGTCCAACAAAAACAATCTTGAGTGGCTGCTCCTCTTGCATCGGAATATCTCAGGAACGCTCGAAAGCAGGACAAATCCAAATCCTACATGTTCCTGAATTCCTGCTTTCCTTAGCGATCATAGAAAGCCTTTCGCGCGCAACTTCTGCATTGCGTTACGCTCGTAATGATCCTGAGCGCGACCGGCACGCTCGCCCACTTTCGTTGCCTCCAGCTCAGTAATGATCTCGTCGATGCTCGACGCGTTGCTTTCGATCGGATGCGTGATTGGACTGCAGCCTAACGAGCGGAAACGTTTTCCGTTCCGCGAGAAATACATTTGTGGGATGGGAATCTTTTCGCGCTGGATGTAACGCCAAACGTCCACCTCGATCCAATCAAGCAACGGTTGAATGCGCACATGCTCGCCTTTGCCTGAGCTGGTTGCGAACTGGCCCCAGAACTCCGGCGGTTGATCTTTGTAATCCCATTCGAACTGCGCGTTGCGCGGTGAAAAATATCGTTCTTTTGCGCGGGTCGGATCTTCATCGCGCCGGATGCCGGTAATCAACGCGTCCCATTTGTATTCCGCGAGCACTTGCTGGAGCGCAACCGTTTTCAATTCGTGCGTCACCGTGACGGGATCGTGCGTCTCGTAGCCGACGCCGCGTTCGCGTGCTTCGGTGTTGATCTTCACGATCAGGTTCAGGTCGTGATGTTTCTTTGCCCATTCCCGAAACTCGAGCATCTCGGGAAATTCGTAAGTCGTGTCGATGTGCAAAACCGGAAACGGCACTCGGCCGAAAAACGCTTTCCGCGCCAGCCAGATCAGCACGTTCGAATCTTTTCCCATCGACCAGGGCATGGCGATGTTCTTGAACGCATGATACGCCTCGCGAAAAATGAAAATGCTCTGGTTCTCGAGTTCGTCGAGATGAGTACGTGTCATTAGGGTCGTCATGGAGGTTTCGGCTGGCCGAAATTAGCCACAGATGAACACAGATTTACACAGATGATTTCGAGTTCCTATCTGCGCTTTCCGTAATCTGTGTTTGATCTGTGTCAATCCGTGGCCGCTTTTCTGTTGCGCCACCGAGGCGTAATCTTACTGTTGCGGCATGCCGCAAAGTCAGTCGACCGCCTACGACTCGAAAATCGAAGGCAACGTCATCTTTACCCGGCTCGATGCCGCCTTCAATTGGGTCCGCAAAAATTCTCTCTGGCCGATGCCGATGGGTCTCGCCTGTTGCGCGATTGAATTAATGGCAACGGCCGCGTCGCGGTTCGACATCGCGCGGTTCGGCGCAGAAGTGATGCGGTTTTCGCCGCGGCAATGCGATGTCATGATCGTCGCCGGCACCGTTACCTACAAAATGGCGCTGGCTGTGAAACGGATTTACGAACAAATGCCGGAACCGAAATGGGTTATTGCCATGGGCGCGTGCGCGTCCACCGGCGGAATGTATCGCTCCTACGCGGTCTTGCAGGGAATCGATCAGCTTATTCCCGTCGATGTTTACATTTCCGGTTGCCCGCCGCGTCCGGAAGCGCTCCTCGCCGGCCTGATAAAATTGCAGGAGAAAATTTCCGCCGAGAAATCGTTCGCCGCGCAGAATCCGAAGTTCACGAAGAAACTGAACGAGCTCTTAGCATGATTACATCTCGCGGCCTGTCATCCCGAACGAACGTGAGGGATCTCCCAAAAGGTCGTGGATCACACAAACTACTCAGCGTAACGCTCGCTTCGACTGTGAGATTCCTCGCTCCGCTCGGAATGACAACGTTTTTGTTTTTTCTCGCTCAACTCTCAACCCTCAACTCTCAACCTTGCTGATGACCGGCCAGGAATTGCTCGATTCGTTAGGCAAACTTTTCGGTCCAAAGCTTCAGGACAAAGATGAGTTTCGCGGCGAGACGACTTATACGATCCGCCCGAGCGATCTAAAGGAAGTGGCAAAATTCTGCCGCTACGATCTTTCATTCGATTATTTGATCGACATCACCAGCATCGACAACTTCGGCGAAGAGCCGCGCTTCGAAATTGTTTACGAGCTTTACTCGATGACGCTGGCCGTTCATCTGCGATTAAAATTGAAAATCTCGGAAGATGAAGCGGTCGACACCATTTCAGACATCTGGCCGACGGCGAATTGGCACGAGCGCGAGATCTACGACATGATGGGAATCAAATTCAAAGGTCATCCCGATCTGCGCCGGATCCTGATGTGGGACGGCTATCCGTTCTTCCCGTTGCGCAAAGAATTTCCGTTGGAAGGACTCCCTAGCGAAATGCCCGACGTCGCGTTCACCAAAGCCGCTTCACTCGAAGGCGGTCCGTTTGTCACCCGACCCAGCACTGCCACCGCCAAAGACCGCGAACCCCGCGCCCACCCGCCGGAGCTGTGACGATTCTTGAGTTAGACGAAAATTTTCGTCTAATTCTCGTTAGACCTATGCTCGCGGTTGTCGAACCGGTGACATTGTTGTGTGCCTTCTCATTGGTGCTTTTCAGCATCTATGGGTTCGCGCTAGGAGCATATGGCCTAATCCGCACTGGATTGATCGCCTTTTTCCTCACACTGTTGCCTTCGCGATTGGAATCTGCGTCTCGATTGCCAATGTTGCTTTGGTTTACGATTCCTATATTGGCATACGTCTGCTAGGGCGGACTGGCTGGAAGATTTTCTACTACGCTTTCGTCGGCATTCAGCCTATTGGGTCTCTGCTCAGCGCGGTCGCTATGACCATGCTAACCGTATGGATTACACGAAAGGTGTAACCAACGATGAAGCCAACGGCCCCATTGCGAAGCAACTTCATTGTATTTGCCACGACACCCTGCCGTGGCTTATCTCTTTGTCGTTAGGCAAGCGCCGCGTCAAGCAACCGCGAAAAATGTGCGGCAGCTCTTTTCCCAGTTTCAAGAACTTCGCCGTGATTTAGTTTTTCTTTGGAAAGGCCGGCAGCGAGATTGGTTAGGCAGGAGAAGCCGACGACTTCGAGACCGAGAGCGCGGGCCTGGATGACTTCGAGAACCGTGGACATGCCGACGGCGTCGGCGCCGAGTTTCTGCAGCATCCGAACTTCGGCCGGCGTCTCGTACTGCGGGCCGACACCGCCTGCATAAACGCCTTCGTCCAGGACGATGTCGATCTTACGCGCGGCGGCGCGAAATTTTTCACGCAGTCGCAGCGAGTAAGCTTCGGTTAAATCCAAAAATTTGGCCGAGCCGAGCAGCGGACTTGTTCCGGTGAGATTGATGTGATCGGTAAGCATCATCCAATCGCCCGACTTGAATTTTGGATTCAATGCGCCGGCGGCGTTGGTGACGATCAGTTGTTTAATTCCGGCTTCGGCGAGGACGCGAACGATCGAGGTGACGTCACGCGCGGTATGTCCTTCGTAAAGATGAACGCGGCCTTGCGCAAAAATGATTCTCGCCTTTTCGATCTCGCCGAGAACAAAACGGCCAAGGTGACCGTGGACTGAAGGCTGCGGAATTTCAGAGAACTCGGCGTAGGGAACGATTTGATCTTTCGATGGATCGACAACGAGTGAGTTCAGGCCGGAGCCGAGAATGATGGCGGTGTCGGCATGGTAATCGCGAAGCTTGTTTGTTTTTGTCATTCCGAGCGGAGTCGAGGAATCTCTAGATATTTCTGAGCTACGTAACGGCCAGAAATATTAAGAGATCTCTCCACTTCGGTCGAGATGACAGAAATGAAATTATGCCGCAGACACAGGCGGCGCTGAAGCGGGTTTGCGGAGCGAAGCCATGACGTCCGGTCGCTGTTTTTCTTCGTCGCTCGGCGTGAACTTCGATTCCTGTTTTGGATAAGCGATTCGCGTGTGGAGCATGGTCATGAGCGTGAAACGAAATCGTTCCGCTATGATTCTCAATTCGCCCAGGGTCAGATCGCATTCATCGAGTTGGCCATCGGCGATGCGTTCCTCGATCAGTTCGTTGATCAGCTGCTCGATCTTTTGCGGAGTCGGCTTTCCCAAACTCCGCGACGCGCTTTCGACGATGTCGGCCAGGCTGACGATCGCGCTTTCCTTCGTCTGCGGTTTCGGCCCGCTGTAACGAAAGCTTTCTTCCTGTACTTCGGGAATGTCTTCCTCGCGAATGTTCATGATCTTGCCGCCGGCGCGCGCGTCTTCCTGCTGCTGGATCGCGCGCTGATAGAAATAATAAACAAGCGACGTGCCGTGATGTTGCTGGATGACGTCGACGATCTGCTTGTTGAGGCCGTGCGTGAGCGCGAGATCGACGCCTTCTTTGACGTGCGCGATGATGATGAGCGCGCTCATAGTCGGCGCAAGATCGTCGTGCGGGTTGCGCTCGAAATTCATGTTCTCGGTGAAGTATTCGGGCTTCACCAATTTGCCGACGTCGTGAAAATAGGCGCACACACGACAAAGCGTTGCGTTGGCGCCGATTTTTTCGGCGGCGGCCTCGGCGAGATTCGCCACCACCAGACTGTGGTGATACGTGCCAGGCGCTTCGATTGTCATTCGCCGCAGCAGCGGGTGATTCAGATCTGAGAGTTCCAGCCAGGAAACGTCGGTTGTGATTTGAAAGAGATGTTCGAGCATCGGGAGCGCGCCGCCCACGATCATGGCGGTGACGATTCCGTTGCCGAGCGCGAGCGCGCTTTGCAGTCCAATCATCCCCCAATCGTTGTTCATGGGCGGAAAAAGATCGATCGGGCCAATCATGCCGAAGCTAAGCGAGGAAAGCCAAATGGCGACGCCGACGCCGACACCCGCGCGAATTAACTGACCGCGGCGGCGCACTTGAAGCGTGAGATAAACGGCGGTGAATCCGCTGATCAAACTGATGACGAGAAGCGGCGCGTCGATCTTACCGAACAACACGCTACTCCAAAGACTGACGAACACGGCAGCATACAGACCATGATTGCGACCGAGTAAAACGCTGAGGATAAGTGGCGCCAACGCGTAGGGCGCGAGCAACCAGCCCATTTCCGGCGTGAGAAATTTAAACGCGTGCTCGCTCGATAAAACGAGAATGGCCTTGGTCGCGGCGAGCTGGACAAAGATCGTTCCGAAAACGAGGAAGACGCGGGAGTTCTGCGAAAACGTTCTGGGCTGATTGATCCACAACTGCACGATTGCCGTTGCGAAAAAGAGGAGCGCAATTACGAAATTCTTGGTCGGTTCCGGCTGCTGACCGCTGAAGATCAGGAACGCGAGACCGGCGATGAACGCTGCGAGGACGATGACTTTGACATAGCGCGCAGACTCGAGACTGCGCAGCAATTCGTTGCGAGTGCGGCGACGCCTCGTTTTTTTCGAGGCAAGCCCGCGCCGGAGAAGTCGTCTGCGTCTTAGGAAATCGAACATGTCAGTTTAGTGCCTGTCCGGCTCGGACTCGATCTTTCATTTGCGCGAGGATGGTGCGGGTGATCGGTGCTGCTGGTAAGCGGTTATAATAGAACGGACCAGCTCGTGGCGTACCACATCGCGCTCGTTGAAATAGACGATCGAAATTCCCGGAATGTTTTTCAGGGCCTGCAACGCTTCCACGACACCGGAGCGCCTGTTCGCCGGCAAATCGATCTGGGTCACGTCGCCAGTGATCACGCATTTGGAACGCGGACCGATGCGCGTCAGCAACATGAACATTTGCTCGGTCGTCGTGTTTTGCGCTTCATCGAGAATCACGAACGCGTTGTTCAAGGTGCGGCCGCGCATGTAAGCGAGCGGCGCCACTTCAATTGTTTGCCGCGCAATCGAGCGCTCGATCTCTTCCGGCTCGAGCATGTCGCGCAATGCGTCGTAGAGTGGCCGCAAGTAGGGCGCGATTTTTTGTTCCAGTTCGCCCGGCAAAAAGCCGAGCGCTTCGCCGGCTTCAACGGCCGGTCGGGTCAAAATGATTCGACTAACCTGGTCCTTCTTCAACGCGGACACAGCCATTGCGACTGCGAGGTAGGTTTTGCCGGTGCCGGCCGGTCCAATTCCGAAAACGATGTCGTGCTTGTCGATCGCTTCGACGTAATTCCGTTGCCCGGCCGAACGCGCGACAATCGGCGGCTTCCGGGGCGAGGTCGTGATTTTCATCGAGACCGCGTCGGTGAGATTGTCCTCGCGCGATTCGCTCACTGAGTTGAGCGCGTATTGAAATTCGTGTTTCTGAATCGGCACGCCTTTCTTTTGCGCCTCTTCCAATTGATCGAAGACGCGCTGGGCCTTTTCGATTTTCTCCGGCTCGCCTTCGAGTTTTACCCAGCCTTCGCGGGTAGTGACTTTCACGCCGAGCGAATCTTCCATGCTTTTCAAAAGTTTAAGATCGTTCGCGTAAAGCGATTGCAGCAGGCGGGCGTTTTCGAAATGCAGAGTGCGCGTTTCGCTCATCAAGGATCGACCCGCCTTCGCCAAAGGCTATGGCGCGGCTGCGCAACCGTCAGATCGACAACTACGCGTCGCGGTTTAGCGGAAGCCATAAACCAGCGCCCAATGCGTCCGTTCCTCGGGCGACTCTTCGACCGCGACGATGATGAAATAGCTGCCGGTCGCTTTCGGGATCACGTGGGCGGCGGCGAAATGGCCTTTTTCCCAACTGTCCGGCTGCTCGGCGAGTTTTCCTTCGGAATCGTAAATGTGGACGGAAACTTTTGCGCGCTCCACTTCAGTTCCCATCCAGAACCAATATTCGTTGCCTTTGAATAATTGTTGCCGCACGGCCTTCTTCTCACCAGAGCCGAGATCGCCGCCCCAATAATCCTCGCGGACCTGAAAGCCTTCTTTGATGTAAGGCTCTGCCGCCTGGAGCGCGAACGATTGGGCGTCGTCGACCGTTCCGGCCGCGCCGCGCGGAAGTGTAAAACAAACGAGAAGGCACAGACTTGCCCGCAAGCCGATTTTGGTGAACCCGTTCATTGGAGCGCCCTCAATCTCGCGTCACGATCCCATTATCCAGGCGGGTAGTGATCTCGTTGATCTTCCGGACCGACTCCGGCGAAATTCGTGACGAGCCTACATCGACCAGCGGTTTCACTTCACCGAGTGCGCTCCGAATATCGCGGATGAGCGGGAGATTAAATTCCGGCATGGCTTGAAGCTGCGTTTGAAAATGGACAAGCAGGTCGGGTTGATGAAGCAGCTCGGCGCCATCGGCCGAGAAGTGTTTCGTTACCACCGAGGTCAATACCTGAGTGCCGCGCAACCAACCACCGAGACTGACCAGCTGCGATAATTTTTCATCGTGCACTTCGTTCATCGCGGCTTGGACGCTGCTTTGAGTGCGATCCAGCTCCTGGCGCACGCTTTCCCATTTGCGCTTGTCGGCCGCCTCGGTGATTGCCTTCGCGTGGGGCGTGATCGAATTGCCAACGCCAATCCCCTTCGACAAACTCAAGACGCGCTGGCCGATCTCTTTCACCGCGGGCGCGTCTTCGGCCTGGACGGCAATAAAGCCGTCGGCAATGACGGTGCCGAGAAGCAGAGCAATCCGCGGTCTCTCGGTGAAGTTGCTGCTTTTCTCGGTGCGCACATATTCGCGCCAATTCACCGAGCCGAGTTTATTGAGCGCGCCGAAGATCTCATTCGGCAACGGCACCACGACGTTTTCGACTTTCTTCGACATATCTTTTACGTCGATTCGTTGGGGGGCTTGGGCGGCTTGGGCGCAGAGCGCTACCCCGAGCAGGGCGCTTGCGCTGAATTTCAAACTTTTAGAAAAGGGTATCATTGGCTGCTTCGACTGTTGATTTCGGCTTAGTATTCAGGATTAATGAGGTCATTGTAAGCAGAACTGCCTCCCCACACAAATCGCTGCACCTAACAATTTTGAGTTTCTCACGCCAGATTATTCTTTCCGCTGACCATCGCATTTCGTCCACCCTATGGACTTAAAAAGGCTCCGGCAAATTCTCGACCGCGCTGCGGGCAAGCGCATCCTCGTCATCGGCGACCTCATGCTCGACGAATTTGTCTGGGGCAAAGTCGGCCGCATCTCGCCGGAAGCGCCGGTACCGGTGGTCGAGGTGACGGGCGAAAGTTTCTTTCCCGGCGGCGCCGCCAACGTCGCCCGCAACCTCCGCGAATTTCTCGATCGAGTTTCGGTCATCGGATTGATCGGCAAAGACCGGAGCGGTGAGCAACTGCGCCAATTGCTGGCCGAGCGCAAGATCGACATCTCGGATACGATCGAAGATGAAAAATTTCCGACCATTGTTAAAACGCGGATCATTGCTCGCCATCAACAGGTGGTCAGAGTCGACCGCGAAAAAATCGTCCGACCTTCAATGACCCAGATCGGAAAGGTCGTGAGCGCAGTCCAGAAAAAGTTGGCCAATATCGACGCGATCATCTTCGAAGATTATGGCAAAGGCTTTGTCATGCGCGAACTCGTTGCGCAGATCGCGCGTGAGGCCCGTGCGGCCAGGAAAATCATTACGGCCGACCCGAATCCACACAATCTGATCGATTGGAGCGGAATGACGGCGGTGAAACCAAATCGGGCGGAAGCGTTTCTTGCCGCCGGAGTTCCAGGCCGCGATTCCGAATTGTCGCCGAAGAAAGATGTCGATCTTGTCCATGCCGGAAAAACGCTGCTCCAAAAATGGGGCGTGCAATATCTTCTTGTCACCCTCGGCGAACATGGGGTGATGTTTTTCGAAAAAGGCAAACGGCCTCATCACATCCCGACGAAGGCGCGAGATGTTTTCGATGTGTCCGGTGCCGGCGACACCGCCATCGCGATGTTCACGCTCGCGCTGGTTTGCAACGCGACGCCGCTTGAAGCCGCTCAAATTGCCAATCACGCCAGCGCCGTAGTCGTGGGGAAACTGGGCACGGCAACTGTCACGCGCGACGAATTAGTTTCGAGTTTCGAACATGACTTCGACTAGGGCGAAGTCATCCGCCGTCTTCATCGATCGCGACGGCACCATCATGCACGACGCCGATTATTGCTCCGATCCGAAACAAGTTCAGGTTTTCGACGGTGCTGCTGCGACGTTGCATCGCCTCAAAAACGCCGGATACAAAATCATTATCATCACGAATCAAAGCGGGATTGGCCGCTGCTTTTTCACAGAAAAGCAATATCGCGCCGTCGAGGCGGAAGTTTCGCGTCAGCTCGGAGACAACCTGATCGACGCGACTTATTTTTGTCCGGACGCGCCCGGGCAGCCCTCAAAATGCCGCAAACCGGCGCCCGGAATGGTCCTCGCCGCCGCGCGCGACCACGATGTCGATCTTGGGCGTTCGTTCTTGATTGGCGATAAGGAGATCGACGTCGAGTGCGCGCACAACGCCGGCGTCCGCGCGATCCGCGTTCGCACCGGCTTCGACCAAATGACCGACGG
The DNA here is from genome assembly GCA_035603575.1 of Chthoniobacterales bacterium. Classification (GTDB taxonomy): domain Bacteria; phylum Verrucomicrobiota; class Verrucomicrobiia; order Chthoniobacterales; family UBA10450; genus AV40. The sequence continues at coordinate 27,316 of DATNKD010000077.1, forward strand.
CAGCTGCGCCGATTGGGTGGCGGAGGATCTCCCGGCCGCGGCCGAAGTCATTCTACAGGCGACAAATGAATAAGGCGGTTGGAATTATTCCAGCGCGATGGGCGTCCACGCGTTTCCCGGGAAAACCGTTGCATCTGATTGCAAACAAGGCGCTTCTTCGACACGTATGGGAACGCTGTCGACGCGCGAAGAAATTGGATGCAGTCATCATCGCTACCGACGACATGCGGATCGCCAAGGCCGCCTTCGATTGGGGATCCGAGGTCGCGATGACCTCGCCGAAGCACCAAAGCGGGACTGACCGCATTGCCGAGGTCGCCCGCAAAGCCAGACAGTTCGATCTCATTATTAATATCCAAGGCGACGAACCGCTTCTCGAGCCGGCGTTGCTCGATCGCTTCGTGGATGAGCTACGTTCTAATCGCAAGATCGACATCGTCACCGCCGCGCATCCGTTCGAGAACGCGGCCGAAGCTTCATCGCCGCACCAGGTGAAAGTGATTGTCGATCTTAATGGCAATGCGCTTTACTTTTCGCGCTACGCGATCCCCTTCCCTCGCAATCGGTCAATCCCGATAAAGTATTTGCGGCATCAAGGCATTTACGGTTTTCGCCGCAAAGCACTCCTTGATTTTGTGAGATGGAAACCGACGCCGTTGGAGCGCGCGGAATCGCTCGAGCAATTGCGCCCTCTCGAAAATGGTGTAAAGGTTCATGTGCTCGTCACGAAACATGGATCGCCTGGCGTAGACACGCCGGCTGACGCAAAAGCGCTGGAGCAAAAGCTGGCTCGCGCAAAACGAGGAGTGCCTCGATGAAATACATTTTCGTGACCGGCGGCGTGGTCAGTTCGTTAGGCAAAGGGTTGGCCGCGGCATCGCTTGGAACCCTGCTGGAAGCGCGCGGGTTGCGCGTTGTTCTGCAAAAATTCGATCCCTATCTCAATGTCGATCCGGGAACGATGAATCCGTTTCAGCACGGCGAAGTTTATGTGCTGAACGACGGCGCCGAGACCGACCTCGATCTCGGACATTACGAGCGCTTCACCAATTGCGTTCTCTCGCGTCACAACAATCTGACCAGTGGTCAGGTTTACGAGTCGGTCATTCTAAAAGAGCGGCGCGGCGATTACTTGGGCAAAACGGTCCAGGTGATTCCGCACGTGACCGATGAGATCAAAGACCGTATTCGCGAGATTTCCGACGAAACGAAATACGACGTCGTCATCACTGAGATTGGCGGCACGACTGGCGACATCGAAGGTCTGCCGTTCCTCGAAGCCATCCGGCAATTCATTCTCGAAGTCGGCGCCGAGAATGTCGTAAACGTGCACGTGACGCTCGTGCCCTACATCAAGGCCGCGGCTGAATTAAAGACGAAACCGACGCAACAAAGCGTCGCGAAACTGCGCGAGATCGGTTTGCAACCGCAGGTGTTGATTTGCCGGAGCGAGAAATCAATCGACCGCGAACTGCGCCTGAAGTTGTCGATGTTTTGCAGCGTGTCGGAAAAAGCGGTGATCGAGGCGCGCGACGTTGAGCACACGGTTTACGAAGTCCCTCTGATGCTGCACGCCGAAGGGCTGGACAAACTCGTTTGCGATCTGTTGCACCTGAAAACTCCGGAGCCGGACCTGACGAATTGGAAGAAATTTGTCGACTGCGTGATCAGCCCGCAAAAACGAGTGAAGATCGCCGTTGTCGGGAAATACATTCATTTGCAAGACGCCTACAAAAGTATCTATGAATCGCTCACTCACGCGGCTGCGAGTCAGGATTGCGGGATTGAGTTGAAGCTGGTTGATGCTGAATCGTTGCAAGACCGCGTCGGCGCGCAGCTGAAAGATGTCGCCGGCGTTTTAATTCCGGGCGGTTTCGGCGAGCGCGGCGTGGAAGGAAAAATTAAAGCCGCCCGTTACGCGCGCGAGCATGGGATTCCCTATCTCGGCCTTTGCCTCGGCATGCAGGTGGCCACAATTGAATTCGCGCGAGACGTTTGCGGAATTGAGAAGGCGAACAGCACGGAGTTCGATCCCGGCACTCCGGACCCAGTGATTTCGCTGCTCGAGGAGCAGCGTGAAAAAATCCACAGCAAAGGCGCGAGCATGCGGCTGGGGACGTGGCCGACCAAGATCGTGAAAGGAACGCTCGCCGAAAAAATTTACGGGCAGTCCGAAGTGATGGAGCGGCACCGGCACCGCTACGAGTTCAACATGAAATATCGCGACCGAATGAACGAAAAAGGCTTCGTGATTTCGGGAACCTCGCCGGACGGCACGCTCGCCGAGCTAATTGAACTTCGCGATCACCCTTATTTCGTCGGCTGCCAATACCACCCGGAATTTCAAAGCAAACCGAACAAACCGCACCCGCTTTTCAAAGGTTTCATTCAGGCATGTCTCGCGTTCGAGCCTAAGGGTGAGACGCGCGCTGCAGCCGATCCAAAATCGCGGCCCCGAGTCCCTGACCAGGAACTCGTTCTGCAACGATAAGATCGACATCGAGCTCATCGAGCTCGCGCAAGTAACGAAACAAATTCGCGGCGGCTTCGCGGAGATCTTGTCGTCCGCTTAAATTCCGAATCGCGACGAAGCGTTTGTCTTTTCCGATCGAATTCCATGCCAGCAATGCGCAGCGCTGGTTCGTCTGCGGGGCAAACGATTTTAAATTATTGACGATGCGCAACGGCGTTTTGGGCGCGTAGTGCGACGGTAACTGTCCTGGCGTAGAAATTTTCTCGCGCTCGGTCGCGATGCCGACTTTACCGAAAGCCGACAATTGCTCCGAAGTAATTGGGCCACGCCGCAAGATGTCGATCTTGCCATCGCAGACTGCGACGATGGTTGATTCAATTCCGTGCGTCGTCGGGCCAGCGTCAATGATGAGCGGAATGTGTCCGTCGAGTTCATCGAGAACGTGCTTGGCGGTCGTCGGACTGATCCGGCCAAAGCGATTCGCGCTTGGCGCCGCAAGCGGCTTTCCAAATTCGCGAGCGATCTCAAAAAAAACCGGGTGGGCGCTGATTCGAATTGCGACCGTATCCAAACCCGCCGTCACGATTTCCGGAACAATTTGTCGCTTCGGCAAGACCAAGGTAAACGGGCCGGGCCAGAATTTTGCCGCGAGCTGCAAAATCAACTGTCGATCTTGCGCTGGAAGGTCGGCAATTTTTTTCAACCAATCCTGCTCGGGAAGATGAACGATGAGCGGATCAAAACGTGGACGCCCTTTCGCTTCGAAAATCTTGGCGACGGCGATTGGATTCAGCGCGTCGGCGGCAAGTCCGTAAACAGTTTCCGTGGGCAGCGCGACGATTTCGCCGTGGCGCAGTAATTCAACCGCCGCCTTGCGGTCGGTTGAAATTTCTGTTTTCACTTCGGCAGTTTGGCGGAGAGAACGCTGTCGGATTGCTTCTTGCGAAATGCTTCCAGTTTTTGGCGCAGCTTTTTATCACCGGTGGCGATAATTGCAGCCGCGAGCAGCGCGGCGTTTTTTGCTCCCGCGTCGCCAATAGCGAGTGTGCCGACGGGAATTCCGCCTGGCATCTGCGCGGTGGACAAAAGCGAATCTAAGCCCTGAAGCTTGGACTGGATCGGAACGCCAAGCACAGGGAGCACAGTGTGCGCGGCGATCGCGCCGGCCAAATGCGCCGCGCCGCCGGCACCGGCGATGATGACACGAAGTCCGCGGTCGGCCGCGTTGCGTGCGAATTCCGCGGTCGCATCGGGCGTACGGTGCGCTGAGAGGACGCGCGATTCGTTACGCACACCGAGCTCGTCGAGCGTTTCGACGGCGTGGCGCATCGTCTCCCAATCAGATTTGCTTCCCATTACAACAGCGACCAGCACGGAAGATTTTCGCGGCGACATAACGTCAGTTTTACAAAACTCAAATTTCCAATACCCAAGCTCCAAAGAAGCTCCAACTTATCAAGCTCCAAAACAGAGGTGAGCCGTTGAGTATTGGAGGTTGACGTTTCTTTGGATGTTGGATTTTGGGATTTGGAGCTTTCGCGCAGCGCGACAATATTGCGACGTGATCGCGGCCAAATCGATTGTCCTCATCGGAATGATGGGAGCCGGGAAATCTTCCGTCGGACGTTGTCTGCAACAACGAACGGGGCTGGCTCGCCTCGACACCGATGAAATGGTGGCAGCGCAATTTGGAATTCCGATCGCGCAAATTTTTGAAAGGCACGGTGAAGAGCGATTTCGGATCGCGGAAACGGAAGTCCTCCGCACATTGGCGCCGGTCAGACCGGCGATTGTCGTGACGGGCGGCGGAATTGTTGTTCGGGCTGAGAATGTCGATCTTTTGAAACAGCTCGGGACAATCGTCTGGGTCACGGCCGATGAGGCAGCCCTGTTCGAGCGCGCTTCGCGGCGGAATGATCGGCCTTTGCTCCAAAAAGAGAACCCTCGCGCCGTTTTCTTAGATTTGTTGAGGAAGCGTGAACCCCTTTACAAGGCGGCGGCGGATCTGCGCGTAGATACCTCCACGGTGACTCATGATGAAGTTGCGGAAGCAATTTTGAGCAAGCTGGAAGAAGTCGCTGGCCTCCGGAAATGATCGCGACTGCTGAGATCCATCGTAACCACTCGTCGACCAGCGGCGAAATTAAAGCCCGACTTATCGATTTTGCGCGCGAGTTGGGATTTGATTCGTGTCGCGTTGCCGCGTGTTCTCCCCCAGCCCATGCAAATGAATTTGGTGATTGGTTGGGCGAAGGCGCTCACGGCGAAATGGAATACATGGCGCGCGGCGCGGAGAAACGCCGCGATCCCCAAAAGATTTTGCCGGGCGCGAAATCGATAATCGTTTTGGCGTTGAATTATTTTCAAGGTGAACGGGCGACCCCGAAAGCTTTCGGGGCCGCTACAGGGCGCATCGCGCGTTATGCCTGGGGCGATGATTACCACGACGTGATCGCGGCGAAGCTGGAGACGATCGATCTGTTCTTGCGCGAAGTCGGCGGCAAACAGAAATGTTACGTCGATACCGGCCCGGTTTTGGAACGCGATCACGCGGCGGAGGCCGGGATTGGTTGGCACGGCAAGAGCACGATGCTGATCGATGAAAAACTTGGGACGTGGTTCTTCCTGGCAGAAATTTTGACGACGCTTGAATTGCCGGCGGACGAACCGACGCGAGATCGCTGCGGCACATGCGAGCGTTGCATCAACGCTTGTCCGACAGGCGCGATCACCGCTCCGCATAAATTAAACGCGCGCCGTTGCATTTCGTATCTGACGATTGAGTTGAAAGGTTCGATCCCGCTCGAGCTTCGCCCGTTGATCGGCGACCGGATTTTTGGCTGCGACGATTGTCTCGATGCCTGTCCGTGGAACCGGTTTGCGAAAGTCTCACGTGAATCCGCGTTCGCAGCGCGAAGATCGACAACCGCTTTTTCTTTGCGCGATTATCTGGCGCTTAATGAAACCGAGTTTCGCAACTTGTTTCGGAATTCGCCAATCAAACGAATCAAGCGGCGTGGGTTTTTGCGAAACGTATGCGTCGCGCTTGGAAATGTTGGCACAGGCAAAGATTTGCCGGCCTTGCGCGAAGGGGCGCTGGATTCGGAACCCTTGATCGCAGAACACGCCGCCTGGGCAATTGAGCAAATCTTAGTGCGGCTCAATTCGAAGAAGAAAATTCGTTGAATCCAACTGGTCTGTTTCCCGCATCCAACTGTCGAGCTTGTGAACGCGTTTTGCTTGCAAAGGTCTAAACTAAGGTTACTTCTGACCGTTTCGCGCCCCTGAGTCGTATGCATCAAGCCTTAGCCGCCCCCGAAACCGCACCCAAAGTCGAGCGGAAGCGTCGTAGCACTCGCAGGCGCCAGATTATTTTGGGCGCCGTCGGCTTCTTGGTGCTGTGGCTAATCGTTTCGATTATCCTCTCGAAACGGGAGAAGCCGATTCCGGTCACGACCGAAAAGGCGGTGCGCAAGACGATTCTTCAGACCGTTTCCGCCACCGGCAAAGTGCAGCCGGAAACGGAAGTGAAAATCTCGCCGGAAGTGGCTGGTGAAATCATCGACTTGCCGGTAGCCGACGGAATGGGCGTAAAAAAAGGCGATTTGCTCGTGCGAATAAAACCGGACTCTTACAAGGCGCTGCTGGAGCAGCAGGAAGCTGCAATTAGTTCGGCCAAAGCAACCAATCTTCAGCAGAAGGCGACGATGTTGAAAGCCGAGCAGGACATTAAACGGGCCGAGGATATGTACGCCAAAAAGACGATCTCCGTTCAGGAATACAACAACGCCCAGGCCGCTGCTGACGTTGCGAAAAATACCTACGAAAGTTCATTGCACGAAATCGAGCGGGCGCAGGCGGGCTCGAGTCAGGCGCGGGACCAGCTTTCCAAGACGACGGTTTATTCGCCCGTCAATGGAACGGTGACGATTCTTAACAGCAAACTGGGCGAGCGCATCGTCGCCACCGGACAATTTGCTGGCACTGAAGTGATGCGCGTGGCCGACCTTTCGCGCATGCAAGCGGTTATCGATGTTAACGAGAACGACGTTCCGAATGTGAAAATCGGTGACAAGGCGAACGTGAAAATCGATGCTTACGGCTATCGCAAATTCAGAGGGACGGTGGCGCAAATTGGGAACACCGGAAAGACGACCGGTAGCGGCACGCAGGAAGAAGTCACGAATTTCGAAGTTAAAATTAATTTGGAGCGGGAAGATGTACTTCTGCGGCCGGGGTTGAGCTGCACGGCCGACATCGAGACGAACATGGTGAAAGACGCGGTCGCAGTGCCGATGCAGGCGGTGACGATTCGGACCGGCGATAGCAATTTGAGCCCGGAAGAAATCGAAAAGAAAAGATTGAAAACGGCCGCGCGCGATAAAGGCGACAACAATGCCGATTACGTAAACGAGCGCCAGGAAAAGGCCACGCAAAGAGAAGAGCGTGAAAAACTGGCCAAGGTCGTGTTTTTGAAAAAAGGCGGCAAAGCGCAATCGGTCAAAGTGACCACCGGAATTTCGGACGATACTTTCATGGAAATCAAAACCGGAGTTCAAGCCGGCGACGAAGTCATTTCCGGCAGCTACAGCGCGATCAGCCGCAAACTCAAGGACGGTGCAAAGGTAACTTACGACAAGGAAGGCACGAAGTAGAACGTATCGCGGGTAGATGTCGATCTAACGATGGACGCGCGGCAATCAGTCAGACAACTCGGGCCGGTCGTCATCGACATCGAAAACATCACCAAAGATTACGTGATGGGCGAAGAGATCGTGCGCGCATTGCGGGGCATCTCGCTCCAAA